>NZ_JCAFYN010000001.1:0-361469 GCF_059374735.1 Enterococcus sp. GPZ-007 | reverse complement strand
CTCATTTCCTACCTTTGCAATCTTGCCTTGTTCTACGTATACCATCAAGATACTAATATCGGCAGGATTTACACCACTGATGCGGCTAGCTTGGGCAATCGTTTCTGGTTGAATCTTTTGCAATTTTTGTTTTGCTTCAGTAGCTAAACCGTTAATGGCTTCATAATCGATCCGATCTGGAATACGTTTGGCTTCCATTCGCTTCAATTTCTCTACTTTTTCCATCGCTTTTTTAATATAGCCTTCATACTTGATTTGAATCTCAACTTGCTCGATTTCTTTTTCGGTTAATTCATCGTTAGCTGGGATGAATTGCAAGATTTCATGATAAGAAATCTCAGGACGTTTCAAGAAATCACTCGCCAAAACACCATCTTTCAATTCTGCGCTGTTTTTAGCCCGTAAGAAGCTTTGAACCTCGTCGTTAGGTTTTAGTCGAATAGATTGTAATCGAGCCATCTCCGCTTCGATATGCGCCTTCTTAACTAAATAAGCTTGAAAGACTTCTTCATCCACCAAACCTATCTCATGTCCGATCTCCGTCAAGCGCAAATCAGCATTGTCGTGGCGTAAAATCAAGCGATATTCTGCTCGTGAAGTCAATAACCGGTATGGCTCATTCGTTCCCTTAGTTACTAAGTCATCAATCATAACACCAATATATCCATCGCTGCGTTTCATGATGAAAGGTTCTTTTCCCTGGATCTTCAAAGCAGCATTGATTCCAGCCATTAATCCTTGACCAGCTGCTTCTTCATAGCCGCTGGTTCCATTGGTTTGTCCAGCAGTATATAGATTTTCGATTACTTTCGTTTCTAGGGTTGGGCGAAGCTGATGAGGTGCCACCATGTCGTATTCAATAGCATATCCAGTCCGCATCATTTCCGCATTTTCTAAACCTTCGATTGAGTGTAGCACTTCATTTTGAACATCCTCTGGTAATGACGTGGACAACCCTTGAACATAAACTTCTTCAGTATTCCGTCCCTCTGGTTCTAAAAATAATTGATGGCGCTCCTTGTCCGCAAAACGGACAATTTTATCCTCGATTGACGGGCAATAGCGTGCCCCTACTCCATCCACAATCCCTGTAAACATTGGCGCACGATAAAGGTTATTTTGGATGATTTTATGACTTTTTAGATTCGTATAGGTCAACCAGCAAGGGATTTGTTTCGTTAAATATTGGCTATCTGGTGTTTGATAACTAAAGTGATTCGGTTTTTCATCCCCTGGTTGAATTTCTGTTTTACTGTAATCAATGGATCCTGACTTCACCCGTGGCGGAGTTCCTGTTTTGAAGCGATGAATCTCTAACCCTAATTCTTGTAAATGATCCGCTAACTTGATTGATGGTTGTGAATTATTAGGGCCTGACGAATACTTTAACTCGCCGATAATAATTTCGCCCCGTAAAGCTGTACCCGCTGTAATGATTACTGCTTTTGCTGAATAAACAGCACCAGTTGAAGTCACAACACCTTTGCATATGCCATCTTCAACAACTAAACGATCAACTACACCTTGCTTTAAGGTCAGATTTTCTTCTTTTTCAATCGTATGTTTCATTTCTTCCGCATACGCATGTTTGTCCGCTTGAGCCCGCAAAGCACGCACTGCTGGACCTTTTCCTGTGTTTAACATTCGCATTTGAATGTACGTCTTATCAATATTACGTCCCATCTCTCCACCGAGTGCGTCAATTTCTCGTACGACAACGCCTTTAGCGGGGCCGCCGATAGACGGATTACATGGCATAAATGCCACCATATCTAAATTGATCGTAATCAATAAGGTCTTTTGGCCCATACGAGCTGCTGCTAAAGCTGCTTCAGAACCGGCATGTCCCGCGCCAACGACGATCACATCATAATTTCCTGCTTGATATTCCATGTAGTTGCTCCTTCTCTATTTTCCTAAACAAAATTGGCTAAATAATTGTGTAATTAATTCATCCTGTACGCTATCGCCAACAATCTCACCTAAATAATCCCAGCAACGCGTCATATCGATTTGGACTAGATCTACTGGCATGCCCGCCATGATCCCATTACGAACCTCACTCAGTGATTGTCCCGCTTTTTCTAACAAAGCAATGTGACGAGTGTTTGATACATAAGTAGCATCTTTTTCTCCAGTTTGACCTCCGAAAAAGAGCTTAGCGATGGCTTCTTCTAGTTGATCCAATCCAGCCTTTTCTAAAACAGAGATTGAAAAAACTTCCTCTTCACTTAGATAGGTTTCAATATCCGCTTGCGCTAAATGACTTGGCAAATCTGTTTTATTCAATAGAATAATCCGCTTTAAACCTTGTGTCGCTTCTAGTAATTCCTTGTCTTCCGCAGTTAACATTTCACTTTGATTCAAAACTAATAGAATCAAATCTGCCTCGCCTAAAGCTTTACGGCTACGTTCTACTCCAATGCGTTCTACCACGTCATCCGTTTCACGAATCCCGGCTGTATCAATCAACTTCAATGGTACACCACGAACATTGACGTATTCTTCGATCACATCACGCGTCGTTCCAGCAATTTCGGTTACAATTGCCTTTTCTTCGTGTAACAGATAATTCAATAAACTTGATTTTCCAACATTTGGACGCCCAATGATTGCCGTACTTAGTCCTTCTCGTAGTATCTTTCCCTGCTTGGCATTCAGTAATAATGCATCAATTTGTTGCCCAACTTGTTGGGCCTTTTCCAGTAATAATTGAGTAGTTAATTCTTCGACGTCATCGTATTCCGGATAGTCAATATTCACTTCAACCTGCGCCAATGTTTCCAAAATTTCCTGACGCAATTGGCGAATCAAATGAGACAAATTACCATCTAATTGATTAATCGCGACATTCATCGCCCGATCCGTTTTCGCGCGAATCAAGTCCATAACAGCCTCAGCTTGAGAGAGGTCCACTCGTCCATTCAAAAAGGCTCTTTTGGTGAATTCGCCCGGTTCTGCTAACCGTGCCCCTGAACGTAAAATTAGTTGTAGTAATTGATTGACCACCACGATGCCGCCGTGACAATTGATTTCAACAATGTCTTCCCGCGTAAAAGTTTTCGGAGCACGCATCACGCTCACCATCACTTCATCGACTACCTGTTGTTCTTCTGGATCAATAATATGTCCGTAATGAATCGTATGTGAAGGTACATCCAGCAAACACTTCTTTCCACTGCGATAGACCTTGTCTGCAATTGCTACTGCTTGATCGCCGCTTAAACGCACAATACTGATCGCACCTTCACCTGGCGGGGTCGAAATCGCTGCAATCGTGTCAAATTCTAAGGTAATCTCTGCCACTTTTTTTCCTCCTATTAATTAAGAACATAAAAAAAGTGCCTACTCCACCCCTTGATAAAGAGGTAGATTGAGCACTTTGACTGCTTTTTTCTACAAAATTCTGGTGCTAGATTAGCATATATCTTTCAACAATTCAAGCTTTCGCATCAAAAACAAACGCTTTTTCAATTTTTATAAAGAAAAATAATTCGCCACGCGAAACAGAGTTAAACAAGTAATTGGTCGCGCCTCTAATTTAGATGATCTGAGAGTAGGCATAGATGCTTTCATAAATCCCATTCGTTTGAAAAATCACTGGATAAGTAAATTAGTCCATCTTAGGTACGCGCCCTACCCTATTATCTTCACTATCGATACAATCAAACAAATCGTTAGTTTTACTAAATGCGAGAAGCAAAAAAAGTGTTAAGCGAACAAGCTGCTTAACACTTTTTCAAAGATTTAAAAATATTTTTTCGCTGGTTCAACAACTAAATAGCGATAAGGATCTTCCCCTTCAGAATGCGTTTTGATGTATTCATCTTTACTTAAAGCTGAATGAATCATTTTGCGTTCAAAAGCCGGCATCGGTTCTAAAAAGACCGGACGCCCCGTTTCTTTTACTTTCTCTGCAGTACGCTGCGCCAAACGAGTTAAGACCTCTTCACGCTTTTGGCGATAGTTGCCGACATTTACGACTACCGACAATTTTTCTTTCGCGACACGATGCAGGAAGACCTGTGCAAGATATTGCAAGGCATTCAATATCTTACCGTGCTTGCCAATCAGCATCCCTTGTTTACTGGTCTCTAGATTCATAACAATCAGTCCGTTCGTTTCATGCTGAATCTTGACTAGCGCTGGCACACCCATATCACTCGTAATATTAGTTAAGTAAAGTGCCAATTCTTTGATAGCTTCATCTTCATCCAATTCAACTAATTGACTAGCGGAATCAACTGGGTCAGCAGCTTCCTTTGCTTTTACTCCTAGTTCTGGTTTGACTGACTGTTCTTTAGCTGGTTCTTTTACCGGTTCAGGAGTAGCTTCAGATTCTTCAGCCTTGATTGGTTCGATGGAAACACGAGCATCTTTTTTCCCCATTCCTAGGAAACCTTTTTTCGCATCCATTAAAATTTCAATTTCGACAGCTTCTTTTTTCAACCCTAAAGCGTGCAATCCGTTTGAGATTGCTTCGTCGATGGTTGGACCTTCATAAACAGGCATTTTCTAAACCTCCTTATTTTGCATTTAATTTTTTAAAGAAAATAGAAATCTTTATTTTTTACGTTTTTTCTTCGGGCGCTTAGCTTTTTCAAGTGCGCGTTCTCGTTCACGAATCTGGCGTGCTACTTCTTCTCGTTCACGACGAATCTTGAACGGATTATTGATCAACAATGTTTGAAGTACTTGGAAAGCATTTGAGATTACCCAGTACAATGATAGCCCACTAGCTAAATTCAAAGCCATAACAAAGATCATCACGGGCATTGCGAAGTTCATTATTTTCAATGAAGCATTAGATTCAAGCTGACTCATACTTGATAGATAGCTACTTGCAAACGTAAAGACGGCAGCAAGGATTGGTAAGATAAAGTATGGATCGGATTGACTTAAGTTCAACCATAGAAAATGTCCAGACCGCAACTCTGGAATTCGTAAAATCGCTTGATACAAGGCCATCATCACAGGCATTTGTACTAACAACGGCAAACAGCCTGCGTAAGGGCTCACATTATTTTCTGCATAAAGCTTTTTCGTTTCCTCTTGTAGCTTTTGTTGTGTCTCCTGATCACGACTACTGTATTTTTCTTGAAGCGCTTTGATCTTAGGTTGTAAATCTTGCGTCTTCCGCATGCTCTTTGTTTGATAGTGCATCAACGGCAACAAGATAATCCGAATCACGATTGTGAATAAAATGATCCCGATCCCGACATTGCCAAAAGATAACCCTTTGATCGCTTGTCCGAAATAATAGACGACATAACGATCCCACACGCCGCTACTGTTTGCACTGACTTCTCCAGTTCCACAGGCAGATAACAAGAATACCAGACTCAATAATCCTGTCATTAATAGTATTTTTTTATATTTCTTCACTTACATCTGTTTCCTTCCTAACTTAATATTTTTGCTAATTTTAAGACGTGTATAAGATTCGAACGCATTTCATCATGAGGCAAATCTTTTGTAGCTGGCCGCGCGATCACGATAAAGTCTATAGGAGGCAATTCTGTCTTCAATTCTTGCAAAACTGCTCGAATTTGTCTTTTCACTTGATTTCGTGCCACAGCGTTTCCAACTTTTTTACCGACTGATAAGCCTACTCGAAAATGTTTTTGGTCAGAAGGCTCTAGACGATAAACTACGAATTTTCGATTCGCAAAAGAAGCACCTTCTTCAAACACTTTTTGAAATTCTCGTTCTTTTTTGACCCGATATTTTTTCTGCATCTAGTTTCCTTCGTTTCTTTTAAATCTATACCTGACAATAATACCATACTTCAAATTGAGGAATCATCCTTATTTAATAGAAAAATTCCTTAAGAAGCTCATTTTAGGTACAAAAAAAACCACTGACCGGCAGTGGCTTAAGCAGCAAGTACTTTTCTTCCTTTACGACGACGGCTTGCTAATACGCGACGGCCGTTTTTAGTGCTCATGCGTTTACGGAATCCATGAACTTTTTGACGTTTACGTTTATTTGGTTGATAAGTTCTTTTCATTTGAATACACCTCCATAGCTAACATTACATAGACATACCCGAATATTATAACGACTCAGCCCCTAGTTTGTCAATCATGAAATGAAAAACACAGAAAAACTCTGGTTACTTTTTTCTTTTATCAAACTTTTTTGAATATCTACATGCTAAAAAATCTATTCTAGAAGGAATCTAAACTTTTCAGAGATATTCTATTAGTTACCAGTAGTTGCCAGTTAGCTGAGCGACATTTCAGACAAGATTTTTAGTAATAAGTCTTTTTCAATAATTCACATTAATTTATTTGCCACTCACAAATGATTAAGCAAAAAGTTTATCCACAAAATCTGGGGATAATTTCATTCCAACTGTGCAAAACATTTTTTCGTTAAAAAACTTGCATAGATTTTTCAAACGATTTTTCCACAAATTTTCCACTTTTTGATAACTTATCCACAAGGTGGATAAGTGTTGTGAATAACTCTCCTATCACCTGTGTTATCAAGTGCCCTATTTTACCAGATTTGTGAAAATTTTCGTGGATAAAGAGAAATGTCCACAATTTTCAAGAGAAATGTGCATATGTTTTTGCCTATCAGTGGATAACGGATTTGTATTTTTATACATTTTGTGGAAAAAGAGAAAAAGCCTGTTAATTCATCTCTGGTTGTGGAAAACTTTTAAAAAAAATGCTAAAGTAAGTCTATCTGAATTTTATTAAAATAGGAGGCGACTTATTTGACCTCATTGGACACTTTCTGGCAGGAATTGAAGGACAGTTACAAAAATGACCTCAATCCTGCCAGTTATGATGCCTGGGTAGGCACAGCTAAACCCTTAGCTTTAACACACAATCAACTAACGATCGAAGTCACGAGTGATTTGCATAAGCGCTATTGGGAGAAACATTTGGCCGCAAAAATCGTCGAGATCGGTTTTAAAGTGACAGGGGATGAGATCATGCCGCTGTTCGTTACACCAGACGAAGCACCGCCTGTCAGCATTGTCGAAAAAGAGGAAACACCCAAAGTAGGCACAACAAAACGTGCGATGCTCAATCCAAAATATACTTTTGATACGTTTGTTATCGGGAAGGGTAACCAAATGGCGCACGCAGCTGCTTTAGTTGTAGCTGAAGAACCTGGATCAATTTACAACCCGCTTTTCTTTTATGGAGGCGTTGGCCTAGGGAAAACTCACTTGATGCACGCTATTGGTCATCAAATGCTAGCAATCAATCCGCAAGCAAAAGTCAAATATGTATCTAGTGAAACGTTCGCAAACGACTTTATCAACTCAATCAAGAATAAGACCTCTGAAGAATTTCGGCAGGAGTATCGTAAAGTAGATTTGCTGTTAGTTGATGATATTCAATTTTTTGCTGATAAAGAAGCGACTCAAGAAGAATTTTTCCACACTTTCGAGAATCTCTATAATGATAATAAGCAAATTGTTCTAACCAGTGACCGTCTGCCAAACGAGATTCCAAAGCTGCAGGAACGCCTTGTTTCACGTTTTGCTTGGGGCTTATCAGTGGATATAACTCCCCCTGATCTTGAAACCAGAACAGCAATTTTACGAAAAAAGGCACAAGCAGAAAACCTAGAGATTCCTGATGATACCTTGAGTTATATCGCAGGGCAGATCGATTCAAATATTCGTGAATTGGAAGGGGCTCTAGTACGCGTTCAAGCATTTGCTACTATGAATAGCGCAGATATAACAACTAGCATTGCAGCTGATGCCTTGAAAAGTTTGAAGGGAACCAGCAACTCGCAGCTATCCATTAGCAAGATCCAAGATGAAGTCGCAAAATTCTACCATATTCAAATAAAAGACTTAAAAGGGAAGAAACGAGTGAAAACAATTGTGGTCCCGCGTCAGATCGCTATGTATCTAGCTCGAGAAATGACGGAAAGCTCCTTGCCAAAAATTGGTGCTGAGTTTGGTGGTAAAGATCACACAACTGTTATCCATGCTTATGAAAAGATTAGTCAATTAATGAAGAATGACAGCAGCATTCAACAAGAAATAGCAGAGATTAAAAATCTATTGTTAGGTTAGCTTGTGGACAATAGTTGAAAAAGCAACTTATTTATCCACACCTTTTCCACAAGTGGAAAACTTGCTGTTTCAAGCTTTCGTCTTGTTTTTCCACATGATCAACAGGCCCTACTACTTTTATTACTTAATTACTTAAATAAATAAGAAAAGTCTTACAGCTAACAACACTTCAGATCAAACTTAGCAAAAAAGACAATAGCCATCTTCTTAAAAAAAATCAAAATGAAAAAAAGGAGTTCCATTATGAAATTTACGATTAATCGCGCCCGTTTCATCCAAGAATTACAAACTGTTCAACGTGCGATCTCAACTAAAACAACGATCCCAATCTTAACAGGTGTAAAAATCGAGTTGAACAATGAAGGATTGACCTTAACAGGTAGTAACGCTGATATCTCGATTGAAACTTTTTTGGCGGCAGATGATGAAAAGGCTGAGTTGCTGATCACTGAGACAGGAACAATCGTTTTACAAGCACGTTTCTTCAGTGAGATTATTCGTCGGTTACCAGAAACGACCTTTACTTTGGAAGTACAAGAAAACCACCAAGTATTGATTACATCCGGAGCAGCTCATTTTACAGTCAATGGTTTAGATGCAGATAATTATCCACACTTACCAGTAGTAGAGGAGCAAAATCAATTAAAATTACCTGTCCACATGTTGACAAAATTGATTGGTGAGACAGTTTTCTCTGTTTCTCAGCACGAAAGCCGGCCGATACTTACTGGGGTTCATTTTACAATGTCGAATGGACAGCTATTAGCAGTTGCGACGGATTCTCATCGTCTCAGCCAACGGATCGTTCCTGTGGAAAACGCAGATAAAGATTTTGATATCGTTATCCCTGGTAAAAGCTTGGTTGAACTTTCTCGTTCATTATCCGATGAAGAAGCTGAGGTAGAAATCAGCATTATGGAGAATCAAGTTTTATTTAAAACGCCAACCATGTATTTCTATTCTCGACTGCTGGAAGGAAATTACCCTGATACCAATCGCTTAATCCCAACTAGCTTCAATACGGAGATTACTTTTTCCGTACCAACATTCTTAGCAGCGATCGAGCGGGCATCTTTACTTTCACATGAAGGGCGTAATAATATCGTTCGTTTAGCGATTGCCGATAATTCAGTCATTCTTTACGGAAATTCACCAGAAATCGGTAAAGTAGAAGAAGAATTGGTCTATGAACAAGTCAGCGGTGATCCTTTAGAGATTTCTTTCAACCCTGACTATATGAAAGATGCGTTACGTGCTTTTGGCGATATGAGCATCAAGATTCAATTTATTTCGGCGATTCGTCCATTTACCTTGGAGCCAAGCGAAGGGGATGTATCCTTTATTCAATTGATCACTCCAGTGCGGACAAACTAAGATAAATTCATCGAGTTTCACAAGTTTTTTGAAAAATATGAAAACATTTTGGAAAATATGCAATTCCGGTAAAAGGTCTTAAAATCGATTTTAAGACCTTTTACTTTTTTTTGAGTGAATTAATTAAAACGGCTTAGAACTTCTTAAATCGAAAAATACAACGAGTTAATTTGTTTTATCTATTAAAAAAGGGTATAATAAAGAGGTGTTTCTAGCATGAAAATGAGGGATGAATGTGAAACAAAAAATTTTTTTAGAAACAGAGTTCATGACGCTTGGTCAGTTATTGAAAGAGATCAATTTGATCTCTAGCGGTGGACAAGCCAAGTGGTTTCTAGCAGAAGAAACAGTATTTGTAGATGGCGAGTTGGAGAACCGCCGCGGACGAAAGCTCTATCCGGGAATGATGATCGAGATTCCTGAGGTAGGAACTTTTTTTATGGTCAAAAATAAGGAAGAGCAAGATGCGGCTGAATAAGCTTGAGTTGAGAAATTATCGAAATTATCAAGAGCTGATCTTGGAATTTCCTAACCGATTGAATATTTTTTTAGGAGAAAATGCTCAAGGAAAAACCAATCTTTTGGAAAGTATCTATGTTTTAGCGTTAACTCGCAGCCACCGAACCAGCAGTGAGCAGGAATTGATTGGCTGGAGAGAAGATTTCGCTCAAATCAAAGGTCGGATTGAACGAGGAACGAGTGAGCTGGAGTTGGAATTATTGCTGACCAAAAAAGGTCGCAAGTCCAAAGTCAATCATATCGAACAAAAAAAATTGAGCAGCTACATCGGTCAATTGAATGTCATTTTGTTTGCGCCGGAGGATCTTTCGTTAGTAAAAGGAAGTCCGCAAACCAGACGACGCTTTATTGATATGGAATTAGGGCAGATCAACCCGGTTTATCTCTATGACCTGGCACAGTATCAGCAGACCTTAAAACAGCGAAATCTTTATTTGAAACAGTTATCTGAGAAGAAGCAGACAGATGAGATCTATCTCGATATTCTTACGGAGCAGCTAGTAGATTTTGGCAGCAAAGTCTTAGCAAACCGTTTGAAGTTCGTTAAAAGGCTGGAATATTGGTCCAATGATCTGCATGGCAAGATCACCAATCAAAAAGAAGTCTTGGCGATCGAATACGATGCCAGTCTACCACTAGAAAGTGAAAGTGTTGAAGAAATCCGTACGGTTTTTCTGAATGAATTGCAGAAGAACCGCAAACGGGAGATTTTCAAAGGCAATACATTTTTAGGCCCTCATCGAGATGACCTGATCTTTAAGGTCAATCAGCAAAACGTGCAGACATATGGGTCACAAGGGCAACAACGAACCACTGCATTAAGCGTCAAATTGGCAGAAATCGATTTGATGAAAGAAGAAACAGGGGAATATCCGATTTTACTTTTAGATGACGTCATGAGTGAGCTTGATGACAATCGTCAGATACATTTATTAGAGACGATCGAAAACAAAGTTCAGACGTTTTTAACAACGACGACCTTGAATCATGTTAAAGGCAAAATGACGGTCCATCCGGATATTTTTTATGTCCATCAAGGGCAGATAGAAAGGAAAGAAACGTAGATGACAGAAGAGGAAAAGAGTTTACTAGAACGTGCTCAAGAGTACGATGCCAGTCAAATCCAGGTTTTAGAAGGATTAGAAGCTGTTCGAAAACGTCCTGGAATGTATATTGGTTCCACTAGCACGGAAGGTTTGCACCACCTTGTTTGGGAGATCGTGGATAATTCCATTGATGAAGCCTTAGCAGGATTTGCAACACACATCCATGTGGTGATTGAAGAAGATAATAGTATCACCGTTAGCGATGACGGACGTGGTATTCCTATTGGGATTCAAGCGAAAACGGGCCGTCCAGCTGTTGAAACGGTCTTTACGATTCTACATGCCGGCGGAAAGTTCGGCGGCGGTGGCTACAAAGTATCTGGTGGACTTCACGGTGTGGGAGCTTCTGTTGTTAACGCTTTGTCTACAAGTTTAGATGTTCGAGTTTTCAAAGAAGGAAAAGTCTATTTCCAAGACTATCGACGTGGGGCTGTTGTAGATGATTTAAAAATAATTGGTGAGACAGAAAAGCACGGAACCACCGTCCATTTTGTACCCGATCCTGAGATTTTTACGGAATCAACGGTCTTCAATTTTGAAAAATTAGCGACGCGCGTTCGAGAATTAGCTTTCTTGAATCGTGGTTTGAAGCTGTCGATTGAAGATAAAAGGGAAGAAAAACCTGTTTTACGTGAATACCACTATGAAGGCGGGATCAAGAGCTATGTTGAACATTTAAATCATAATAAAGCAGTGATTTTTGATGAACCTGTCTATGTAGAAGGGGAACAACAAGATATTACTGTTGAAGTAGCGATGCAGTATACGGATGGCTACCATACCAATATTTTAAGTTTTGCCAATAATATCCATACCTATGAAGGTGGAACCCATGAGTTCGGATTCAAAACCGCTTTGACACGGGTAATCAATGATTATGCACGTAAACAAAAAATCATGAAAGACAATGATGAAAATCTTTCTGGTGAAGACGTGCGTGAAGGTTTGACAGCTGTTATCTCCATCAAACATCCAGAACCTCAGTTTGAAGGGCAAACGAAAACGAAACTTGGGAACTCTGAAGTTCGTACCGTTACTGATCGTCTATTCTCAGAGAATTTCATGAAATTCTTGATGGAAAATCCGTCAGTTGGTCGGCGAATTGTAGAAAAAGGGATGTTAGCTGCCAAAGCTCGTTTAGCTGCTAAGCGAGCTCGTGAAGTGACTCGTCGTAAAGGCGCACTTGAGATTAGCAACTTGCCTGGTAAGCTAGCCGATTGTTCAAGTAACGATCCAGAGAAATGCGAATTGTTCATCGTCGAAGGGGATTCCGCCGGTGGTTCAGCGAAACAAGGACGTAGTCGTGAGTTCCAAGCGATTTTACCGATTCGCGGGAAAATCTTAAACGTTGAAAAAGCCTCAATGGATAAAATTTTAGCCAATGAAGAAATCCGTTCATTGTTTACAGCGATGGGAACTGGATTTGGAGCCGATTTTGATGTGTCGAAAGCTCGCTATCATAAATTGGTCATCATGACCGATGCCGATGTCGATGGTGCACATATTCGGACATTGCTACTAACATTATTCTATCGTTATATGCGACCAATCGTGGAGGCTGGCTATGTTTATATTGCGCAGCCGCCATTATACGGAATCAAACAAGGTAAAAATATCACTTATATCCAACCAGGGAAAAACGCTGAAGAAGAATTGGCACAAAAAATGTCAGAACTACCAGCGACGCCGAAACCAAACGTTCAACGATACAAAGGTTTAGGTGAAATGGATGATCATCAATTGTGGGAAACAACGATGGATCCTGAAAATCGTCTGATGCTGCGTGTTAGTGTTGATGACGCGATCGAGGCCGATCAAGTCTTTGAAATGCTGATGGGGGATCGAGTAGAACCACGCCGGGCATTCATCGAGGAAAACGCGCATTATGTTAAAAACTTGGATATTTAGTGAGGATGTCAGTTTATCTTCGCGCTTTAGCGTGATTAGAAAAATGATATACGTGGTGAAGATCAGATTTATTTTTAGCTAAAAATAAATTCACTAATACGAACTAGGAGGATCATTTTGGAAGATCGTAGAGAGAATATACATGACGTCAATCTAACCAGTGAAATGCGAGAATCCTTCATTGATTATGCAATGAGCGTTATTGTGGCACGTGCTTTACCAGATGTACGGGATGGATTGAAACCCGTTCATCGTCGAATTTTATATGGAATGAACGAACTAGGGGTTACACCAGATAAACCTCATAAAAAATCGGCTCGTATCGTTGGGGATGTAATGGGTAAGTACCATCCTCACGGTGATAGTGCCATTTATGAATCAATGGTACGGATGGCTCAATCATTCAGTTATCGCAACATGTTGGTGGATGGCCACGGAAACTTCGGATCTGTCGATGGTGACGGTGCAGCGGCGATGCGTTATACCGAAGCACGTCTAAGCAAGATTGCGATGGAAATGTTGCGGGATATCAATAAAGATACTGTTGATTTCCAAGGAAATTATGATGACAGTGAACAAGAACCCGTTGTATTGCCAGCTCGTTTTCCGAATCTATTAGTCAATGGAGCTACAGGTATCGCAGTCGGGATGGCAACCAATATTCCGCCGCATAACTTGAGGGAAGTAACTGCTGGGATCGAACTTTTGATGAAAAACCCAGAAGCTACGACACAAGAATTGATGGAATGTATCCCAGGACCAGACTTTCCGACAGGTGGTCTGGTGATGGGGAAATCCGGTATTCGTCGTGCTTATGAAACAGGTAAAGGATCAATCACTGTTCGGGCGAAAATCGAGATTGAAGAACAGAAGAATGGCAAGGAACGAATTCTTGTATCTGAATTGCCATACATGGTCAACAAAGCGAAATTGATTGAACGTATTTCTGAATTACATCGTGATAAGCGTATCGAAGGCATTACAGATTTGCGTGATGAAACGTCTCGTGAAGGGATGCGGATCGTGATTGAAGTCCGCCGTGATGTCAGTGCATCCGTTATTTTGAATAACTTGTACAAGATGACCTCGTTGCAGACATCATTTAGTTTCAACATGCTGGCGATCGAAAAAGGTGTTCCAAAAATCTTGAACTTGAAACAAATTTTGGAAAACTACATTGAACACCAGAAAAATGTCATTACTCGCCGGACAATCTTCGACAAGAAAAAGGCAGAAGCTAGAGCTCATATCTTAGAAGGCTTACGTATCGCATTGGATCATATCGATGAGATTATTGCAACGATCCGTAACTCAGCATCAGATGATATCGCGAAAGCGACCTTGATCGAACGTTTTGAATTATCCGATCGACAAGCGCAAGCAATCTTAGACATGCGTCTACGTCGTTTAACGGGCTTAGAACGCGAGAAAATTGAAAATGAATATCAAGAGCTGTTGAAGACGATCAGCGACTTAGAAGACATTTTAGCGCGTCCTGAGCGTGTTGAAGAAATCATTCGTACAGAATTAGCAGAAGTCGCTGCAAAATTCGGTGATAATCGTCGGACTGAGTTATTAGTTGGTGAAGTGTTAAGTCTTGAAGATGAAGATTTGATCGAAGAAGAAGATGTTGTGATTACGTTGACTAACAATGGTTACATCAAACGTGTTGCCTCAACGGAATTCCGTGCACAACGACGTGGTGGTCGTGGTGTTCAGGGCATGGGCATTCACGATGATGACTTCGTAAAAACGTTGATCTCTTGTTCGACCCATGATACATTGCTGTTCTTCACAAATAGCGGTCGGGTTTATCGGGCGAAGGGTTACGAAGTGCCAGAATATGGCCGGACAGCCAAGGGCATTCCGATCATCAACCTGCTAGGGATTGATTCAAGTGAAACGATCCAAGCCGTGATTTCTGTGAATGGACAAGCTGAAGACGGACATTTCTTATTCTTTGTCACGAAGCAGGGGACGGTCAAACGAACGACGGTTACCGCATTTTCAAACATTCGTGCGAATGGCTTGATTGCGATCGGCTTGCGTGAAGGCGATGAACTAGTGAACGTAATGTCAACCGAAGGCGATGAAACGATCATTATCGGTACTCACGATGGCTATTCTGTAACCTTCAAAGAAAAAGCAGTTCGTGATATGGGTAGAACCGCCAGTGGTGTACGTGGTATTCGACTACGTGATGAAGATTACGTAATTGGTTCAGCCGTGCTGAAAGAAGACCAAGAAGTCTTGGTTCTTACTGAAAAAGGTTACGGTAAACGGACTAAAGCCTCTGAATACCCAATCAAAGGCCGTGGTGGTAAAGGGATCAAGACAGCAAATGTCAAAGAGAAAAATGGTCCTCTTGCTGGCTTGACTGTCGTGAACGGTGATGAAGACATTCTTTTGATCACTGACAAAGGTGTTATCATTCGCTTCAATGTTGGCGGTGTTTCACAAACCGGTCGTGCTACCTTAGGTGTTCGTCTGATGAAGATGGAAGAAAACACGAAGGTTGTAACTATGGCAATTGTTGATAAAGAAGTTGAAGAGAGCGAAACAAACGAAACAAACGAAACAAACGAAACAAACGAGACGACTGAAATTTCAGAAGAAACACCAAACGATATAGAAGAATAAAAAAAGTAAAAAGACTGGGAGCGATCTCAGTCTTTTTTCGTAACTTAAAGTAAAGAAACATTTGATTTTTGCAGGATGATTATGTATAATGATTATTTGTGAGCAGTCTAGATAAAATTTAGATCGCTCTCCTTGCTCTTAATAAAGTTAAGAGCCTTATAGTCCATAGGGAGGTGAAAATCAATGAGTCAAAGCACGAAGTATGAAATCACATACATCATTCGTCCGAACATTGATGAAGAAGCAAAAACTGCTTTAGTAGAACGTTTCGATACAATCTTGAAAGATAATGGCGCTGAAATTATCGATTCTAAAGATTGGGAAAAACGCCGTTTCGCATACGAAATGAACGGATTCCGTGAAGGCATCTACCATATCGTCAATGCAACTGCGCCAACAACAGCTAGTGCAGTTAACGAATTCGATCGTCTTGCAAAAATCAATGACGATATTATTCGTCACATGATCGTTAAGATTGAAGAATAATTGTTTCACGTGAAACAATTGACGAGAAGGGAGCTGGCTTTACTTTGATTAATAATGTTGTACTAGTTGGTCGTTTAACAAAGGATCCTGATTTACGCTACACCGCAAATGGTACTGGTGTTGCAACGTTTACTTTGGCGGTGAATCGTAATTTTACGAACCAAAGCGGTAATCGTGAAGCAGACTTTATCAATTGTGTGATTTGGCGGAAATCAGCAGAAACTTTAGCTAATTATGCGCGTAAGGGAACTCTTTTAGGAGTGACTGGTCGTATCCAAACAAGAAATTATGAAAATCAGCAAGGACAACGTGTCTATGTGACTGAAGTTGTTGCTGAAAATTTCCAATTATTGGAATCTCGTACTGCAAGTGAACAACGTCAACAGAACCCAAGTTCTGATGATAGCTTCCAAAGCCAAGGCGGGGGAAATAATTTTAACAACAATTATAATCAATCCTCTCAGTCAGCTAAGAACACTATGCCTGACTTCGATCGAGATTCAGATCCATTCAGTGGATCCTCAATCGACATTTCAGATGATGATTTACCATTCTAACAATTGAATAGGAGGGAAACGGAATGGCACAACAAAGAAGAGGTCGCAAACGTCGTAAAGTAGACTATATTGCTGCTAATCATATCGAGTATATCGATTATAAAGATATCGAATTACTAAAACGTTTCATCAGCGAACGTGGTAAAATTTTACCTCGTCGTGTAACTGGAACAAGCGCTAAAAACCAACGTAAATTAACGATCGCTATCAAACGCGCGCGTATTATGGGATTATTAGCATTCGTTTCTGAAGAATAAGATGCATTTTATAAAGAGACTTCATTTTGGAGTCTCTTTTTTTGTTTCACGTGAAACATTCAAGAGAGTCGCTTGCTAGGATAGATTGTGCTAAAATAACACTGTTGGCTGTTGAGTGGCTATGATTAATTGTTAAGAAACGGATGGCAGCATAACAGATATGCAATATGAATTGAGGAGGTTATAGATGAAAACAAATCCTCGAATTAAATGGTCCTTTTTCTTGCTTTGTTTACTATTGATACAATTAGCTGCAATTTTCTTGCTGCCCTTTAATGTTTTGACAGCAATGATTGTTATATTAATCGATCTCTTATTATGGATTTATACGATTGTTTTACGTAATCGTATTGGGATAACGAATCAACAAAAAATTCAATACGCTTCACGACATGCGCAAGAAGCTTTAGAGTATGTATCGAATGATATGCCCGTGGGAATCATTACTTGGGATGATGACAATACTTTTGCTTGGATGAACCCAGTAATAACAGAGAAGATTCAACATTTAACAAAAGATGATCAGCAAGATATGGTCAATGAATTGCTGCAGCGTGCAAGTAAAGGGAAGAATATATATAAAATAGGGGAAGTTCTCTATCATTTTGTATTAGACGAAGAAAAACATATCGTGTATTTAATTGACATTACGAAGGAATATGCACTAGAAAATAAAGAGAAACAACAGCAAGCAGTTGTTGGTATTCTTTCGGTCGATAACTATGATGACGTGATTGATCGCCGAGATGACAAAGAAATTTCTAATCTGAATTCTTTCATTACAACGATTATTTCTGATTGGATGGACTCTTATCGAATTTTTTATAAACGAGTGAATGAAGAACGCTTTTTTCTATTTGCACGCTATGATGATCTAGAAAAAATGATCGAAAATAATTTTGATTTATTGGAGCACATCCGTGTATCAGCTGAGAAACAAGATATGTTGATTACCGTCAGCATAGGAATCAGTTACGGTACAGAATCTTTGGAAGTGATTGGCGATGAAGCCCAAAACAATTTGGATATTGCTTTAGTTCGCGGTGGGGATCAAGTAGTGGTAAAAAATGCGGCGAAGGGACAAAAACCGGTTTTTTATGGCGGAAATTCTGCTAGCGCAGCAAAACGGACGAGAGTACGTTCACGGGCAATGTCCACAGCAGTGAAAAATGTTTTCAATCAAACGGGCAATGTTTATGTAATGGGGCATCGTTTTCCAGATATGGATGCGATTGGTTCAGCATTTGGAGTCGCTTGTTTAGCCCGTTATCACGATAAAAAAGTTCGAATCATAATCAATGAAGAAGAGACGATTCCTGATGTAGAACGCTGTTTGACTGAGATTCATAAAAATGATGATTTAGAAGACTTGTTGATTTCTCCAGAGGCTGCTAAAAGACAGCGTAAAGCGGGTGATTTATTAGTAATGGTAGATTACCATCGACCATCTTTGTCGATCGATCAAGAATTATATGAGCAGTTTGAAAATATCGTCATCATTGATCATCATCGAAGAGGAGAAGAGTTTCCTGAAAAGTCTTTACTGACGTATATCGAATCTTCTGCATCTTCAGCGTCAGAACTAGTAACGGAATTGATCCAATTTGAAAGTAACGAGGGTCAAAGAATGAGTAAGATGACGGCGACACTTCTGCTTGCAGGAATCACGGTTGATACGAAGAATTTTGCTGTTCGAACAACAGCTCGAACTTTTGATGTCGCTAGTTATTTAAAGACTTGTGGAGCGGATGCTTCTTTAGTACAATATTTATTGAGTACCGATATACAATCTTACTTGGAGATCAGCAAACTAGTCGGTGAGAGTGATTACGTCAGAGATGATATCGTTGTTGCTACTGGAACGGATGATCAAGAATATGATAGCGTGACGGCAGCAAAGACGGCGGATACTTTGTTATCAATGGTGGATATCAACGCAGCTTTTGTAATCATTAAGCGAACCGACGGAGTGATCGCTATCAGTGCTCGAAGTTCTGGGACGATTAATGTCCAAACGGTGATGGAAGCATTAGGTGGTGGCGGTCATTTCACTAATGCTGCGACCCAATTATCTAATAGTACGATTGCTGAAGCGAAGCAACAGTTATTGGAAGCTATAAATAAACAGTTAACGGAGGGGACAGAGGAATGAAAGTAATTTTTTTACAAGATGTTAAAGGTAAAGGAAAAAAGGGCGATATCAAGGAAGTCCCAACAGGTTACGCACAAAACTACTTATTGAAAAATAAACTAGCAAAAGAAGCTACAAAAAGCAGTATTTCTGAATTAAGCGGACAGAAGAAAGCTCAAGATAAAAAGGCGGCAGAAGTTTTAGCAGAGGCCAAGAAATTGGCAGACTTTTTAGCGAAAGAAGAAACAGTTGTAGAAATCAAAGCTAAAGGCGGCGAAGATGGCCGTTTGTTTGGTTCGATCCCTTCAAAACAGATTGCTGAAGGTTTAAAGAAACAATATGATTTGAAGATTGATAAACGCAAGATCGAACTGGAAAATCCGATCCGCACGCTGGGCTATACTAAGGTTCCTGTGAAACTCCATACAGAAGTAGAAGGAATTATCAAAGTTCATGTAGTGGAAGAATAATCTATTTAAATGAATAATGACAAGAGAGTATGAGAGTTCTTGAAATTAAAAGAATCCCTCATACTCTTTGTTGTATTTAGCAAGCAGATTTTGTAAAATAGATGGACGAAGAGGAGCGTAAACAGACATGAGCGAAATGTTACAAGATCGTGTGCCGCCACAAAGCATTGAAGCCGAACAAGCAACTCTAGGCTCTATTTTTTTGGAGACTGATGCTTTGATCACGGCCATGGAGTACATAGTTCCAGAAGACTTTTATCGTCGCGGACATCAATTGATTTTCCGTGCAATGATCCAGTTAAATGACCGTAATGAAGCGATCGATGTAGTGACGGTCAAGGAATTACTAGAACAGCAAAACCAGCTGGAAGATGCTGGTGGCTTAAGCTATTTATCTGAACTTGCCTTGAGCGTTCCCACAGCAGCGAACGTAGGCTATTATGCCAAAATCGTGGAAGAGAAATCTTTATTGCGTAATTTAATCCAAACGGCTACGAATATTGTGACCGAGGGTTTTGAGCAAGGAGAAGACGTACAGACGATTTTAGATGCTGCCGAACGCAATATCATGGAAGTATCGGAACGACGTAACAAGAGCGGTTTTTTGACCATCAGTGAAGTGTTGAATACCGCGATTGAAAATATTGACCAATTAGCACGAAACGATGAAGAAATTACAGGACTGCCGACGGGATATGCAGCCTTAGATAAAATGACTGCGGGTCTGCAAGCAGAAGAGTTGATCATTCTGGCAGCTCGACCAGCGGTAGGTAAAACAGCTTTTGCCTTGAACATAGCCCAAAACGTTGGGACTAAGACGGATAAATCGGTTGCTATTTTCAGTTTGGAAATGGGGGCGGAATCCTTAGTAAATCGGATGCTGTGTGCGGAAGGCTCAATCGAAGCAAGTCATTTGCGAACAGGTCAGTTGTCTGAAGAAGAATGGCAGAATTTGATTGTCGCAATGGGAAGCTTGTCACGAGCAAATATATTTATTGATGATACTCCGGGGATCAAAGTCTCTGAGATTCGAGCGAAATGTCATAAATTAGCCAAGGAGAAAGGAAATCTTGGTTTAATTCTAATTGACTACCTGCAGTTGATTGAAGGAACCGGTCGAGAAAATCGCCAACAAGAAGTCTCTGAAATCTCACGGCAGTTGAAGAAGCTGGCAAAAGAGTTGAAAGTACCAATCATTGCTTTGTCACAGCTTTCTCGTGGTGTTGAACAACGTCAGGACAAGCGGCCTGTACTAAGTGATATCCGTGAATCAGGCTCAATCGAGCAAGATGCTGACATCGTAGCTTTCTTATATCGTGATGACTATTATGATCGTGAAGGTGAAGAAGAGGAAGAATCATTAGCCAATCGTAACGTGATTGAAGTAATCATTGAAAAAAACCGGAGCGGAGCACGAGGAACCGTTGAGCTGCTTTTTATTAAGGAATACAATAAATTTTCTTCCTTATCACCGAGAGAAGATTTCTAGCGTAAGTTTTGAACTTGCGCTTTTTTTGTTAGTTTTTCTTTCCGTTTTTAGCTTAGCGTGACTAGAAAAATAATATGCGTGGTGAGGATTAATCATTTTTTTGACGTTTGAAAAGTAACTTTTGTACGAAATTGATACAAGTCAAATTTTTCAGTATACGAAGTTTGACTCGTTTTTCCAATTATTCGAAAGCAATGTTCGTGATTTAGTCGCATTTTATAATCTTTGTTTTGTAATATTCGAATTTTCATTGAAGTATAGCGCTATTCTTGATACAATAGTTCAGGATTAAATAAAATAAAATGAGGTGTTCAGATGTCATCTGTAGTAGTTGTAGGGACGCAGTGGGGCGATGAAGGTAAAGGAAAGATCACGGATTTTTTAAGTGAGAATGCGGAAGTCATTGCTCGTTACCAAGGTGGAGACAATGCAGGTCATACAATCAAATTTGACAATGAAACATATAAATTACACTTGATTCCTTCTGGTATTTTCTACAAAGAAAAAATCAGTGTTATCGGAAACGGTGTGGTAGTCAATCCGAAGTCATTAGTTACGGAATTGGCTTATTTACATGAACGTGGTGTAACAACTGAGAACTTACGTATTTCAGATCGTGCGCATGTAATCTTGCCATATCATATCAAATTGGACCAATTGCAGGAAGATGCAAAAGGTGAAAATAAAATCGGTACGACCATTAAAGGAATTGGACCAGCCTACATGGATAAAGCTGCACGTGTCGGCATTCGGGTCGCTGATTTATTGGATAAAGAAATTTTTGAAGAACGCTTGAAGATCAATTTAGAAGAAAAGAACCGTCAATTCGTAAAAATGTTTGATGACGAAGCGATGGAATTTGCTGATATTTTTGAAGAATATTACGAGTATGGGCAACAAATCAAACAATATGTCACGGACACATCAGTAATCTTGAACGATGCGCTGGATCAAGGCAAACGTGTTCTATTTGAGGGTGCTCAAGGCGTGATGCTGGATATCGATCAAGGAACTTACCCATTTGTGACATCTTCTAATCCGGTTGCAGGTGGAGTAACCATTGGTAGTGGTGTTGGACCATCTAAGATCGATAAGGTCGTGGGTGTATGTAAAGCCTATACTTCGCGTGTCGGTGATGGACCTTTCCCAACGGAATTATTTGATGAAGTGGGCGATCAAATTCGTGAAGTTGGTCGTGAATATGGAACAACCACTGGACGACCACGTCGGGTTGGCTGGTTTGATTCTGTTGTGATGCGTCATTCAAAACGTGTTTCAGGGATTACCAATCTATCGTTAAATTCAATTGATGTTTTGAGCGGCTTAGAAACGGTTAAGATTTGTACTGCGTACGAATTGGATGGCGAGCTGATCTATCATTACCCAGCGAGCTTGAAGGAATTAAATCGCTGCAAACCAGTTTATGAAGAGTTACCTGGTTGGAGTGAAGACATTACAGGTTGCCGTGATTTAGCAGATTTGCCTGAAAATGCTCGGAATTACGTCCGTCGTGTTTCTGAACTTGTTGGTGTACGGATTTCGACCTTCTCGGTTGGACCAGATCGCACACAAACCAACATTATGGAGAGTGTTTGGGCTCAAATCTAACTTATTGTGAGACAAGGAACCAAATATCTAGTAAAATGGATTTACTATTAAGCGGGTGTTTGGAGGATTTTAAAAATGTATCAGATTCTGACAGATTCATGTTGCGATTTGCCTTATGAGTTACTAGAAGAAAACAACGTTGATTTCATTTCAATGTATGTTTCAATAAATGGAACGGAATTCGCTGATGATTTGGGTCGCAGTTTTAAGATCGCAGATTTTTATCAACAGATCAAAGATGGTGCGATGCCAACCACATCACAAGTCAATGTAGGGCGTTATGTGGAATTTTTCCGCAGCTATGCGGAGAAGAATATTCCGATTTTGTATATTTGCTTTACCTCTGGGATGAGTGGTTCTTATCAGAGTGCGATGCAGGCTGTCGAGCTCTTAAAAGAGGATTTACCAGACGCTGAGGTCTATGTGGTAGATTCTTTAGCTGCCAGCGGCGGTGAGGGGCTGATGGTCTATGAAGCAGCTCAGAAGCAACAAGCGGGGATGTCGCTAGAAGATTTACATGATTGGTTAGAAGAAAACAAGCTGACTTATCATCACTGGGTGACTGTTGATGATTTGAATCATTTGCAACGCGGTGGACGTATCTCAAAAACCAGCGCTGCAATCGGTGGCTTGATGAATATCAAACCAATTATCACTGTCGATGTCGAAGGCAAGCTGCAAAATGTCGAGAAAATTCGAGGACGCAAAAAAGCCTTACAGCTAGTTGCTGATAAGATCAGCGAAGCGACGACCGACCCGGCAAATCAAACGATTTTTATCACTACTAGTGCCGATCAAGAAGGTGCTGAAGAGGTGAAACGCCACCTAGAGGAAAGCATTCATCCAAAAGAGGTTCAAATCTTTCCATTAGGAACGACAATCGCCAGCCACACTGGTCTTGGCTGTATCGCGGTCTTTACTCGTGGTGAAAAACGAAAATAAGTATTCAAAAAGACGAGGAAATCAAATCGATTTCCTCGTCTTTTATTGCTCTTTTTGTTGACTAAAGTCACGGATCAGTTCAATCAACTGCCCGCGAATCGTTGAATCTAAGATTTGCTCTCTTTGTACTAGAGAGATCATGAAGGTCGGCTGAGGTTCGTCAGTGATAGGGATCGTTACCAAATGATCATCAGGGGAAACCGCTAATTCGGCTAAAAAACCAATACCGATCTGTTCGCGGATCATCCCTTTCAAAATATTCAAGTTACTGTTTTGATAAATGATCTGCGGTTCAAAATGGGCTTGCTGCGCCATTTTTTTGAAAGCGGTCGGATGAACGTAATGCTCATTCAAAAGGACAAAGGGTTCTTCTTTCAGTTCAGAGAAGGCTAGCTCTTTTCGACTAGCCAATGGGTGGTCCGGACTAACGACAATCATAAATTTCTTTTCTATCAGAAGTTCGCTAATTAATTCGTCATCACGGATCGGCTCTGTGGAACCTAGTAGAGCAAGATCGATTTTTCCACGGCGTAAAAGTCCGTAGAGATCTCGGGAGCCCCCATCTACCAAATGTATGTGCTGCATCAAATTATTTTTGAAAAGGTAAGAAGAGAGCTTTGGAAAATAGAAGTTGCCAATGATTGGTGGCAATCCAAAATCTAAGGTTTCTTCCTTCAAACGATCGATTTCGGTAACAGCAATCGTTACTTCTTTTAAAATATTAGAGATGTGACGAGACAGAATCAGTCCAGATTGGGTGATAATTAATTGCTTGTGAGACTGATCACGGTAGACGAGATCGGTCCCTAATTCATCTTCCAGCCGCTTGACTGCGTAAGTAATGGTCGGTTGACTGACATGAAAGGCATTTGCGACTTTCGTAAAATTTTTTTCACGGACTAAGCGTTGGAAATATTCTAGGTCTTTAAAGTTCATAATAATCTCCTTTTGTGAAATTAGACTATCATATAAATAAAATTTATCCTAAGCTTTTGTTTTAACTATAGTTTATGAATGCGCATATCGTCCTAACTGTAGAAAGAGAAGGGGGAAACACAAATGAGAGGAACTGAAATTTTAAATAGTCCATTTTTAAATAAAGGAACTGCGTTTACCAAAGAAGAATGGAATCTTGTTTGTAGTGGTCGTTCCGATCTTGATGCAACTCGTTCAATTTATTTAATTTGCTTCCCCAAGTAAAAAAGCATTCGCAATTTTCGCGAATGCTTTTTTTTAATATAAATGACTTAATTGTTTCTGAACTTCTGGATTTTCCAAGAATTCATCATAAGTTGTTTCCGCACGGTCAACGACTCCATTTTCAGAAATAGCGATAATGCGGTTCGCAATCGTTTGGATGAACTGATGGTCATGAGAAGCGAATAAAAGCGAACCTTTATAGGCAATCAAGCCATCATTTAATGCTGAGATTGATTCTAGGTCTAAGTGATTGGTTGGATCATCCAAGACTAAGACGTTTGATTTCGATAGCATAAGTTTTGATAGCATACAACGGACTTTTTCCCCACCAGATAAAACATTGACTGGCTTCATTACTTCATCGCCAGAGAACAGCATACGTCCTAGGAAGCTGCGCAAGAAGGTATTGTCGTCCTCTTCTTTGCTGGCGTATTGACGTAGCCAATCAAGGATCGGCATAGAGCTGTCAAACTCCTTCGTCGTGTCTTTTGGCAAGTAGGCCTGACTTGTTGTAACACCCCAGCGAATCGTGCCTGTATCAGGCTCTAGGTCGCCCATGATGACTTTGAACAGTGTAGTCGTTACTAAGTCGTTTTCAGCGATGAAAGCCACCTTGTCGTCACGATTCAGCGTAAAGGAGATGTTGTCTAAAACCTTCTTGCCATCGATCGTCACACTAACATTATCGACTTGCAGCAAGTCATTCCCGATTTCACGTTCTGGTTTGAACTGTACAAATGGGTAACGACGGGACGAAGGCTGGATATCATCAAGCGTGATTTTATCCAACATTTTCTTACGAGAGGTTGCTTGTTTTGATTTCGACGCGTTGGCGCTGAAACGAGCGATAAAGTCTTGCAGCTCTTTGATTTGTTCTTCTTTTTTGGCATTTTGTTGTGACTGTAATTTTGCTGCTAGTTGGCTTGATTCCAACCAGAAGTCGTAATTTCCGACATACAATTTGATCTTACCGAAATCTAGGTCTGCCATGTGGGTACACACTTTGTTTAAGAAGTGGCGGTCATGGGATACGACGATCACAGTGTTGTCAAAGTTAATTAAGAATTCTTCCAACCAGTTGATGGATTGGATATCTAATCCATTCGTGGGCTCATCTAGTAAAAGAACATCGGGTTTGCCGAAGAGTGATTGAGCCAATAGGACTTTGATTTTTTGTCCGGCAGTCAGCTCACTCATCTTTTGCTGGTGCAAGTCTTCTGGAATATTCAATCCTTGCAATAGGACTGCTGCCTCAGGTTCCGCTTCCCAACCATCAAGTTCTGCGAATTCCCCTTCCAGTTCTGCTGCGCGAATACCGTCTTCATCTGAAAAATCTTCCTTCATGTAAATGGCGTCTTTTTCCTGCATGACTTGGTATAAGCGTTCGTGGCCCATGATGACTGTTTCAAGAACGGTATATTCTTCATAGTCAAAATGATTTTGCTTCAAGACAGCCATTCGTTCATTGGGACCTAAAGTAACGGAGCCAGTAGAAGGCTGGATATCGCCTGCTAAAATCTTAAGAAAGGTTGATTTGCCGGCACCATTCGCACCGATCAACCCGTAACAATTGCCGGGAGTGAATTTAATATTTACGTCATCAAAAAGTTTACGATCAGGAAACTGTAAACTAACGTCACTTACTGTAATCAATGATTTTCCTCGCTTTATCAGTATTGGCGCAAGGCCTCTTTGCATTATATCGGGGAACATCTGAAGTTTCAAGCTTCCTAAAGAATTTACTTAGGAATTAAAATAGGATAGACTTGGCATTGAAGGGATGTGTCAGTATGATCGGGATAATTATCGCGACCCACGACCATTTAGCGGACAGTCTGTTAAAAACAGCTGAGTCTATTTTGGGTGAACAGAGCTGTGTGGAAACATTGAATATCGAACCCGGAGCTACAGGTCTGCAAGAAAAAATAGAGGATTTTGCTAAGGATTTATTAACGAAAGTTGATGAACTTGTTTGGCTGGTAGATATGTTTGGCGGGACGCCGTTTCGTTATGCCAGTTATTGTGTCGTGAACGATTCACGACAGTCCTTAGTGACCGGAGTTAATTTGCCGATGGTTTTGCAAGCATTAGTAAATCGAGAGTTGCCGGTAGATGAATTGACGAAGCAATTGGAAGTAGAAGCGAAACAAACGATTCGCAGAATGTAAAAAAGGTTGTGCCCAAAATTTGGGGCGCAACCTTTTTGCTCTATTTCAAGAGTTCACGCAATGTTGGCATGTCGTGAACTTGATATTTTTCTTTGAAGGCATTGATTTGTTCGGCTGAGAATTTTTCTGGTTCTAATTCTAGTGCTTCCACTGGTAAAGGACGTTCGTCTTTGATCTTCACATCGATCACGACAGGACGTTTGCTGGCTTTAGCTGCAGTGAAGGCGGGTTCTAGTTGACTGTATTCAGTGATCGTAAAGCCATCTGCACCAAGCGCTTCACCAACTTTACCGAAATCGGCTCCTTCTAAGAAAACCCCGAATTTTTGTTGTTCGGTATCTTCTTGTTCCGCTTCAATGAAGCCAAAGGCATTATTTGAGAAGACTACGTTGATGATCGGCAAATTGTATTTGACTTGCGTGATGATGTCTTGCATTTGCATCGCAAAACCACCGTCACCACTGAAGGTAAAGACTTGTTTCTCTGGATATGTCAATTGTGCGGCGATCCCGCCTGGAACGCCGTTACCCATAGTAGCAAACCAGCCAGAAGTGGTGAATTGTTGTTCACCATTCATTTCCAAATGACGAATCGCATTCAAGGTAACATTTCCGACATCAGCAACATAAACAGCATCTTGTTCGGCGATGCGATTGACTTCTTTAAAGACCGGTTCTGCACGTAATGGTGTTGACTCGTCATTATAGAAGCTTTTGCGCCAAGCATGCCAGTTACGGATGTTTTCTTGGTTAGCCTTGAACCATGCATCAGCCGGGCGTGCTTCACCTAGTTCGACCCAGCGGCGAAGCGCAGTTGCGCCATCACCTAGAACGGATTGATCGACATTGTGACGACGGCCAAATTTTGCAGCATCGATATCGACTTGGATGAATTTCGCATCCGGATTGAAGAAATAGCGACCAAATGGGAAATCACTGCCGACAAAGACGATCAGATCAGCATCAGCTAACGCTTCATTCGCTGGTTTGGTTGCGACACGAGCAGCAAAGCCTAAGAAGTTTTCATACAGATCAGGAATGATTCCTTTAGCTAAGACAGCGGCTGCGACAGGCATTGAAAAATGTTCGGAGAAAGCTTTGATCGCATCGAAGCCACCGTGCACACCTTGCCCAATGTAAAGAACAGGTTGTTTCGCAGCTTCGATCAGAGGCAAGGCTGCTTTCAAATCTGCTTCATCAGGAAGAACGATACCTGTTTTATGGTTTTTCGCAGTTGCGATTTCTGTTTCCTCGATTTCTGCAAAACCGAAATCAACCGGGATCGTAACAACAGCTACACCATTTTGTTGATAAGCAGCTTTGATGGCTTCATCAATTACGTGAGGTAAACTTTCTGGTGTCATGACTGTCCGATTATAAACACTGACATCTGCAAACATTGGATTTTCATTTAACTCTTGGAAAGAGTTGTAGTTCATAGCAGTAGAAGCAACTTGCCCTAATAAAGCTAAAACGGGTACATGATCCATTTGCGCATCATAAAGTCCATTGATTAAATGACTGGCACCTGGTCCGGCTGAACCAAAGACAGCACCTACTTTACCAGTTAGTTTTGCATCCGCTGCAGCAGCTAGTGCACCGGCTTCTTCATGGCGGACTTGAATATATTTAACAGATTCACGTTCGTGGTACAACGCATCCATCGTGGAGTTGAATGAACCGCCAGGAATCCCATAGATATGATCGATTCCCCAAGCTTCTAAAACGTTGACCATCGCAACGCCTGCATTAATTTTTGACATCTTCTTCACTCACTTTCTTTTTGTAAGTTCCTACCTGAAAAGTATAACGCGTCTTGAAAAAAGCATCAAAGAAAGTGTCTCCAAAGAAGTTTACAGGCATACCTAAAATATGATAGAGTGAATACGAATAAACGTTTTCAGGCTATCACGTTAACTATATCATCTCAATTAAGTATGTTAGTTATATGAGGTGTAAGGTTAAGGATACACGTAGCAAGATAGATATATGAATAAAGCAATAAGGAGGTTCTTATGATTGATTGGCTATTGAGCTTAGCCGCTTGGCAACAAGCATTAGTGGGAACACTGTTTACTTGGGGAATGACGGCACTAGGAGCTGCATTAGTTTTCTTCTTTAAAAATATCAACCGTAATGTACTGAATTTGATGTTGGGGTTTGCTTCTGGCGTGATGATCGCTGCTAGCTTTTGGTCGTTGCTGGATCCGGCGATTGCAGCGGCGGAGGAGAATGGTTCGATTCCCTGGTTAGTAGTAAGCATCGGTTTTGGTCTCGGCGGATTATTTCTTTATATCGCAGATAAAACGATCCCACACATGCACTTCGGTCCGAACAAAGAAAAAGAAGGATTTCCCAGCCATTTAAAACGAACGATTTTACTCGTATTTTCAATCACCCTGCATAATATTCCAGAAGGGTTGGCAGTTGGTGTCGCTTTTGGAGCGGCAAATGAAGCGGCGAATCCAGCAGCGGCAGTCTTAGCAGCAATTTCGGTATCATTAGGGATAGGGATTCAAAACTTCCCTGAGGGCGCAGCTGTTTCGATTCCCTTGAGACAAGAGGGATTGAGTCGAACGAGATCATTCCTGTATGGACAGGCATCAGGTCTGGTAGAACCGATCGCAGCTGTGATCGGAGCACTTTTAGTAACGAGTGTCCAACCTTTATTGCCATATGCGCTTTCTTTTGCGGCTGGAGCGATGATTTATGTTGTGGTGGAAGAATTGATCCCTGAAGCTCAGGCAACGACCGACAGTAAACATCATTTTGGTGTATTTGGCGCCATGCTTGGTTTTATTATTATGATGATTTTGGATGTCGCTTTAGGATAAGAAAACCGTCGAAAGCTTAGCTTTCGACGGTTTTGTGTTTTAATAAGTTCTGCGACCGCGACGTTTGGTCAACCAGGTGACTAAGAAGTAAGCAATTGCTAATGGGATCGCGATTCTAAAGAATAAGCCGATCAGGCCTGAAAGAAGCGGGCCAACAATACTTAAAATAAAACTAGCAACTAAGAAAAAGCCGACAACAGCTAAAATTCGCACAACCATAGGATATTCTTTCATCATTTTAAATTCCTTCTTTCCATTTGTTTTAACTTAAACATAGTTTAGCAAAATATATTCTTGCTTACGTCCAACTTAAGACGTATTTATTGGCAAATTAGCGGATTTTTTGTTTAATAGGAGTCGGAGTAGCTAATTTTTTGTAAGTAACGAATGGAGTTAAGGAAAATGCCAAAGTCACGAATTGAAGCTTTTACAGATGCGGTCATCGCCATCATCATGACCCTGTTAGTGTTAGAACTGCATGAGCCAAATGGTCCCACTTGGTCAGCTTTTTTACATATGGAACACAAATTTATCGTTTATCTGATTAGTTTTATCAGCTTAGCAATCTATTGGAATAATCATCATCACCTTTTTCAATTGGTTCGAAAAGTAGATGGTTGGGTCTTATGGGCCAATAACTTTTTAATTTTAATGATGACACTATTCCCATATGTTACTGCTTGGGTAGGAGATTATCCTTTTTCTTGGGCACCTCAAGCGTTGTATGGTTTGGTGACGCTAGGAACTGATTTTGCCTATTATCTGTTGGTTCGAGCATTAGTCAGAGCAAACGGAAAAGATTCAAAGATCGGCCAATTATTCAGACATTATCCAAAATTATATCTATCGATTGGCCTAGCAATTGTAGCGCTGATTTTAGGAAAATTAATAGCACCGATCGTTGTGTTGATCGTGAATACGCTGATTTTATTAATGTGGTTCATTCCGGAAAAATCTATTGAAAAAACCTTATAAAAGTGCAGCTAAGAGCTGTGCTTTTTCATTTTTTTTGTACATAGAAATGCTCTGTAAAATCCCATAATAGCCAATTTTATTGAACGTTTTAAGCCAGTGAGATTTTCGGGCATACCAAATAAACTAAGGCTCATGCTTATTTTTACTCGTTTAAGGAGCCTTCAAATCAACGCAAGACATCACTTCTTCTTCCTTTTCCTTCTCTTGGCTATTTCCTTATCTATTCTCCGTTTCTTACTTTTAGCCTCACGGTTTTGCTTGATTTCTTCTTCGGTTTTTCCGTAGCGCAAATAGGAGGAATCTATCTTTTGAGGACTTGCGCTAGATTTCTTGGCAGGTGGTTTCTCTGTTGTTTCAGGATTTGGCGCGGCGGAACAACCCTTCGGCTCAACTGGCGGAGCCGCTTGCGACAGTTGGTACATCGCTTCATTTTTATCCATGAGCTTCTCATAGGACAGGGTGTTTTTGCCTGTCTTGCTTGTAGCGGACTTGGTTGGTTTTGGTGGTGTTTTACTACTATTAATAGGAGAAGCTGGTTTTTCTTGCTTTTGAGTGGTTTGTGGTTCAGTTGTTTTCTGGATGTCTGAAGCTGGAATAGCCGTTTCTGCCTGTGGTACCTTGTAGCTCACGGTGATGCTGGCTTTGGGCGTATAGTATTCTATTAATTCCGCAAAGCGCCTTACGCCTTTCGTGGACTTGAAGATTGTCAACGTCGTCAAGATTTGCAATACCCCTGCTGTTTCAGCGATCTGACTTTCTGAATCAACCGGGATTTCTTTCGTATCCCGCAATGTCCACGTATATTTTTTCCCATCCGCATCCCTAAAAATGGCGACAGTATTGAATTTTTCACCAGACATTTGCGGTGTTCTACGGGTCTTTTTCTCTAGAAATTCATTATATAAACAAGCCTGCTTGGTAATTTCATGGTATTCTGCTTCATTAAGGAATAACCGATCAATGACGGTCTGCCAGTCTTCTTTCAGGAATTTTTTGAAGTAAACGACATGGCGGCGCAGGGCATCATTGGGCTCAGCGGTCAGGAAAATTTGACGGATAAGGTCTGTTAACGACTCCAGAGCATAGTCTTCGACACACATAGCTTCTCGGAGAAGAATCGTCACAAGGTACTCTACGACTTCTGCAGCATTATTGGTTTGTTCAAAGTATTGACTCACGCGCTTCATAAGGTTGTCCTTCTTCATAAAGAACAACTGGCGGCCTTGTAATGCTTTTACTAATTTCATTCTGATCCATCCTTCCATTTGGCTGTAATTTTCTGCTATTAAAAATATCCTTTAATCGTTTCAAAAATGCCATACCGGCAAACGTTTTCAAAAACATGATAATTCTAAATAACAAATAAGTAAATAGTTCAAATTGAATATTTTTATCTATTATTTTTTATAAAATCTTTGAATAATCACGCTGTATCCTTTTTTGGGGGAAAATATGGATTGGTTTATAAGTGTTTAAAATAACTGAATATAAAGTGTCTGATTTGATTATAAAGCGAGGGGATTATTCCTTATTCTTTCTAGAAATTCACATAAATTGTCTAATCAGATTAATTTTATCAATATCGAGAGAATCACTCAAAACTCTTTGGATGGATCAGATTTTTCTATTTAACTTCGACAATTTTGATACGGAACAACGCGTCGATCATGTTTTTTTTGATAATAGCTACACTCGTTTCTGTATCTATGGTAGAGTTTAAGCAAACGTTTTGATGGAGGCTATTTATGATAGAAGCAATCATTTTTGATATGGATGGTGTGTTAGTTGATTCAGAATATACGTATTTTCAAAGTAAGTCACAGATCTTAAAAGAAGCGGGACACGAAGTAGAAGAAAGCTATCATTTTCAATTTATGGGTACTACTAGTGAGTATATGTGGGAACAAATGAAGCAAGAATTTTCACTGCCTTTATCAGTACCGGAGTATGTTCAGGAAATGACCGCTTTACGACAAGCGATGATCAAGCGAGATGGCGTTCGGGTAATTCCTCATGTCCAAGATTTTGTGAAAAGACTGTCTGCTGCAGGGTTAAAGCTAGCGGTAGCATCTTCCTCGTCATTAGCAGAAATCAAAGTAAATCTAGCGGAAATCGGACTATCTGAGTATTTTTCAGAAGTCGTTAGTACTGAGGAAGTAAAGCATTCAAAGCCTGCGCCAGATGTTTATTTGGCTGCGGCTGAGAGAATTGGTGTGAAGCCGGAAAATTGTTTAGGCATTGAGGATACTAAAAACGGTGCGGGTGCCGTTCATAATGCAGGAATGGTTTGTGTCGGTTTTGCGAATCCAGTGTTTCCGCCACAAGACCTAGCTGCTGCCGATAGAGTCGTATCTTCTTTTGCAGAACTAGATGGGGATTCACTGACTAAAATTTATCAGGAAGTGAGGGAATCGAATGCCTAGAGCAGCTATTTCCAGCAAAGCTTTTTTGATTGAAGGCGGCTGCAATGCTTGCGGAATGCAAAATACGGAGACGTTTACCATTCATTTTGAAGATCAACGCTCTGCTGTGTTGGATCATTTCGATGTGCCTTCGCTTGTCCAAACGATTGCTCAAAAGAATGGTTGGCGCGAGACTGCGATTCCTATTGGTATTGGTGAGGAAGAGATCGTCTTGAAGAGAGCAGATGTAGTTGTCAAACCAAGATTTCTTGGTGATCAAATTATCTATCAAGCAGGGGATCAGCGAATCCAAACAAAGCAACTGTTTGATGATAATAATGAATTGTTTAAACAGGTAAACAATATTTTAGTTCAATTGTTTAAAATCGAACCTTATGAGATAAGAATAGCGGTTGATTAGATCCTAGAGAAATCTAGGATTTTTTGACGCGAAGTTTTGCTATCGAGAATGTCGATGAGGCCTATCAAGCAGCTCAAAGAGCACAAAAAGAGTGGACGGATAAAGCACCTCAAGAACGAAGTGAGGTCGTGAAAAAAAGCGGCTTTGATAATGGAAGAGAAGTAAGCGGAGATTACAGAATGGTTGATCAAAGAAGGGGGAGCAAAGTGAAGGATACGGAATACGGTTTATCCAGTGCTTTATTCACTAAAGATTTAGACAAGGGCAGAGCCTTAGCCAATCGAATCGAGTCCGGACTGTGTCATATTAATGGAGTAACTGTCGATGATCAGCCGAATGCACCTTTTGGCGGGGAGAATAATTCTGGAATCGGACGCTTTAACGGTGAGTGGGTACTAGAAGAATTTACCAGAGTTCAGTGGGTGACAACTAAAGTGGGAAAAGATCAGTATCCATTTTAGACACTATGAAGAAAAATAATTAGCTACAAGCGAAAGTGCTGAAGTGGAATTCATCCATTTCAGTGCTTTTTTTATAGCTAATCAAACTATACGCGTTGTTTGATTAGCAAAATCGGCAAAGTCTAGCTTACATAAAAAACAGACAAATAATGAGACTCTTGCTAAAATGAGAGATGTACAAGAGTACCAAGTTGCATAATAAGTAGTCAAAAACAGGAACGCAAGGGTAGATTTTTGCTTTTGTATCAGCTTTTTCTATTTTTGCGGGTCTTTTTTTGTAAAAAAAGGTATTTGTAAGCACCAAGTTGCATAAAGAACACCGAACTATTTGGGAACAAAGAAGATGGAAATGTAAGCGTTTTTCGTCTAAATTGAAGATGTAAAGAGGGATGACAATGAATTTAGAAGAACGAACCAATCAAATTTTTGTTGCGTTAGTTAACAACCCGCAGATCACTAGTAAAGCATTGTGTGAGAAATTTGATTTAACACGCGGGCAATTGAATTACGCGTTGAAGAAAATCAATGATTCTTTATTGGATGAAAAGCTGAGTGAGATCAAACGAACCAAAAATGGTCACTTTCTGATCGCAAATGAGATTCTTTCAAATTATAAGGGTGGTGATGAGCAGCTCGGGGAGTCGACCGAAAGCTATGTCTTTTCCGGCAAAGAACGAGCAGCCATAATTGAATTGATGCTGTTAAGTAAAGAAGAGTATCTTTCGCTGAATCATTTTATCGATGATTTAAAAGTCAGCCGCAATACGGTGCTGCGAGATTTGAAGGAAGTCGATCATGAACTTCAGCAGCATGAACTGACTCTAAAGTATACCCGTCAAAAGGGTTATTTCATTCAAGGAGATGAGTGGAATAAACGGAATCTGCTATCAGATTTATTAAACAATTTAGCAGTGATGTATAACGGTCTTAATGTCATTATGCAGTTTGCCAATCTCGATCCGCAACAGATTGACATATTTCGTAAACGTGTAGAGCTAGTAGAAGAAGAATTGGAAGTTCAATTTACCGATGAACGATTAAAAACGTTGCCTTTACTGATCATCTTGATAATTCGACGTGCGCAAAAAGGCAAGTTGATTTCCTACAGCTTTAAGATTAATTATCGGGAGCTAGCGGATACGAAGGAATATTTAGCTGCGGATCGAGTCATTTGGGATGTTGATGGTCTAAGTGAAAATGAACGTGTGTATGTAACGATGCTGCTATTGACGACAAATCTTTCAAGAGGCGATATTTTATCGGTGAAAGAGATCAATAAGATGAAGGAAGCTTTAGAGAAGGTTATTGCGAATTTTGAACGAATTGCCAGTGTCAGCTTAGAGGAAAAAGAAAAATTATTGGAGCGATTGTTGGTCCATATGCGTCCAGCCTATTATCGGATCAAATATCATTTGAATCTGCAGACTCGTTTTTATCAAGAAAATAAAGACGCAAATCTTTTTTCACTGTTTTACTTGGTTAAGGAAGCCAGCGGGCCATTAGAAACGTACTTTGGTCAACCCGTTCCAGATGCGGAATTGTTTTTCATCTCACTGTTTATTGGCAGCCACATCGTTGAAAGCTCAGAGATTGTTCATCCAGAAAATCGCAAACGAGCCATCATTGTGTGTCCAAATGGGATTTCGATTGCCGTGTTATTGGAAAACACATTAAAAAATTTGCTGCCAGAAATTGATTTTGTTACGTCGATGTCGGCCCGGGAATTTTATCGAACCGATTATGAAGTGGATTTCATTTTCTCGGCGGTTCCGTTAAAAACAGAGAAAAAAGTGTTCGTTGTAAACAACTTCTTATCCGAGCAGGAAAAGCGGCAGTTAAGAGAGCGTGTCTTACGGTCAACAGCGATCATCCAGACAGAGATCGTGACTCCTGAAAAAATCTTAACCGTTGTAAAAAAACACGCGAAGATTTTGGATGAAGCGAGTTTGTATGAAGAATTACTGAGTTTATTTGCACCGAAGGAATCCAAAATTCTAGAAAAGAAACGGCCGCATTTGATCGATCTGTTGAAAGGCGAGACGATTCAGATCTTCGAGGATGCGATCAGCTGGGCAGATGTTTTAGATGCATTGGCAAAACCTTTGGAACAACAGCAAGTGATAACACCAGCCTATATCCAAGCTTTGAAAAAGGAAATGCCTATATTGCCAGCTTACACGGTTTTACGGCATAAAATCGCTTTACCTCACACTGTGACAGAGGCAGGTGCAATTGGTGTTGGGATTAGTTTGGGATTAGTAAAAAAAGGTATTTTAACGGAAGATGGCAGAAAAATCCATACGGTCATTTTATTAGGTTCCAATGATAAAGAAGAGCATTTGGATTTAATATTTGAAATGATGAGTTTAGCCGGTGCAGATGAATTGGCACAATTAGAAAAAGCAACAACAAAGGAAGAGATTCGGGAGTCGTTGATTCGGTTCAACGATGAGTATTGGAGGGCAAAATAATGGCAGAAACGACACTTAGTTCCTATGTGAAAGAACCATTAGTTTTCGCACAAGAGAACTTCACGTCACAGGAGGAATTGTTTGAACAAGTGTATCAGAAAGCATTAGACCTAGGTTGGGTGCGAGAAGATTTTATGGAACGGATTATGAAACGGGAAAAAGAATTTCCGACGGGAATCCAATTAATGAATTTTGGCGCGGCGATTCCGCACACAGATGCCGAATGTGTGTTAGAGGAGTTTGTGGCAGTGATTACGATGCAGGAACCTGTGGCTTTTCACAGTATGGAAGACAATACCAAGCAGGTCAAAGCACAAATCATTTTTGTTTTAGGATTGAATCAACCTCACGCACAGCTAGAGATGCTGCAATCGTTGATGGGGCTTTTACAAAATGAGACCATTTTATCTGAACTATTGTTAGCCACCAGCGAGAATGAGTTAGTCACAGCGATCCAAAAAAATCACTTATAAAAGAATAGGTGCCAGTTCCACTTTTCGCAGATGGGACAGTGGAAAGAACGTCTATAAAAAAGTAAATACATTAATAGGAAAAAGGAGAAAACATTATGAAAACAATTCGTGTATTAGTAGCATGTGGAGCAGGAATCGCAACATCAACGGTAGTGATGAAAAAAGTCGAGGATTTATTTGCCAGAAATGAGATGCCAGTGGAAATCACGCAAATTAAAATTGCTGAAGCAGCCGGAAAACAAGATGAAGCCGATATGCTGATCTCAACAACGATGCTGCCAACACAATACAAAATTCCAGCAATTACAGCGATGGCCTTCTTGACAGGAATAGGAATGGAAAAAGTTGAGAATCAAATCATCGAGGCAGCTAAGGGAATTCAATAATTTTAACTACATGTATGTCAATTCCGCGTTTGCGGAATGATGTACATGGCGCGAATCTGATTTATTTTTAAGTTTAAAAATAAATACATCTAAACAAACTAGGAGGAATGAATTAAATGGATAGCTTAATGGATGTGGTTCAGAGTATTTTAGGTGCAGGCCCGAGTGTCATGCTGCCTATCATCATTTTCATTGTCGGAATTATCTTTAGAGTTCCAGTAAAGAAAGCAATTATTTCAGGAATTACAGTTGGTATCGGAATGATTGGGATCAACTTGGTTATCACGGTACTGACCACAAATGTGGGCCCAGCAGCGCAAGCGATGGTAGAGCGGTTCGGTTTGAACTTGACGATCATCGATGCAGGCTGGCCAGCAGTTTCAGCCGGGACTTGGGCGCAACCAATCGCGGCTGTGATGATTCCAGTAATCTTGATCGTGAATTTAATTATGCTGGCATTAAATCGAACCAAAACACTGAATATTGACATCTGGAACTACTGGCATGTTAGTTCTGTGGCAGCAACTGGTTATATTGTAACAAAAAGTTTTTTCTTTGGCATCTTATGCGGAGTTTTGTTTACGATCATTATTCAAATTATTGCTGATAAAACAGCACCAAAAGTTCAAGAATATTATGGCTTAGAAGGAATCAGTATCACGACTGGTTCGGCGCAAGGCTATGCGGTTTTAGCATTGCCGGTTGGTTGGTTAGTTGATAAGATTCCCGGAATCAATAAATTAGATGTAAAACCTGAGACGATTCAAAAACGCTTTGGTATTTTCGGTGAACCAATGATTATGGGGATTATCATCGGGATGTTCCTTGGCTTACTAGGAGGTTACGATTTTATCGGCATCCTGCAAATCGGAATGAACATGGGCGGTGTCATGTTCTTGATGCCACGAATGGTAAAAATCTTGATGGAAGGGTTGATCCCGATTCAAGAAGGCGCGCAAAAATTACTGCAAAGTCGTTATGGGGATCGCGAAATTTACTTAGGAATGGATGCAGCATTAGCAACAGGATCGCCAGCAGCTCTTTCAACGGGTCTTTTGATGGTACCCATCACTTTGTTCTTGGCGGTTATTTTGCCGGGAAACCGCGTGTTGCCATTTGGTGACTTAGCAACAATCCCGTTCTTCGCGGCCTTAGTTGTTCCAAGTCGTAAAGGAAATATTTTGCACTCAGTGATTTCATTGACAGTCGTAATGGCAGCAGCGCTATTGATGGCGACGAACTTTGCACCAGTCATTACCGAGATGGCACAAGGTATCGTGAAATTCCCAGAGGGAGCGGCAGAAATCACGAATTTAGATACCGGCGGGAACTTCCTGAAATGGATCTTCTTGAAATTATCAGAACTAGTTGCACAAGTGATGTAGGAGGCTTATATAAATGAGTAAAATGATGAAGGGAGTCTCTAAACAGGCGCCCGGTTATGATCAAATGGAGTTTATCGACTTGCCTGTACCTGAAGCAGTTGATGACAAGGTATTAATCAAAGTAGCCTATACCGGTATTTGCGGTTCAGATATCCATACCTTTAAGGGCGAATATAAAAATCCAACTACACCAGTCGTACTTGGTCATGAATTCTCTGGGCAAGTCGTTGAAGTAGGAGAGAATGTCACAAAAGTAAAAGTTGGTGATCGGGTAACGAGTGAGACGACGTTTTATGTCTGCGGCGAATGCGACTATTGCAAAGAAAAACAATACAACCTGTGTCCGCATCGAAAAGGCATCGGAACCCAACAAAATGGTTCAATGGCGAATTATGTATTGGCTCGCGAAGAAAGCATCCACTTGCTGCCAGATCATTTAAGTTACGAGGGCGCGGCGATGAGTGAACCTTTAGCCTGCTGTGTGCATGCGATGTATCAAAAGAGTCACTTGGAGTTAAAGGATACGATCATTATCATGGGCCCTGGGCCGATCGGGTTGTATTTATTACAAATCGCAAAAGAAATCGGAGCCTTTGTGATTATGACCGGCATAACGAAAGATGCCCATCGTTTAGCGCTAGCGAAAAAACTTGGTGCGGATGTGATCGTTGATACGCTGACGGAAGATTTGGCGAAAGTAGTCAATGAAATCACAGATGGGTATGGTGTCGATAAAGTCTACGATGCTTCGGGTGCGGTGCCGGCTGTCAACGCCAGCTTGCCATTGATCCGTAAACAAGGACAATTCGTTCAAGTGGGGCTGTTCGCCAATAAAATGGTGGACCTTGATACTGAATCAATTATTCAACGAGAGATTGAATACATCGGCAGCCGTTCGCAAAATCCCTATGATTGGCCAATCGCGATTCATTTATTAGCCAAAGGCGCAATCAATATTGATGAGATGATTACGAAAAAATATCCGCTGACGGAATGGCGGGAAGCCTTTGATAAGGTGATGGAAGGCAATGAGATCAAAGTCATGATCGAATCGAACCCCGGAGAATTTTAATCAAGTAAGCTGTGCCAGAATGACTGGTGCAGCTTTTTTTGCATATTTCTGATTAGACCTATACGAGATATTTTCTTTAGAACGAGGAAAGTGTTATTTAAAACGCCGCAAAAAAAGAAACCGTTTACTATTTTTCCGGTTCAAGCTAGACTTAAGGATAAACTGAGATTGGGAGGGAACGAAATGGATCTTGATAATCGAAGCGTTCAGATTCTACAATCTGTCGCATCTACGGTAAAAATTTCATCTAAAGAAATCATGGAAAAGTATGATTTAACACGCAACCAGTTAGATTATGCTATTAAAAAAATCAATGATTACCTAGATGAAAATAACTATCGAAAGATCATCCGATCACGCAATGGTAGTTTTATAGTAGATATAAAGGTGGTGGATGCTTTTTCAGGAATCATGAATAATGAAAGTCGGTTGAAAGCAGACGAAAACAGCTTTTTAGATGAGGACCATCGTCTCCTGGTTATTTTATTACTGATTTTTTCCGCAGACTATCTTTCGTTGTATCATTTTTCAGAGAGTCTAGAGGTTAGTAAGAATACAATTGTTTCGGATATCAAAAAATTAAAGAAACGTTTGAAGAGGCATAAGCTGACGATCGATTATTCTAGAAAGGGTGGGTACTATTTTCGAGGAGATGAAGAAGCAATCCGCGGACTGATTCTTGTCGTGACAGACCAAGTAATGGATTCAATCTATAATCAGCTTATTTTTGAAAAATACTTAAGGATTCAATCCGAGGAAATTGATATCCAACGGAAAATGCTGCGTTTAGTGGAGGAAGAGTTGCAGGTTCAATATACGGATAATCGAATCCAGACAGCGCCTTATTTTTTGGTTTTACTAGATCGAAGAGTAAAAAATGCGCATACGATAGAGCAGCGTTTTGGCTTATTGGCAAAGGAAATTATGGATACCAATGAATACGCTGCAATTGTTAAAGTATTGGCAGGTTTGGAACTGTTGCCGAAATCCTATACGGAACATCTTTATCTCTGCTTATATATTCTTTCTCTGAAAATCACGGATCTAAGTAATATTTTTTCTCTCAACAAGGAAGCGTTACGAAAGCATATTGAACTATTTATCGCTCTGCTAGAAAAAAATACGATCATTCAGTTGAATGATAAAGCGCAACTAGTCGAGAATTTAGCGCTACATCTAACACCGGCATACTATCGGATTCGCTACGGGTTGACTTCTGACTATACGCTGACAGACATTGTCAAAAATCAATTAGATCCTTTATTCTTTATTGTGAAATCATCGATCGCTCCGTTGGAAGAATTTTTTGAAGAACGGATCCCTAATGATGAGATCTATTTGATCACTATGTTTATTGGCGCTTATATGCAGAAAGAAAAACCAATCAACCTTGATCATACAATTGTTAAAGCAGCAGTGGTTTGTCCCAATGGGATTATTAGTTCGAAGCTCCTTGAAAAAACATTAGATAACTGGTTCCCTATGATCCATTTTATTAGTTCCTTTTCGATTCGAGAATTCTATGAAAAAGAGCAGGGTATAGATGTCCAGTTGATTTTTTCAACCACTCCATTGACGACGAATTTACCAGTAATTGTCGTGGGGAATGATTTGTCATCAATGAATAAAACCTTGATCGTCAATGAAGTTATTCAATTGATTTATAAAATTGACAGCTATAAATTACAGCCAGATCATATTCTGTCAATCGTGAAAAAACATTTGCCTACGGATGCTGAAACGGAAGGGAAAATCCGTAAAGAGTTGATGATTTCTTACAACTCGATTTTTCAAATTCAAGACCAGGAAATTCTGACCAATGAAACCAAACTGAATTTAAGTGATTTGATTACAAAAGAGAGTATTATCATTTTGGATGAAGAATTAAGTTGGATAGAAGTCTTGCGTGCGGCAACACAAAATTTAATTGAACGTAAAATTGTTGAGACTAGTTACTTGAGACATTTAGAAGAGCAGTTTCCTGAGGTCACACCAAGTATTTTGCTGGGAAATCAAATCGTTATTCCCCATACGGTTCCTGAGAACGGAGCTCGTGAGTTAGGAATGTGCCTAGCGAAGGTGAATCAAGGATTCTCGAGTCATAATCAACATTATCGTTATGTTGTAGTTATTTCAGCGATTGATAAAAAAATGCATATTCAGCCGATGATGCAGCTTTTGAAAATCGCTAGTGATTCTACAGTGATTCAACGAATGGATCAGGCGCAAGATAAAGACTCGCTCTTAGAAATTATTCAAGAGTTTAGAAAATAATGTTTTCCCAAGCTCATTTCTGTTAAGAAGTGAGCTCTTTTTCTCTGGAGCGGGTTCCGTTTGAAAAGACACAAGGGAGAAAAAGGCTTGTGAAATCAAGGTTTTCAGCAAGTCATACAAATATTCCGGAATAGGTTGAGTAAAAAATGAGTTCAAAAGAAATTCAAAAGAAAGCGGTTCCGTGATATCTTTTGATTAAGCAAGAAGCAAAAAACAGAGCAGGAGGGATCAAGTGATCAAACGAGAATTGCTTTTTAGCAAAATGAAACCGCAAGATTATGAAGAGATGATTACGTTCTTGGGTGGGAAAATGGAGGAGTTGGGTTTTGTCAAACCCACTTATGTTCCAGCAGTTTTGGAAAGGGAGAAGGGATTTCCAACGGGACTGCAGATGGGAGACTATGGTATCGCGATTCCTCATACGGATCGAGAGCATGTTTATCAATCCGCGCTAGCTATCGCAACCTTGGCAGAACCGATCGAGGTTTGCTCAATGATTAATCCCGAGGATAAGGTCTGTGTTTCATTAGTCATTTTAATGGCTGTGGAGGATCCAGATGGACAGGTAAAAATGTTAAGCAAACTGATGGGACTTTTTCAGGATGTTGAAACACTGAAACGGTTAGAGAAAGCCTCATCGACAGAAGAAATGTACAGTATCGTGGCAAAAATGGAATTAGAAATAGCTTAGAAGAAAAAAGGAGGAACAGTAATGAAAAGATACAATGTATTATCGGTTTGCGGATCAGGAACAGTGACATCATCGATGGTAGCAGAAAAACTAAGAGAGACGTTGGAAGAAAAGGGCTATATTGTGGACACCACAGAGGCTAATCCAAATGAAGCATTGTCATTAGCAAAGACAGGGAAATTCGATTTTATTACCTACACGAGTCCACTGCCTGATGGAGATTATGAGATTCCAGTAGTGAACGCGATCGGCTTTTTAACAGGGTTTGGTGAGGATGAGTTCTTAGAAGAAGTAGATGAAGTATTGCTGGCATTGGAGAAATAGGTTTTTGAGAAAAGGTTGTTTTGGTTTCTTGCGAAAAGTAACAGTCGAGCTTTACTGAAATTGTTGGTAGAGCTGGAAAATACAAATAATATGAAAAAGGAGTAATGAGATGTTAGATACTTTAAAGAGCGTTTTTGATACGTTTGGTTCGGCTGTCTTTGTTCCGGTAATGATTTTTGTGGTTGCCAAAGTATTAAAGGTGAAGACCCAAAAAGCATTTTTATCTGGATTGTATGCAGGTGTAGGATTAATGGGCTTTACACTGATTTTGAACTCATACACCCCAATTATTTCAAAAGTTGTTCAGCAAATGGTGGATCAAACAGGAATCAATCTTCCCGCCTTTGATGTGGGCTGGCAGGCAACCGCACTAGTGGCGTACTCGACAGAAGCCGGAATGATCTATCTAGTAATCGCATTAGTATTGCAAACGGTGCTGTTTTTGGTGAAATGGACCAACGTCTTCCAACCGTCAGATTTGTGGAACAACTATTCATATATGGTTTGGGGATCGATGGTCTATCTAGCGACAAAAAATATGATTTTAGCAGTGGTGTTAATGTGCTTACTGAATATGTATAGCTTGTTGTTGTCAGAAATGTTAGCCAGAAGATGGTCTAGTTATTATCATTATCCGAATTGTACGATCATCGCTATGCATAATATCGAACCAGGGATCTTTGCCTTATTAATGGACCCGATTTGGAACATGCTCGGTCTGCACAAAGTACGTTTGAATCCTCAAGGTTTACAAAAGAAGTTAGGGTTCTTAGGTGAACCAATTTCGCTTGGGTTGTTCTTAGGACTGTTTTTAGGAGTTTTGGGAAATATCAGTAATTTAGCAGAATTATCTGCATGGGGACAAATCACAGAAGTGGCGATCGCAACGAGTGCGGTAATGGCAATCTTCCCGAAAGTAGCAGGAATCTTCTCACAAGCCTTCAACCCGATCTCACAAGCGGCAAGTAAGAATGTTCGCGGCAATAATGAAGGTCGTGAATGGTACCTTGGTGTAAACGATGCAACTGGATATGGTGAACCGGCGACATTGATCTCTGGAATCCTGTTGATTCCAATCATGGTCTTTATCGCGATGATCTTACCAGGTAATCAAACATTGCCAGTCGTTGACTTGTTGGCGATTCCGTACATGGTTCAAGCATTGGTTTGTTTATCGAATGGGAATATTGCGAAAACATTGCTTAACGGTGTCATCTGGTTCAGCTTAGGATTGTATATGTGTTCATACACGGCACCAATGTTTACGGAAATCGCACAAACAGTAGGCGTTACTTTACCAGCGGGGGCCTTGATGGTAACGAGTTTCAATATTTTAGGAAAACCTATTTTTGGCCTGATCTTCTTAGCGTTTTTAAGTCAGAATCCATTGTGGATCGGCTTGACGATCATCGCATACTTTGTTGTTTATTTCTTATTCCGTAAAAATAAAGAAGCATTTTATGGCTATGTTGAACGCGCTGCGGCGAAAAACAGTGGTGAGATTCCAGAAGCCAAAACAAAGGTTGCTTAATAGAAAAGGATGAAAGTTCATGACAAAAAAGATGAGAGCAAGTGTCTTAGTAAAACCCGGTGTGTTGGAAGTGCAAGAGGTGGATATTCCAGAAATCGGTGAAGAGGAAGTACTAGTCAAAGTCGCTTACGCGGGGATCTGCGGCTCAGATGTACCCCGCGCAAACTTAGAAGATGGCGCACGAATGTATCCGCTCATTTTAGGACATGAATTTAGTGGAACCGTCGATCGAGTAGGATCAAAGGTCACTAAAGTTCAAGTCGGAGACAAGATCGCTGTTGCACCATTGATTCCAGATCCAACTTCTGAATACACAAAAGAAGGATCATATGGACTCAGTGATAATTATAACATAATCGGTACCGGCAGTAATGGGGCCTTTGCAGAATACGTGAAAGTTCCCGAAGAGCATTGTGTGGTCATGCCAGAGGATTTGGATCTGTTGTCAGCCGCAGGAGTAGAACCGGCGACGATTAGTTGGCATGCTATGCAGCGTTCAAATATGAAGGTCGGCGATACCGTTGCGGTACTTGGCTGTGGGCCAATTGGTCAATTTGCCATCCAAATCGCGAAAATATTCGGCGCTAAAAAAGTAATCGCAGTCGATATTTTTGATGACAAACTAACGTTGGCAAAACAGCTTGGTGCAGATGTGACCATTAACAGCAAAGAGCAGGATTTAGAAGAAGTGATCAGAAAAGAAACCGGTTTAGGTGTACATGTAGTGATTGAAACAGCTGGTAGTAAATTTACACAAAAACAGGCGTTACTAATCACTCGCAAGCATGGCACAGTCGTACTTGTGGGTATTTCCCATCAAGACCTGCCGCTGTCTGAGCATGAAGCTGAACGGATCATGCGGGCAGAATTGACAATCACGGGTTCGTGGAATTCCTATACAGCGCCCTATCCGGGTCGGGCGTGGGAAGCGACATTGGAAGAAATGTCTAAACGCCGAATCAAATTTAAAGAGATGGTGAGTAATGAAATCACCTTAACCGATTTGCCAGATGTGCTGCCTAAGATGTTTAAACGCGAGCTTGCATATAACAAAATCGTTGTTGCCGTTAATCCAGAATAAGAGGGGACCGAATCGATGTTAGAACAATTAAAAGAAGAAGTATTTCAAGCCAATTTAGCTTTACCTAAGCACGGGCTAATTAAATATACGTGGGGCAATGTCAGCGCCTATGATCCCGAAACAAAGTATTTTGTAATTAAACCTAGCGGAGTCAGCTATGAAGAAATGAAAGCCTCGGACATGGTCGTCGTTGATTTAGACAACAATGTAATCGAAGGACAGTTGAATCCTTCATCGGACACGCCGACTCATGCAGTGTTGTATAAGGAATTTCCAGAAATTGGCGGGATCGTACACACGCATTCGACTTGGGCGGCTGCCTGGGCGCAATCTGGTTTGGATGTTCCAGCGATGGGGACGACGCATGCAGATACTTTTTATGGATCCGTTCCATGTGCCCGATTTTTAAGTCAATATGAAATCGATGAAGGCTATGAGTACGAAACGGGCTGTGTCATTGTAGAGACCTTTAAACAGCGTGAACTCAAACCTTTGGAAGTTCCTGGGGTGTTGCTTCACGGACACGGTCCCTTTACTTGGGGCAAGGATGCAAATAGCGCCGTGATGAACGCAGTGGTGCTGGAAGAAGTCTGTAAAATGAACTTGTTGACTCGGCAATTAAATACTTTTGCCGAGGAATTACCGCAACGTGTACTGGACAAGCATTATTTACGCAAGCATGGTGCGAATGCTTACTATGGGCAGAAATAGGAATTAATCTGGAAGGAGGATTGCAATGATTAGCGAATTATTTGTTTTGATTGGACTGGCCTTTTTCATCAAAATATTTTTTGATGGTGCCAAAAAGCTGGTTATTGGAGCTAATGGAGATGTTGTCAAAAGTAAAACGTATTTGATCCATGGCGTATTGGGTGTGGCCTTTCTGATCGTTGCTCGACTCATTACGATCCTCCTTTAATTTTCGAGTAATGGAGGATGATGGAATGAAGCTTCATGAGATCAATCAGGCTCCTTTTATTAAAGAAATGTGCGAAGCAACAAGTCAACTGTGGGCCTATGGATGGGCAGAGCGAAATGGCGGAAACATTAGCTATCGATTACCGAAAGAGGAAGTAAAATATTATCTTAATGTCAATAAGGCTAAACGAATACTTCCACTGGATTTTTCTGTAAAAGCTTTATCAGGAGAGGTATTTCTCGTTTCAGGCTCCGGTAAGTATTTTAAAAATATCGCGAAAAATCCAGCAGACAGTTTGGCGATTATTCGAATCAGCGAAACTGGGAATTCATATGAACTGTTATGGGGGTTAGAAGGTGGCGATCTGCCGACGAGTGAACTGGCCTCACATCTTCAATGTCACGAAGTTCGCTTGGCAAAAGATCCTGAACATCGTGTCATTCTGCACACGCATGCAACTGCGATTTCAGCGATGACGTTTATCCATGATTTGGATGAGAGAAAATTCACTAAAACGTTATGGCAAATGATCACAGAGTGTCTAGTAGTTTTTCCAGATGGTGTATCCGTCTTACCCTGGATGGTTGCTGGAACCAGTCAATTAGGTGCCGCGTCAGCAGAAAAAATGCGTGCTTCACGGATTGTTGTTTGGCCGCATCATGGAATTATGGGTGCCGGACAAACAATGGATGAGGCCTTTGGTTTAGTAGAAACAGTAGAAAAAGCGGCGAGAATCTATCTGGAAATCTGCTCAACAGGCCAAGAAATCAAACAGTGCATCAGTGATCAGCAACTACTAGACCTGGCAGCAAAGTTTCACGTGGAACCAAGGCAGGGGATATTAATGAAAGAGGGAAGCTATGATGACTAGTATCGTCGTAATCGGTGATCCCTTCGTTTCAGCAGAAAATCTAGCTGCTGCTGCCAAAGGATTGTTGTTAGAGCAGCCTCTTGATATCCAAAGTTTTGAGTGGCAGAGTGAAAAATCGCGTTCAGAATTTCGTGAGATAATTAAAGTCTTGGAACAAAATGGACCGAATGATTTTGAGCTAGCTTCAGAAATGGTTGAAGCTATAAAAAATGCGGAGTATCTGCTGATTCACTTGGCGCCCGTGTCGCGCAAATTATTGACGTATGCAAAAAAATTGAAGGTTATCGGAACCTGTCGCGGTGGACTAGAGCATATTGATTTAGCAGCAGTACAAGAACGACCGCAGCTTTCAGTTATCAATGTAATTCGAAACGCCGAGCCAGTCGCTGATTTTACGATTGGCTTAATGTACGCTACGGTGCGCAATATCGCGGCTTCCGCCATTCAGGTAAAAAGTGGTAACTGGCCGCAAAATTTTCCCAATGATGCCTACAAAACTTCTTTTTCTAACTTAAAGGTCGGCTTAGTCGGTTTAGGTCATATTGGAAAAATTGTTGCCAAACGGCTATCTGCTTTAGGAATCGACGTTAGCGCGTATGATGCTTTTTCTGATCAGATGACACTAAACAAAGAAGGGTATCAGATCAAGCTGAAAAGTTTAGCTGAGATTTTCAGCGAGTCGGATGTTGTCTCACTACATTTACGGGTGGTCCCAGAAACCAAAAATCTCATTGATTACTCGCTATTGAAATTGATGAAACCCAATGCTTATCTAATAAATACCGCACGACCGGATATCATTAATCGCAGGGACTTGCTTGACTGTTTACAGAATAAGAAAATCGCTGGTGCAGGCATTGATGTTTTATGGGAAGAACCCGTTGATCCGGATGAACCTCTACTTGGATTAGATAATGTTGTAATCACGTCGCATATTGCTGGGGACACAATCGACGCAATTGAACGCTCACCCCAACTGCTGCAAACAGAAATGAATAAGGTGTTGCAAAAAGCTTAAGTAGATGATTCTACTTAGGCTTTTTTCGCTTTTCACAAATTAGTGTACCTTTTTTCTGTTGTTCAAAAAAAAAAGCGTATTAAATAATTTTAGGAAGCGCTTTATACTTGGCGTGTAATTAAGAGGAGGGAACACAAAAATGTCAGATTGGTTAGACGTTGCAGGAAAAAAAGTGATCGTAACAGGCGGTTCTTCTGGGATTGGGGCAAGCATTATCAAAGAATTGTTGGAACAAGGAGTGATTGTCGCGAACTTCGATCTTCAACCTGGTAAGGTAATTCATGAGCGACTTTACTATTTTCAAACAGATATTTCAGATCGGCAGCAAGTGGAAGAAAATGTAGCAAAAGTTGTTAAGGAATTAGGACAAATTGATGGGTTAATTAATAATGCCGGAATTAATGTACCGCGATTATTGGTGGACGAAGAAAATCCGCATGGTCAGTTTGAATTATCTGATGAGGTTTTTGACAAAATGATGGCGATCAACCAAAAGGGGCTCTTTCTAATGACGCAAGCGGTGACAAGGACAATGATAAAGAGACATGAAGGTGTAATTATCAATATGTCTTCTGAATGTGGATTGGAAGGTTCAGAAGGACAAAGTCCCTATGCTGCAACTAAGGCAGCAGTAAATAGTTTTACACGGTCATGGTCTAAAGAGTTAGGTAAGCAAGGAATTCGGGTTGTAGGAATAGCTCCTGGAATTATGGAAGAGACCGGTCTACGTACGGAAGCTTACGAGACAGCGTTAGCCTATACAAGAGGAATCACTGTTGAAGAGCTTCGTAAGAACTATGATAAAACCACGACGATTCCACTGGGACGGAGCGGAAGGCTCAGTGAAGTCGCTGATTTAGTATGCTATTATTTATCTGACCGGTCTAGTTATATTACAGGTGTTACGACCAACGTCGCTGGAGGAAAGACACGAGGATAAGAGAAGGTGGGGTAATAGGATGGCATTAATCAATCGCTGGTATCAATTATTGCAGCATTTTATTACTCATGATCGCTTGAGTCTGAGTGAACTGCAAAAAATAACGGATACGAGTGCACAAACCACCAAAAAAGCAATTCAATTATTAAATGATCAGATGGACAGAATTGCATTGATTGAAGAAAAAGGACACAGCTATTCACTAAAAGTGCTGGACTCGCAACAGTTTTCAGAAGTTATGAATGGTAGTTTAAAACAACGAACGGATTTCAACTCTAGTACGAAACGAATGGCTGTTTTGATTGATTGCTTTATGAAACAAGAAGATTACGTTGTTATTGATGATTTATCTGAGGAACTAGGAGTCAGTCGTTCAACAGTCAATAAGGATTTGCGGAATTTAAAGCAGCTGATGGCGAGGTATCAAATTTCACTGATTGGTACACCTAATAAAGGATTGCGAATATCTGGCGTCGAATCACAGTTGCGATTACTTTATCTGCATCATGCCTATGATTATTTGGAGCAACCAACCTTAAGCAATGATTTGCTGCAGCGAATTGATGCGATTGCGTTGAGTAAGAAATTGGATTTCCGTACATTGGGATTATTGCAAAAGACAATTATTTTAACGATACAGAGAATTCAGGCAGGAAAATCCTTAAAACAAGAAGTGCCTTATTATGTGAATTATTTTGCGGGAGACCAGTTATTGGAAGAGCTGTTTGTTAGTTTGGCAACGGATTACAGCTTAACTATTAGTACTTTTGATTTTGACTTTCTCTGTTTCCCGCTCAATATTTTCAACAATAATTTGGTTTCTGAGCAGCAGGCAGACAATCAAGAAGTGAAGACGTTGTTCCGGTATATGATGGAGCAAATCAATGCTGCTGTAATTATTAATCTAGACCAAGAAGTATTGTTTCAGGATTTGCGGGCCCATTTCATGTTTTTGATCAATCGGATTATTTTTCAAGTTGAAACCTATGATATATTTCGTGAGGAGTTTAAACAGAAACATGCATTTGCGCATGAACTAGCAGAATTGGGGATTGCAGCGTTAGCGGATTTTTTACAAAAGCCCATTCAGCAGTCCGAGCTTTCCTATTTAGCTATTTACTTTGAGCTGGCATTGAAATCAGAAGCCCAACCGAAGATGAAGGAGATTGCAGTGGTATGCAATACTGGAAAAGGTACTGCCTTAATGATCAAACGTCAGCTGACAACCGTTTTAGGTCCGAATATCCGAATTGCTCATTATTCAGAGGAAGAATATGAAACAAAGGATTTGGATCGCTACTTTGCAGTATTTACAACAGTTCCGTTGAAGCATACTAAGGCAACAACAGCTGTAATCAAGCTGACGGATCTGTTTAACGAGAACTGGCTTTTAAGTGAATGGAAGCGGATTGTCGCTTCAAAGGCTGCTTCGTTCGAGCATATTCAGTTTTCTTTCGAACACTTAGATAAACAGTTGGCGTATGAAGAGAACTTAATTGAACTGTTGGGAAAATTACGAGCTAAACAGCTAATTGATGATTCCTTTGCTGATTATATCTTGACGAAAGCTCAAGAGGAATCTGCAGTGATTGATAATGGGATCGCTTTCCCACATGGGATCAATCGTCAAAGTGATGAAATTCTTGTAACTATCGGAATCTATCCAGAAGGAAAATCAATCGAAGACATTGAACTTATTTTTCTGGTCGCCATTCCAGAAAATCTAACGTTGACGATGGAGGATGAGTTGTTAAGTTTTTATGACACGATTTTTGTTATCTCTTCCAGCTTGTCGTTGCGAGAGCAAGTCAAGGGAATAAATAGTAAGGAAGAATATCGACAATTACTGGTGAAAGGGATCTAGTGGGTAAGGGTGTTAGGAGTTATTTCTTTGCACCAGAAGGGAGCGAGTATCGTATGAATATCTTTGTTTTAGGCGCTATTGCAATTATTGCTTACATTCTCCAGATTTTCTTAGGAATGAAGCAGATCAAGAATTTTAATGCTGTTTATATTCGAATGAAGCGTAAAGGAAAGGTCGCGATTGGTCGTCGACCCGGCAAGCTTGTCTCTGGGACGATCTTGTTGCTAGGAGTTGATGAAGCAGGAATGATTAAAGAAGCGGAAATGATGCAAGGGACTTCAATCTTGGCACGCTTCAAACCCCATCCGCAATTTATCGGAATCGATATCCATCAACTAACGGAAGCAGAGATGTTGATGAAAGAAAATAAATTAACCCGCCAAGCAGCAGCCAATGCGCAAAAAATTTATTTAGAAGTAGAAAAAGGCAGTCATCGTGATGAAACTCCAGTATCGCCAATCTTCAATCTAGGAAATCAATTATCATTAATGAAATTATCGCTTCAAAACAAATTTACAAAGAGGAGTGTTTAAAAATGGATTATATTACAAAATTTGCGGAAGGCTTTATGAGTCTCTTCCAAACAGGTGCTGAAACTTTTATAAGCTGGATGACAGGAATTGTCCCAGTAGTGTTGATGTTGATGGTAGCAATGAATACGTTGATTGCTTTTCTAGGAGAAGAGCGAGTGACAAAAGTCGCAAAAGTATCTTCGAGAAATCCTGTGACGCGTTATCTAGTGCTACCTTTTGTCTCAGCCTTCATGTTAGGGAATCCTATGTCCTTTACCACGGCTCGCTTTTTACCAGAGTTTTATAAGCCAAGTTATTATGCTTCAAATGCTCAATTCTGTCATACCAGTAACGGTGTTTTTCCTCATATTAATCCTGGAGAGTTGTTTGTATGGATGGGAATTGCGCAAGGAATCACACAATTGGGATTGAATTCGATGGAATTGGCGATTCGCTATATGTTTGTTGGGCTAGTCATGAATTTTATCGGCGGTTGGACGACTGATTTTACCACTGCGCTTGTATGTAAACAGCAAGGCATTCAATTAAGTAAAACCGTTGATGAAGTTGCGGTAACAGAATAAGATTGAGGGGGAAATGAAAAATGGCTTATAATAGTATAAAAATTGTAAAAGGTTCAGGCGGATATGGCGGACCTTTAGTGATTACACCAACAGAGGAAAAACATAAATTTGTTTATGTGACTGGCGGCGGCGATAAACCAAGTATCGTTGATAAGATTGAAGAGTTATCTGGGATGGAATCGGTCAATGGCTTCAAGACTTCGATACCTGATAATGAAATCGCTTTAGCTATCATTGATTGCGGCGGGACTTTGCGTTGTGGAATTTATCCGAAAAAAAATATTCCAACGGTGAACATTGTCCCCACTGGAAAAAGCGGACCATTAGCACAATACATTAATGAAGAAATTTACGTGTCTGCTGTTGGTATAAATCAGATTATGTTAGCGGATGAATCCGAAGCAGCAAACAAGCCGGCATTTATTACAGAAGAGAAGCCAGAGCGTGAGTTTAAATACTCAACAGACAAGAAAATTACGGAACAAAAAGCCGAACAAAAGAGTTTTATCGCCAGAATTGGGATGGGTGCCGGAAAAGTTGTAGCGACTTTTAACCAATCGGCTCGTGAAGGTGTTCAGACAATGATAAACACGGTGATTCCTTTCATGGCATTTGTATCATTACTGATTGGGATTATTCAAGGGTCTGGTGTGGGTACAGTATTTGCTAATCTAATGAAGCCATTGGCAGGAAATGTGTTCGGATTGATCATTATCGGCTTCATCTGTTCGCTACCATTCTTGTCGCCATTGTTAGGACCTGGCGCGGTTATCAGCCAAATCTTAGGTACCTTGATCGGCGTAGAGATTGGGAAAGGGAATATCCCACCGCAATTGGCGTTGCCAGCACTATTTGCCATTAACACGCAAAATGCCTGTGACTTTATTCCGGTTGGACTGGGTCTAGAAGAAGCCGAAGCTGAGACTGTTGAAGTAGGTGTGCCATCAGTCCTATATTCACGTTTTCTAAATGGTGTTCCACGAGTAATTGTTGCTTGGTTAGCAAGTTTTGGATTGTATAGTTAAAAATGTTTGGAGAGATGAAAGATGATTTTTGAGACGCAAGTAACCAATATTGGTCCGGAAGCTGAGATGTTTCAGCAAGAAAAGATGCTGATTTTTTTCGGTGATGATGCGCCGGAAACGTTGGCGGATTATTGTTATAACATCCAATTGACGCCATCGACTGACGAAATCACGGCAGGAATGAACTTTTTCTTTGATGATCAGTCATATAAAATCACGGCAGTAGGTGACGTAGTGAAGAAGAATCTAGATGATTTAGGACATATCACTCTGCGTTTTGATGGATCAGAAACAGCGGAGCTTCCAGGGACGCTGTATGTAGAAGACAAATTGATGCCGAATATCACTGTAGGTACAAAAATAGCGATTCATTAAGAATACTCATCTAAGAGTTGCATTTAACCAGTTTAAATGTACACTTTTAGATGAGTGTTTTTGCGAGTTCCGTTTTTCGCAGTTTATTAAAGAGGCGAGTTCTTGTAACAATTTTTTCTTGAATAATGAACGGTCTGTTTAGCGGAATCGTATGCGTACGAAGATGAGCTCATTTTTCACGATTTTTGGAAAATGGTTCCTTACTCTGAGCTAGTTGCGAGTTCTGCTTTTCGCAGTTTATTAAAGAGGCGAGTTCTTATAACAATTTTTTCTTGAATAATGAACGGTCTGTTTAGCGGAATCGTATGCGTACGAAGATGAGCTCATTTTTCACGATTTTTGAAAAATGAAATCAACAGTATTGAGCTAGCGGTCAGTTTCTCTTCTCGCTTTAGCGTGATTAGAGAAATGATATGAGTACGAAAAATGACTTCAAGTATAATGAGTTACCTGGGAAATTTAACGAATGAGGCGATAATATGAAACTTAGACCGAAGGAAACAACGGCGTATCAAGAACATTTTTTAATGGATCGTGATACGCTCAAACAGTATGTCGTGGAAAAATTGGGCGCTTTTCCTGACGATGCATCCATCGAGGTGACCGAGATTGGTGACGGGAATATTAACTATGTTTTTCGTGTGGTGAACGCAACAACGAAAGAAAGCTTGATTATTAAACAAGCTGATGTTCTGCTGCGTTCTTCAGGCAGACCGTTGGATATCGAGCGGAATCGGATCGAAGCAGAGATTTTGCAGTTGCAAAATGAGTTGGCACCACAGTTTGTTCCAGAGGTTTATTATTATGATCAAAAGATGTATGCTGTGACGATGGAGGATATTTCAGAATATCAAAATATGCGCTACGAATTGATCAAGAAACGAACTTTTCCTAATTTTAGCGAGGAAATCGCTGAGTACTTAGCACGCACATTGCTCTTAACGAGCGATCTTGTGCTGGATCGGGATGAAAAAAAGCGGCGTGTTAAAGCTTTTATCAATCCTGAGATGTGTGATATCAGTGAAGACTTAGTGTTCACTGAGCCCTATGATGATTATAAACAACGAAATATCGTGACAACTGGCAATGAACGATTTGTTGAGGAGAATTTGTATCAGAATGAACCATTGCAAGTAGAAGTCGGACTGCTGCGAAATAATTTCATGAATAATGCTCAATCATTGCTGCATGGGGATCTTCATACAGGTTCGATCTTTATCAATCAAACAGGTTTGAAGGTGATTGATCCAGAGTTCGCCTTCTATGGTCCAGCGGGATATGATATCGGTAATGTGTTGGCTCATCTGTATTTTCCAATGGTAAAAAATCTGTTTGATTCAACGAGGGATCCAGATTTTCATCAGTGGAGCAAAGAAACGATCGCAGCAGTTTACGATCAAGTCCAAGTCAAATTAGAGAAGTATTATGATGAAGCGGTAGCTTTTCCGTTGTATCGGAATCATGCATTTAAAGAAACAATGCTGCGAGGAATGATGGCAGATGCAGTCGGCTATGCTGGAACGGAGATTATTCGCAGAGTTGTAGGGGATTCGAAGGTCAAAGAATTGTCCTTGATACCCGCTGAGCAAAAAATCGCAGCAGAACGACTATTACTGAAGATAGGCGTTCAATTAATTATCAATCGGCAACACATCACTAGTGGAGGTCAGCTAGTTGATGGAATAGATGAATTAGCAGGTGAGTAGAGTGGAAAGACAAGATTATACAATGCCAACGTTATTGCAATATGAGAATGTCGCGTGGTATGAAAACGGCAAAGTTCGTATATTGGATCGGCGAATTTATCCGACACGAGTCGAATTTGTTGAATGTGAAACCCATCAATCGGTGGCACAAGCGATTACAGATATGGTAACGCAAAGCGCGGGACCCTATACTGCGGCGGGGATGGGCATGGCGTTAGCCGCCGAGGAAAGCAAAGAGCTAGAAGCAGCAGATCAACTCGCTTATCTGAAAAAAGCGTCACACACGATCGCCAATGCACGTCCAACGACGGCGAATCGCATGATGCTGATCACAGAAAAATGTGTCACAGTGGCAGAGCTAGCATTGAAAAAAGGCGAAGATCCAGCGGAGGCAATCAAACAAAATACGGTTGATTCTTTGAATCGGCGATACTATACGATGGATCAGGTCGCCAAATATTTGATCGAAAAAATTCCTGATGAGGGAACAGTTTTGACCCAATGCTTCGGGGAAACGATTATCGGAATGCTGCTGCGAGAAGCGATCGAGCAGAAAAAAACGTTGCGTTTCTTTTGTGCAGAGACACGTCCTTATTTGCAGGGGGCTCGCTTAACTGCTAGCTGCTGTGCTGAAATGGGGTTTGAAACGACGGTCGTTTCTGATAATATGATTGCGTATTTGATGGAGCACGAAAATATCGATCTGTTTACTTCGGCAGCGGACACGATCGCTCAAGATGGTTATATCGCCAATAAGGTTGGTACTTATCAAATCGCGATCTTAGCTCAACGTTTTGGTATTCCTTATTTTGTCACAGGGATCCCTGATATGGATAAAACAAGTCACGAGAGTATCAAGATCGAAATGCGTGATCCTGAACAGGTCATGGAGTTGAATGGGATCAAGCATACCTTAGATGGGGTTCATGCTATCTATCCGTCCTTTGATATTACACCACCTGAATTGATCGGAGCTGTAGTAACAGATCGCGGTATTTTCTCACCGTATGACTTGAAACGATATATCAAAGAGCAGCCTGAAAATAATTTTTATTGATTGGAGCAAAAGATGAAATACCTAAAAGAACGTGAGCGAATCGTTGAGTACGGCAAAAAGCTCATCACTGAAAAGTTGACGACAGGTACTGGCGGCAACATTAGCATTTATTTACCTGAAGAGGAAGCGATGCTGATCAGTCCAAGCGGCATTCCTTATTTTGAAACGAGATTGGAAGATATCGTGATGATGGATCTTCACGGGAATGTCTTGGAAGGGACACGCAAACCATCAAGCGAGTATGATCTTCACAGTATTTTTTACGCGAATCGACCAGACGTCCGTTCTGTCGTCCATACTCATTCAGAATACGCGACGACCTTTGCTTGTCTACAGCAGGAAATCGAGCCGCTTCATTACATCATTGGTTCCGTGGGTGAAAAAATTCGCTGCTGTGAATACAAAACCTTTGGCACGCGTGAATTGGCTGAGGAAGCCCACAACTTTATTCATGATGACAACGGTATTTTGTTAGGAAATCATGGTGTTTTGACTATTGGACCTGACTTAGCCAGCGCTTTTGGCGTTGCGAAAGATATTGAGTTTCTAGCTAAACTTGATTATCGAGCTCGCTGCATTGGGAAGCCTAAATTATTAAATCAAGATCAAATGAAGGAAGTCTTAGAGAAGTTCGAGACCTACGGACAACAATAATTGGAATCAAGCCGCTGCTTTGGCTCAGGTCAAAGCAGCGGTTTTTGTTTTTTCGTTTGAGTAAAATTAATCTTTAATAATTGATCACTCGTTCACAAGAGGTGTGCTATAACACAGCTTCTGTAAATTGGTCTATGATTTTTTCAATTAGAGTGCAAGTTGGCAGAACAACTATTGATGTTAGTAAGATTGTGAAACAACCTTCAAAAAAATGCTTTTTTCTATTATATTTTCGAAATTGAAACCCTCTGCTTTTTGCGATGCACGTTATTTTAAGAATGTGTAATTGTGACTGGATATTTCTGATAACCATTTCAATTTGATAGAAATTATCTGTATTTTGCTGATATATCACGTTTTTTACGGTATGAATTATTTTTGTAACATATGTTCCAAATGATAGAAAATGATAGTTTGTGAAAAGAAAGCGTTGACATGTTATTAACCGATGTTATACTAAAGGTGTCTTAAGTCATATGTCAATGTGTTTGTCATATGTCAAAAAAGTATGGAGGGGTAATAATGACACTTTATGGGAAGCTTTTGGAAAGAGAAAGAAACGGTGCACCAATCAAGGTTGGGGTAATTGGTGCAGGCCAAATGGGTTTTGGGATGATTGCTCAGATTTCAACGATTCCAGGTATGGCTGTTACAGGGATCAGTGATATCAATAAGGATGCCGCACAGCGAGCAGCGGATGCCTACAATGCAAGTGCAGAGAAAAAAGTGGATATCTTAGTCAGCTCAGATTTTAAAGAAATTATTCATTCGGAAAAAGTAGAAGTGATTGTTGATGCGACAGGAGTCCCAGAAGTTGGTGCACAAATCTCGCTGGAAACGCTGTTAGCGAAAAAACACATTGTATTACTGAACGTGGAAGTGGATATCACGATTGGACCATTGATGAAGAAAATGTATGATTCGGCTAACTTAGTTTACACAGGTTCTGATGGTGACGAACCGGCTGCGACTACAGAGTTGTTCGAATTTGCGAAGAGCATGGGAATGGAAGTCTTGGTTGCAGGTAAAGGAAAGAATAACAAATTAAAAGTCGGCGCAAATCCAGATACCGCCCAAGCAGAAGCGGACTCTAAACAAATGTCTAGCCACATGTTGGCAGCCTTCCAAGATGGTACGAAGACCATGGCTGAGATGAACCTATTGTCCAATGCGATCGGTTTTATTCCTGATAAGGTTGGGATGCATGGTATCAGCGGTGATGTCGATTCAGTAGTTAAGGACTTAGATCTTAAAGAAAATGGCGGCGTTTTAGATAAATATGGTGTTGTAGAATATGTTGATGGCTTGGCGCCAGGTGTATTTGTTATCGTCAAAGGACAAAATGATGGTGCTCGTCATGAATTAAGCTACTTGATGAAGAAGGGTGATCGCGACCATCATATCTTGTATCGCCCATACCACTTAGCTAGTTTAGAAACACCGATCACGATTGCGAAAGCTGTTTTGAATCATGATCACGCAATCGTGCCATTAGGCGCTCCGATTTCAGAAACTGTTGCAGTGGCGAAGAAAGACATCAAAGCGGGCGAAAAAATTGATGGAATCGGCGGCTATTGTGTACGTGGTGTGTTAGAAACGCACGAGGACCTAGTGAAAAACAACAATGTACCGATCGGCTTAGTTGGCGGTTCATCGGTTGCAAAACGCGATATCAAAGACGGAACATTCTTGACTTATGATGATATCGAGATTGATGAATCAACCACTGTTTATCGATTGCGGAAACTTCAAGATTCAACGTTTGGCGGGTAAGGAAAAAATGAAGCAGGTGGGGGTAGGACCTTCATCTGCTTTTGGGAAGGAGCAGGACGATGAGTGGCTTAGTGATTGTTTTGATCGTTTTGATGCTTAGTCAAAGTCTGCTAAGCATCGTTCAGGTGAAGTATTATCAAAGCTTCATCAAGAAAATCACCACAGAACAGGCAGGAACAGAATATGAATTTTATACGGAAGTAGTCAAGGGTAGAATCTTGCGGACGATCGTTGCAGTGGTTGTTGATGCAGACGGCAAAGTCATTCAGTGTTACATCTGTAAAGGATTGACAATTTTTGCTCGTTTCAAAGAGGCGCAAGCATACAGAGGCGCGCGATTAGTCAACTACAGTGCGGCTGCACAGGAAAAAAAGGCACCACAAATTGATAGAGCTTTGGCGCAAATTTACTCGCGGAAATTGGAAGCGGTTACCTAAAAGAGGGAGGATTTTATAATGAAATATATCGAGTGGGCAGGTAAAAATTTTATTGGCATGTTTGAAGCTGGCGGCGAACAGTTTATGGGCTACATGACTGGGATCGTTCCATTATTGATTGTACTGTTAACCTTTACTTATTCAGTTATTGCATTTATTGGTGAAGAGCGTGTCGATAGAGCCATCCGCTATTGTTCAAAATACATGATTCTGCGTTACTCATTGATGCCGATCTTAGCGGTCTTGATGCTGACGAACCCGATGGCTTACACCTTTGGAAAGTTTGTTAAGGAAGAAGAAAAACCAGCGTTCTATGATGCCGCCGTATCATTCGTTCATCCAGTTACTGGTTTGTTCCCTTATGCAAATGCTGGAGAGCTCTTTGTTTATCTAGGTATCGCAAATGGGGTGACCAAAGCAGGATTTAGTCAATCAAGTTTGGCTGTTCGTTACTTCCTAGTAGGGATCGTGGTCATCTTGATTCGTGGGATCGTCACGGAAAGACTGACAAAATTCATGATGGCTAGAGAAGCGAAGAAAGCAGCTGTATAAAGGAGGAAGCGAAATGTACAAAACAGTATTTGTAAAACCTGGAAGTAAGGGTTGGGGCGTTGGTCTAACATTAGTTCCATCAGAACAAAAAAATAAGGTTGTTTCTGTTACAGGCGGTGGAATCCATCCAGTTGCGCAACAAATCGCGGACTTGACTGGCTGTGAGGCTTGTGACGGATTTAAGAATCAAATTCCAGAAGAAGAAACCCTTTGTGCGGTGATTGATTGCGGCGGAACGGCTCGAATCGGTGTATACCCCATGAAACGGATTCCGACAGTTGATGTGTTGCCTTCGTCTCCTTCAGGACCGCTTTCCAAGCATATCACTGAAGATATCTTTGTTTCAGGTGTTCGACCAGAGGACGTGTCGATCTTAGAAGAGGCAAATTTAGAAGATCGACAAATGGCCGCAGTTAATCATGCTCATGCACAAGATGCAGAATCAGCAGCAACGACAGAAAAAATAGTCACTGAAGGTCGCGAATCGGATGAAGAATTCAAAGAGAGATATGCTAAACTGAAAGAAGATCATAAAGAAGAACAGGCGAAGAAAGATAGCTTTTTAGTCCGTTTCTCTCGTGGAATCGGCGGTGTTATGAGTACCTTTTATCAATCAGGACGAGATGCATTGGATATGTTGTTGAAAAACATCATTCCATTTATGGCTTTCATCAGTATGATTGTTGGGATTATCAATTATACCGGTGTTGGTGACTGGTTGGCTAAAGTGCTTTCGCCATTAGCTGGATCATTGCCGGGGATGATCGTCTTAGCTTTGATTTGTAGCATCCCGATCCTGTCGCCAATCTTAGGTCCGGGTGCGGTAATCTCACAGGTTATCGGGGTATTGATTGGGACACAGATTGCCAATGGTTCGATTCCTGTGCAGTATGCATTACCAGCATTGTTTGCGATTAATGCGCATGTAGGGTGCGATTTTATACCGGTAGGTTTGTCATTAGGAGAAGCAAAACCGGAAACAGTAGCGATCGGTGTACCTGCGATTTTATATGGTCGGATGTTAACAGGGTTCACAGCGGTAATCTTGGCATGGTTGGCTAGTTTTGGAATGTATTAAAAACTGTTTGAATGGAGCGAATTGATTGATGGTAAAATCTAAAATTGTTGAAATCGGCAGCATGGTGCCAGCTTTTGAGGAAGAACGACTGGTTATTTTGTTCGGACCTACTGCAACTGCAGAGTTGAGAGATATTTGCGTGATTCATGAATTTGAAGACCGCCCGAAGGATGCATTGAAAATCGGCGGAAAAATCAAATTTGGTGATCAAGAATTTACGATTGAAGAAGTCGGTTCACAGGCGAATGCGAATTTTGAAGAATTAGGACATATTTCGATTTATTTTCGTAACGCGATCGGAGAGATCTTACCGGGAGCAATCATCGTCAGCCCAGGTATTTTTCCAGACTTCGAAATCGGTGGCGTCATCGAAATTAGTTAGTTAAAAGGTCGAAGATGTGCCGAAATGAGGTGCATCTTCGACCTTTTTATTTAAGCCAAGAGGTTATGAAACGAAGCACTATTGCACTGCGAATTTTAAATTTTTGTTCTCCTTTTTTCACTTGCACGCTCGTGAAATCACTCGTATAGTGGATGAGACCAAAAGTTGTTCAGAGGATGGGATCAAAATGGCTATAAAACATAATCGCGACATCGTAAAAGTGGCTACGATGTACTACAAAAAGAATTTGAAACAGTCGGAGATCGCTAAACGTCTGGGCATCTCTCGTTCGCTGGTTTCAAAATATTTGAATGATGCAAAAAATGAAGGAATTGTTGATATTTTTATCAAAAGCGAGAGCGCTTACTCCATCGAGTTGGAATTGGCGTTGGAGGAAACATTTGGGCTGAAAAAGGCCGCGGTGTTAGACACCAGCAGCCTGCGCAAAGATGAAATCGAACGTTTGCTGGTCCAAACCGCGATTACTGCTTTTCAGAAAGAAATCGCTAAGGCTCAGACGATCGGGCTATCTTGGGGGAAAATGCTGCGGGGGATCGTCGATGAATATCCCTACGAGAATCATGCGGATGCCACCATTATTCCCTTGATCGGCGGATTGGGATCAGAGCTGGTGGATGTCCATTCCAATCAATTGGCCTATGATTTAGCTAAAAAGTTGCGGGCTAAGTGTAAGTATTTATATGCACCAGCGTTAGTGGATAATGCTTTTATTAAAAAGAGTTTGATCGAGAATGAAGGCATTCGTGACGTTTTGGATGCAGGAAGAAATGTCGATTTCGCTTTGGTTGGGATCGCGAGTCCCTTTTCTAAGAACAATACGATGACTGAAATCGGTTATGTAGATCAGCAGGATATCGATGAGCTGGAAAAGCTGGCAGTGATCGGAGACGTCAATTCGAAATTCATTGATCATAATGGACAGGAAGTCGCCTGCGAGATCAATGAAAACGTCATTGGATTGAGTGTTGGTGATGTCCGGAAAATTTCAAATGTCGCAGTTGCCTGTTATGAGGAAAGTAAAAAAGATGTGTTGTATGTTGGAACAAAGACCAAGATTTTTACTCACATTACAGTGACGGACAGCTTGGCAGAATACTTATTAGAACAAGCAAAAAACGAGGCGCATTGAGCGTCTCGTTTTTATTTATGGCACGTACTTCGTTACAAATTCAGTGACTTTTTTCTGATACATCGCAGGATCAGTGCTCAGAGCCTCCGCATGCCCAGCGCCATGCACGACATATTTTTCCTTTGGTCCCTTGGTCGCATTATAGACCTCATCCAGCATTGAATAGGGAACGAAATCGTCCTTATCGCCATGAATGAAGAGCATCGGGCGATCATTCTTTTTCAATTGTTTCATCGAATCTGCTTCACCGAAAAAGTAGCCAGCACGAACCTTTGTTACTAAGCTAGTCACTGGAATCAGTGGGAAGGAGGGCAGATTGAACATGTCTTTTAATTGATAGCTCAGTTCACCATTCACTGAGCTGTACCCGCAGTCTTCCACGAAGGCTTTGACGTTATCCGGCAGTTTTTCACCGCTGGTCATCATGACAGTCGCTCCCCCCATACTGACTCCATGAAGCACGATTTCAGACTGAGGATCCTGCTTGACGACACGATTGATCCATTGCTGGTAATCTTTTCGTTCTGGCCAGCCAAATCCGATGTAGTCACCTTCACTTTTTCCGTGACCACGGGCATCAGGCATCAATACATTGTAGCCGAGGTCATGATAAATCTTGGCATACTGCGGCATATCTGAGGCTTGTCCCATATAGCCATGAGCTATGATTGCTGTTTTGTGTTGCTCTTTTTCAGCTGGCAGATAATAAGCGGATAGTTTCAGCCCCTCCGAGGAAGTCAGCTGCCAGTCTGTACGATTATTTTTATTGTTGAACCAATCTTCAGCAGCTATCAACTCCGCTGACTTTTTAGCCGATCCGTCAGACAGAAAATCTTTTTCATCCGGAACGACCGCGTATGAATAGAAATAATTTCCTGCGGCGATCAGTGCAATTACTAAGATTAAGACAATTCCTAAAATGATCTTTGTTGTTTTCTTCATTTCTTCCCCCTACAAACTTATCATAAGCAGTATAAAAAAATTCTCACTGCATAGCAAGTTCACAAACTGGCGTATTTACAGGCAAACACATTCATGAGAAAATGTAGCAGAGTTTAGAGCAGGATATCAGATCTACTTTTCAGAGATAATAAAGTTCGAGGGATAATCCTTAATTGTTAGGCTTATTAAGCAGGAGCAATTTAGCAGAATGATATACGGTATTAGGAGTAGGGAGTAATCAGATGAAAAAAAAGAAAATTACCATTAAAGAGGTTGCCCAACAGTCTGGGGTTTCGATCGCTACCGTTTCACAGATTTTAAACGGCAACGAGCAAAAATTCAGTCCAAAAACGGTCGAAAAAGTGTTGGCAGCTAAGGCCGAGTTGAATTATGAACCTGATTACTTTGCCCGGCGGATGATTGTGAAAAAAAGTAAAACGATCGGGGTTTTGATTCCTGATATCACCAACCCTTTCTTTAGCACTTTAGTGCGCGGTATCGAAGGGGTTTTGTATCGTGAAAATTTTATTACTATGCTATGTAATGCGGATTTTGACACAAAAAAAGAGACGGATTATTTGGAAGAGCTCAGTCGTCGCGGGGTCGACGGCTATATCATCGCTAGTTCAGCAATTTCCAACCAAGCCATCAATGACAGCTTGCGTAAAAAAAATCTGCCGTATATTGTTTTAGATCAGAAGAAGGCGGAGGGCTTTAGCGATGCCGTCTTGACGGATGATTATGCTGGTGGAAAGCTTGCTGGCGAACATTTGAGTCAGCTGGGACATCAAAAGGTAGCAATCGTTCTACCTGAAGATGCGACAGAAAATATCCGGACGCGGTTGACAGGTTTTCAAGAGATGTATCCTGATGTAGTCCTGATTCATGGGGAGTTGTCTAAAGCTGGCGGGCGAAAAGCAGCGGAAGAGATCGTTAAGACCGATGTAACGGCGATTTTTGCCATTAATGATGAATTGGCTTTTGGGATCTATTTGGGTTTGGCTGATTTAGGGAAGAAAATCCCGCAAGATTACAGTGTGATCGGGTATGATAATATCGATATGTGTGAATACGTGACTCCACAGCTAACGACGATCGCACAGCCGATTTATGAATTGGGTCAAACGACGGCAGAATTGTTATTGGATAGAATCGCACAGCCTGAGAAAAATTGGGAAGAGCAAACCTTGCCAGTTCAACTGATTCAACGTTTTTCGACAGCACACTTGAAATAGCTTTCAAGCTGTGCTATATTTTTGGTGTCGAATTAAAACGTTTTAATAAAACGTTTTAATTTCCGAGCAAATGAATGAACTAAAAGAATAAGAAATGGAGTGAACAAAATGAATACGATTACAATCATTGGGAGTATCAACTTGGACCGCACGATTCGCGTGAAGCAAATGCCGAAACCGGGTGAAACGATGCATACAAAAGAGATTTTTTCTGCTGGCGGCGGTAAAGGTGCTAACCAAGCTGTTGCGGCTAAACGCTCGGAAGCAGTTACGAATTTTATTGGGGCCATCGGAAATGACGAAGCCGGCGACATGATGCGGGAGCTTTTATCAGAAGAAGGCATCGAATTAGCTGGTGTCCAAACATTGGAAAAACAAGCGACTGGTCAGGCCTATATCATTGTGGATGATCAAGGGGAAAACAGTATTATGATCCATTCAGGTGCCAACAACGCCTTCACGCCGCAACAAGTCCAAGAGCACGCGGATTTGATCAAAGCCAGTGATTTTGTGATTGCTCAATTTGAAAGCACTTTAGAAAGTACGGTCGAAGCCTTTACAATCGCTCGAGAAGCTGGAGTAAAAACAATTCTAAATCCAGCACCGGCGTTAGAAAACGTACCAGAAGAATTATTGAAAGTCACAGACATGATCATCCCGAATGAAACGGAAACAGAAATTTTAACGGGGATCAAAGTCACAGATGAAGCGAGCCTAAAAGCTGCAGCTGAACATTTGCATCAGCTAGGAATTGAAGCAGTGATTATCACGATCGGCAGCAAGGGTGCCTTCTACGATGTACAAGGACGCAACGGAATCGTTCCAGCCTTCAAGGTTAACGCGGTGGATACGACCGCAGCTGGTGATACCTTTATTGGCGCGATGAGCAGTGTGTTAGCGAAAGACTTCAGTAACCTAGAGCAGGTAATCGAATACGGAAATAAAGCCTCTTCTTTAACGGTTCAACGATTTGGTGCGCAGCCTTCTATTCCTTATAAAAATGAACTAAAGTAACGAAAGGATTTTTTACTATGAAAAAAAGCAAAGTTATCAACTCAGATATTTCACGTGTGATCGCACAAATGGGTCACTTTGACCAAATCAGCATTGGCGATGCCGGTATGCCGGTTCCTATGACAACAGAAAAAATTGATCTAGCCGTCGACAATGGCATCCCAAGTTTCATGGATGTTCTGAATAATGTGCTGGAAGAATTAGAAGTTCAACGGATTTACTTAGCAGAGGAAATCAAAACAGAAAATCCTGAAATGTTGAAAAAGATTCAAGACCGTTTACCAGAAACTCCTGTGACCTTTATTCCTCATAGTGAGATGAAAGCAGCCTTACACGATAGTCGGGCATTCATTCGCACGGGAGAGATGACTCCTTATGCCAATATTTTATTGGAGAGCGGCGTCGTATTTTAAGCATAATCACAAGGGGGAATTAGTATGAATACAACAGCGATCTTGATTGGTTTAGGTCCATTACTCGGTTGGGGACTTTTCCCTACCATTGCATCAAAAATAGGTGGCCGGCCAGTCAATCAAATTTTAGGTACGACCTTAGGCACGTTGATCTTTGCACTCGTCTTTTTCGTAATGAATGGCATGAGTTTTCCAACGGGGATGGATCTGTTCTTTTCGATCCTCTCAGGTGTTGGCTGGGCGATTGCTCAGATCATTACCTTTCAATCCTTCACGTTAATCGGCTCATCACGAGCGATGCCGATCACGACAGCCTTTCAATTATTGGGCGCTTCATTGTGGGGTGTTTTTGCATTAGGTGATTGGCCTGGTCTGAACGCCAAATTATTAGGCGGCTTCGCTCTAGTCCTAATCATTTTAGGTGCATGGATGACGGTTTGGACGGAAGAAAAAACACAGGAAAAAGCCAGCAGCTTGAAAAAAGCCGTACTCTTGTTAGCTGTTGGTGAGATCGGTTATTGGGCTTATTCGGCCGCACCACAAGCAACCAATATTGATGGGATGCATGCGTTCTTACCACAAGCCATCGGGATGCTCTTAGTCGCTCTTGTCTACTCAGTAATTTTAGGCGTAAAGGACAAAGACAAATCGGCGCTGGCAGAAACAGTTTCTTATAAACACATTTTTTCAGGGTTCTTCTTTGCTTTTGCAGCATTGACCTATTTGATCTCTGCACAACCGGACATGAATGGTTTGGCAACTGGCTTTATCTTATCACAAACCTCGGTTGTTTTAGCGACCTTGACCGGTATCTGGTTCTTAGGTCAAAAGAAAACGAAAAAAGAAATGACGATTACGATCATCGGACTGGTACTGATTCTAGCTGCCGCTGCGATGACGGTGATGATCTAAAGCTGCCTATCATTGGCAGCTTTTTGAGTTAAATCAAATAAGATTTTCTCCCTTAAATGCTATAATCAAAGAGATAGTGATTTGAAAATTAGAGATTATTTGAGGAATTTCTTCAGCGTTAGAAAGAAGGACAAGCTATGAAGCTGACCGTTTCATTAGATATTTTGGAAGAAGCGTTTTATTATGTGTCGCCAATCAAGCCTGTTTCCACAGTGCCATTAATTTATGCGACTTTTTTGGCGGAAAAGACACAAGTGGCTTATACAATTGAAAATGAACCGAAATTTGCGCGCAAAGTCGAGCGTTCATTCAAGGCCGCATTTCACGAAATCGTGGAGGCAAATCAGGAGTATCGGAAAATTCTTGATCAAGACAAACTATTATCACCGCAAGAACAGTTAACCAAACAAGCCGAATTGGTCGATTCCGTGATAGCAGCGATCCAAAAATATCCTGAATTGGATTTGATCCGTCTAGAATTGGCAGGCAGTTGGCCAGTGTTTCAGACAGAAGCGGGTCATTTAGATCTCGCAGAGTAAGCACGTATCTTTGGCATAGCAGCAAGAGATGTTACAGTTAAATTGAAAGGGTGAAGAAAATGGAACTTACATATTTTGAAGGACAAGCAGCATTCTTAGAGGATTATCAAAAAGTTGCTAAGGCAGCAACGATTGATCAGCAGCAAGTAGTCGATGATGTAATGGAAGAATTGAACAAACCGACACCAGACGATCAGCTTTATTACATTTTACCTGGTGATAAAACGGCTAACGGGCAAGCAGTCCGATTTCCCTTCCGGAAAGAATTGATCGCAATGGATGAAGATGCAACAGTTTCAACGCAATTTTTTTATGAAGGATCACCGTACGAATACGAAGTTTTAGAAGAAGAACAACGCTAATACGCAAGGCTTTCAAGTTTAAACGCTTGAAGGTCTTTTTTTGACTTGCTTTAAAAGTAGAAGCTGGTATGATAGATATAATATGGTTTGTTATTTTTTAGCAAGAATGGGAGGTGATGGTCTTGCATGATCGACTAGCAGCAGGGCTATTTCCTGCAAGCAATGAATTAAAACTGAAAGGAAGTTAATGAATTGTTTATTCTTGAAAAGAAAGCGGAACCAGCACAACAAATATGGACACACATCAAACGTCACTATCAGGGGGAGAAAGTAGCAGTTGTTGGAGTCGAGAAGCAATTGCCACAAACCTTCTTACGAAATAAGCAAGTTATTTTTTATGAAATCCTGACTGGACGATCGTTGATAGAAGAAGGAAAACGATTTTTAGACAAATTCTCAAAGGATTATTCTGCTTTTGTCTTTTACGTAGACTGTCCAAATGAAGTCGCAGAACAGCTCATCGAAGCCGGGCGTGCTTTAGGCGTTAGAGTAACGGTTACGGTGGAAGCGAAGGCTGCCTAAGGAATTAGCTATGTGGAAAGAAGTGATTCACCAAAAGACGGTCCAAAATACGGTTTTACGAAGTGGATTACGTCTGTTACATCAAAGTACGTGGCGAAAAAACAAGGACAAAAAAGCATTATTAGAAATTGCCGCTCATTTGCAAAATGTGATGCAGTTACACTTAGACACCACAAACCTAATTGTCGGCGTTCCTGGTTTTGGGAAAGAAGTAACACTGTTGGAGATAAATGAGACAAGGTTTGTTCCTCACTATAGGATTGATCAAGTAGTTGAATCTGCCGAAGGGCATTTTATCAAGCTAAAACGAATAATAACTATATAATTAATACAAAATGGACCCAGTAAAACCTACGTGATAAGAGTGGTTTTACTGGGTCCATTTCAATGGGGACGATATTCTAGAAGATCAAACCTGTAATAATGGCGCTCAAGAAGCTGACCAGACTGGCGCTTAGCAAGATTTTCAACCCATGTTTAGCAACTAAATTGCCTTTTTCTTCATTCAAGCCCTTCATGGCACCGGAAATGATCCCGATGGAGGAGAAGTTGGCGAAGGAAACTAAGAAAACAGAGATGATCGCTGTCGTGCGAGGGGAGAAGTCCCAGTTGCCTTTGGCTAATTCTGTCATGGCAACAAACTCATTCGTTACCAATTTCGTAGCCATTAAACTCCCTGCATCGACTGCTTCATTCCAAGGAATCCCAGTAATGAACGCTAATGGAGCGAAAATGTAACCTAAAATTTCTTGGAAGGTCAAGCCGGTGATCTTAGCGAAAATGAAATTGATCATTGCGATCAAAGCCACAAAACCGATCAACATCGCTGCCACAGTGATCGCTACATGGAAGCCGTCCAAGATATATTCCCCCAACATTTGGAAGAAGGTTTGCTCCTTATCCTCTTCAATCACCAATTCGTCATCTGCCAATTGATAGGGGTTAATGATTGATGCGATGATGAAGCCGCCGAATAAGTTCAAGACAAGCGCAGTAATTACATAACGTGGCTGAATCAACGCCATGTAGGACCCGACAATCGACATCGAAACCGTAGACATCGCCGAGATACTCATGGACGTCAAACGTTGTTCAGACAAAGAAGGCAGCTCCTTTTTAATAGAAATAAAGACTTCCGACTGACCTAAAATCGCTGAAGCAATTCCGTTGTAGGATTCCAATTTGCCCATGCCATTGATTTTGCTAAGGGCTAATCCTACACCTCTCATGAAGAGGGGCAAAATCTTCACGTAACGCAAAATTCCGATGATTGCAGAAATGAAGACGATCGGCATTAAGACATTTAAGAAGAAAGGAAAGCTGCCTTTGTTGGCGATTCCGCCAAAAACAAAATCAACTCCAGAGCCAGCAAACCGCAGCAGTGCATCAAACACACCGGCTAAACCACTAACAATCGTTGTTCCCGCAGTCGTTCGCAACAAAATAAATCCTAATAAAAATTGTAAAACCAGCATAATCAAAATCGGTGAATACCGAATTTTTTTTCGGTCACTGCTAATGACAAAGCTCAATGCCAAGATAAGAATCAAACCAATAATGCCAATAAAACGCAAAAAATCACTCCTAGTTCATAATAATATCCTCATTCATCTGCAAACCAGCAAAATGAATTCGATGTTTACCCATATTTCATTTTGCTGCTTGCCGAAATTAGAAAGCTGATTTCGAAGCTGGTTCATTACTGCAGAACCGGCTTCATAGTTTAAAAATAATCTGAATCAGCTTAGCTTGTTTTTCAAAATTTTGCGAAGATTAACTATGAAAAAAGCGTTTCTATGAACAAATTCTAAAAACGAAAACACTAACAACTTCATTTTAGGGATTTTTGATGATTACAGCTTTTCCTAAAAAAATATGCTATGCTTGAACAGAATTCTGCAGAAAAAGAGGGATGTAGATGGACGGGGAAAACAAGAAGCGAATCTTGCTGCCACGCTATCAGCAAGTAGCAGTAGAGATTGCTGAACGGATTGCAGACCAGCGGTATCAGGTAGGAGAAAAGATTCACGCACGTTCAACGTTAGCCAGTAATTTTAATGTTTCTCCTGAGACAGCTCGCAAGGCGATCAATGTGCTGGTTGATCTCGGGATTATGGAAGTACGTCACGGCAGCGGCGCATATGTGTTGTCACGGGAAAAAGCTAAAGTCTATTTTGAGAAATATCAGGATGTACAATCAGTCCAAGAAATCAAAAATGAGCTTCAAGAAAGTGTTGAAAAACAGAAAAGAGAATTGGAGCATGTGAGTCAGTTATTGAATCAATTATTAGCTCAAACTAAACGTGTTCATAACGTTGCCCCTTTCGTTCCTTATGAGCTGACCTTGACCAATGAGGCGGTTCATTTGAATAGTACAGTTAACGAGCTAAATATTTGGCATGAGACGGGAGCTACGATCATTGCTATTCAGCAAAAGGAGGAGCTGCTATTGTCTCCTGGTCCATATGCTAAAATTTGTGCTGGCGATACTTTGTTTTTCGTTGGAGATGAACTGGTATTGCAACGAATGCAGCACTTGTTTTACCCAGAAAATGGGTCTAAATAAATCGCACGTAAAAGAGCCAATACGTTGGTTCTTTTACGTGCGATTTTTTACTATGTTAGTAGCTTTATAGCGACAAAATATTAAGAAATGATAACGCTTGCTATCTTATAGAAGCTATTTTTTTACTATTTATTCGTGACATGAGAGACTTGACTAAGTCTACTAATAATTTTAGCGAAATGGAGGATTTACTATGCAGAAAGAATTACCGCAGTCTCTGAAGGACGTTGCAGTGTTCCCAGAAGACCCACGTTATGACAAAGTTCGCTCAAATGATTTTAAAGTAGGTCAGCCCGAAATTGTTATTTTAGCCGAGACAGAAGAACAAGTCATAGAAACGATTAACTATACAGCTAGAATCAGGCAGGATCAGAACGAGAAATTTCCATTATCAGTCAGATGTGGTGGTCATGGCTTGGCTGCTACCTCAGTAAATGATCAAGGAGTGATTCTGGATCTTTCGCAAATGAATCAGATAAGTGTCGTTGATAAAGAGAAAGGGCTTGTCAACGTTCAAGCGGGTGCCCTCTGGGGAGATGTCGCAGTAAAGCTGCATTCTGATCAATTAGTTATTTCCAGTGGTGACCACGGAGATACAGGTGTGGGTGGATTAGCAGTATCTGGCGGTATGGGAACCATTTTACGCTCCTTTGGACTAACCATTGATAAAGTTATCGAAGCAACGATTATAACGGCAGATGGTAAAAAACACATTGTGAATAAAGAGAACGAACCTGACCTTTTTTGGGGGATTCGTGGGGGCGGCGGGCAGTTTGGCGTCGTGACCGAATTTCTTTTCCAAGCAGACAAGGCGACTGCAGTGAATTCGAAAATTGCCAATCCAATGATTGTACAAACGATTAACTACTCGATAACGGATCTTTTTGAATTTATTCAAGGATGGCACAATTGGTTTAAAACTGCTTCAAATAAATTAACAAGCACGTTATTTTTAAATAAGGGCCCCGATCAGACGATTACTGTACAAACACGAAATTTTTGGTATGGAGAAGAAACAAGTGAATCGAAGAATGTATTGGAACAAGCGCTTCAACTAGGCACTGTTTCAACAACTACTGAAATTTTGATGAACTACTCTGATTTCTTTCCGGATGAGCATGCTCGTATTGAAGGAAAAAATCCGGTATTCGCAAAAAATACATTAGTGACACATATCCCGCAAGAAATCGCGGTAGAAATAGAAAAACTGTTGGAGCTGTCATTTGTTTATGGTATAGAATTACGAGCACTTGGTGGCGCCGTCAATGAAAAAACTGCTGATTTTAACGCGTGGCCTTTTAGAGAGGCTGAAATAATGATTGCTTATTTTTTTAATAAGGAATACACCGATCAAGCAATTCAATTATTTCAACCAATCCAAGAATTTGGGCAAGGTGTGTACGGCGCTTATTCAAGTGACACGAGTCAGGAAGAGAATGCGCGGGTTTGGCCAGGTGCAACAGGAAAGAAAATAAAAGAAGTAAAGGAAAAATATGATCCGACGAATCTGTTTGATCAAAATCGTGAGTTATAGGATCTTTTTCTTCAGTTGATGGGAATCCAAGAGTAAAATCTAGGATTCCTTTTTTAGTGCTCATTTTCGGTTTACAGAAAATTTTCTGCATCTTCTTTGACAAAAGTGACCACATGATGTTAGTGTTGTATGGTCACTTTTTAAGAGGAGGATATTTTTTGAGTAAAGTTAAGGTAGAACATTTAACCAAAATTTTCGGTAAGAAGCAGCAGCAAGCTCTCGCGATGATCAAAGAAAATCGCGATAAGAATGAGATTGTGGAGCAAACTGGTGCGACCGTTGGTGTATATGACGCAAGTTTTGAAGTCGAAGAAGGAGAAATTTTCGTTATCATGGGACTTTCCGGCAGCGGAAAATCCACGATGATTCGTTTATTAAATCGGTTGATTGACCCAACCTCTGGGGAGATCTACATCGATGGCGAAAATATTGCCCAAATGGATAAAGAAGCACTGCGGGAAGTGCGTCGCCATAAAATCAATATGGTTTTTCAAAATTTTGGACTATTTCCCCATCGAACGATTTTAGAAAATACAGAATACGGTCTCGAAGTGCGGGGCGTTCCCAAGGTAGAACGTCAAGCATTGGCTGAACAAGCACTGGATAATTCAGGCTTGTTGACCTTTAAGGATCAATACCCAAATCAACTTTCCGGTGGGATGCAACAGCGAGTCGGCTTAGCGCGGGCTTTAGCAAACGATCCCGAGATTTTATTGATGGATGAAGCTTTCTCAGCGTTAGATCCATTGATTCGCCGGGAAATGCAAGATGAGTTGTTGGACTTACAAGCAAACGTACAAAAAACAATTATTTTTATCACCCACGATTTAAATGAAGCGCTACGGATCGGTGATCGGATCGCCTTGATGAAGGATGGTCAAATCATGCAGATCGGTACGGGGGAAGAAATCTTGACCCACCCAGCGAACCAATACGTTCGTGATTTCGTGGAGGATGTCGATCGTTCGAAAGTACTTACGGCACAAAACATCATGGTTCCAGCTTTGACGACCAATATCGAAGTTGATGGACCAAATGTTGCGTTGAATCGAATGCGTAAAGAAGAAGTCAGCATGCTTTTAGCAGTTGACCGTAAGCGTAAGCTGAAGGGCAGCCTGACAGCGGATAAAGCGCGGGAAGCGCGTAAGAATAATTTAGAGCTGAAAGACGTTATTGATAAAAATGTCCGCCGTATTCCGAAAGACATGCTGGTCACTGATATTTTCAATCTGATTTTTGATTCTCCGGCACCGCTAGCCGTAGTTGAAGGCGACCGTTTAGTCGGTGTTGTCATTCGCGGCAGTGTGTTAGAGGCGTTAGCAGATACAGAAACAGAAGAGGTGATCGCAAATGTTTAGTATTTTACAACAAGCTTTACCTGTCGCAGATTGGGTCGAGGGCTTTACCGATTGGCTGACCGGAACCTTTGCGGGGCTGTTCTCAGCCCTACAGCATGCCGGACAGTTTTTAATGGATGGGATGACCAATCTATTAACGATGATTCCGCCATTACTATTGATTCTCGTTTTAACAGTTGCCGCCTTTTTCATTTCCAATAAAAAATGGGGGTTGACGAGCTTTACGTTGATTGGCTTACTCTTTATCTACAATCAAGGATTATGGATTGATTTAATGAGTACCGTCACATTGGTTCTTTTATCTAGTGTACTGTCGATCATCATTGGAGTACCGCTAGGGATCTTGATGGCGAAAAATGAGACAGCCAAAAAGATCATTACACCGATCTTAGACTTTATGCAGACGATGCCTGGATTCGTGTATTTGATTCCGGCTGTGGCTTTCTTTGGGATCGGAATGGTACCCGGCGTGTTCGCATCAGTCATTTTTGCATTACCGCCAACCGTGCGTTTTACCAATTTAGGGATTCGTCAAATTCCGAAAGAATTGGTGGAAGCTTCTGATTCATTCGGTGGCACCAGCAAACAAAAATTATTTAAATTAGAATTGCCATTAGCCAAAAGCACGATTTTAGCAGGGATTAACCAAACAACGATGCTGGCCTTATCGATGGTCGTAATCGCATCAATGATTGGTGCGCCTGGTCTCGGTCGCGGTGTCTTGTCTGCTTTGCAGCGAGCACAAGTCGGTAATGGTTTTGTGAACGGTCTGGCGCTAGTTATTTTAGCGATCATCATTGACCGTTTTACCCAGAATATCAATAAGCCGAAACAACAGGCGGCTGAAAAAATGCCGAAAACGAAAAAACGTAAGATCGGGATTGCCGCTGGCGTAGTTGCAGCAATTGTATTGCTTGCTTCTTTTGGTTTTGGTGGATCTTCTACTGAGAACAAAGGCACAATCAATCTGACGTATGTTGAATGGGATACCGAAGTGGCTTCCACTCATGTAGTCGGTGAAGTCCTAAAAGAAATGGGCTACAACGTCAACATGACGCCGCTGGATAATGCGATCATGTGGGAATCTGTCGCAAAAGGCGAATCAGATGCGATGGTCGCTGCTTGGCTACCGAATACGCATAAATCACAATATGCCCAGTATAAGGATCAAGTGGATGACTTAGGAGTCAACTTAAAGGGAGCCAAGGTGGGAATCGTTGTTCCAGATTACATGGATGTCAATTCTATTGAAGAGTTGACCGATCAAGCCAATAAAACAATCACAGGAATCGAACCTGGTGCCGGTGTCGTAAATGCAGCGGAAAATACATTGAAGGCTTATCCCAATTTAGCGGATTGGAAAGTTTCCACTTCCTCTTCAGGTGCCATGACAGTCGCACTTGGTCAAGCCATCAAGAAGAAACAACCAATCTTAATTACTGGTTGGTCGCCTCACTGGATGTTCGCGAAGTACGGTTTGAAGTATTTGGAGGATCCGAAGGGTGCCATGGGTACGGAAGAAGCGATTCATACGATGGCTCGTAAAGGTCTGAAGGATGACCAGCCTGAGGCATACAAGGTATTGGACAACTTTAATTGGAACCAAAAAGACATGGAAAGTGTTATGCTGGCAATTAATGAAGGAAAAGATCCTTCGCAAGCAGCTAAGGATTGGATCCAAGATCATCAAAAAGTAGTCGATGAATGGAAGAAATAGCATAGATAGAAACTGCTGATCAAGTCGATCAGCAGTTTTTTCGTCTGATTAATAAATAGAAATAATTTCATAAATATTTTCAAAAAAGAATGATTTCTATTAATTAGTGTTTTCATGATTAATGATGAAAAAAGGATGTCTTTAAACAATGCGGAAAATTTACTATTATGAATATAAGAGATAGTGAGGAGGTCAGCGCAACGTTGTAAGTCTTTCCTTTACACTGTTGCCTAATTAAAAAAAGTCTACCATTAAAACGAGTAAGGATGTCAGTTCAACTTTTCGCAAACTACTTAATCAGAGAAGTATGTAACCGGCTTAGCGCATCAACGCTCAAACACTTTAGTTGAATGATATACGGTATTCGAATAGAACTAATTTTTCACTTGTGAAAAATTAATACTTTAAAACGAATAAGGATGTCAGTTCAACTTTTCGCAAACTACTTAATCAGAGAAGTATGTAACCAGCTTAGCGCATCAACGTTCAAGCACTTTAGTTGAATGATATACGGCATTCGAATAGAACTAATTTTTCACTTGTGAAAAATTAATACTTTAAAACGAATAAGGAGGTGGGAAAATGGATAAGAGTATGCGGCGGCGAAATCAATTGTTGTCTTTACTTCTTTCTGAAAGCGATTACAAAGCGACGGATTATTTTAGTGAGAAGTTAGAAGTCTCTACAAGAACAATTTTGAATGATGTTAATTTTTTGAATGAGGAGCTAGTCAAGAAGGAGATCGAAATTGTCAAGGTACCGCGGCATGGGATCAAGCTGGTTGGGACAGAAGGGAATGTCAATCGTATTGGTGCGTTGACCTTGGAGAACGACGGGGATGCCTATGATGTGCTGGGGAGAAGAGAAGCGATCTTTCGCCGATTATTTATGAAGCCAGAAGGGCAATTACTAGAAACCTTGGAAAAAGAATTTTTTATCTCAGATTCGACGTTAAAGAAAGACTTGGATTATCTTCAGCGTTATCTTCGCCACTTTGGGGTCAAGATTTGTCAAAGCAGACGAAAAGTCATCCTTAAAGGATCAGAGGTCGATGTTCAGCAGTCTTACCAGAATTTTTTGATGACGAAGTTTCCTGATACGTTACTAGTAAATAATGACGAACTGTTGCTCCAACTAGAAAATTATTTTCCGAAGCAACTGATTCAGTTGGTCAAAGATACCTTAGAAAAGTTTTCGGACATGTTCTACAGCGATATTTCGAATAAGTATTTTTCAGCAATTTTTCTTACATTTTTATGTTTACTTACGCGAGCAGAACAGGGCTGTCATATGACGATCGAGGAGAAGAAGAAAAGCGAGTTGGAAGACTTGGCTCTTTATACCCAAACTTATGAAATCTGCGCCTTTATTTCTGCCAACAGTGCGATCGAACTTTGGTACCCCGACATTTATCACCTGTCTGAAACGTTGTATGCCATGAATATCAAGCCTTTTTATAAATCAAGCAAGCGCTACAGTGATTGTTATCAAGAAGCGGTGGAGGAACTGATGGCTGACCTGGGAAATTTATTGAACATTGATTTTTCTGGTGATCAGGAACTGCATGAATCACTAATGAGTCATATTGTACCGATGATTTACCGTCTGCGTCGCAATATTTTGATCAAAAATCCTTTTATGGAGGAAATCAAAAACCGCTATTTATTACTTTATTCCATGATGTGTTATGCCACTAGTAGTTTGGCTCAGCGTTTTTCGATCGAGATTACTGGTGATGAGATTTCCTTTTTAGTGATTTATTTTCAAGTGTCCTTGGAAAGAAAGTATGGTGTAAGTTTCCGCAATATTTATGTTGTTTTATCACGGGGGTTGATCACAAGTGATTTGATTTATACAAAAATTCGCCGAATCATTCCCCATACCGATAAGGTGATTCAATTGACCACCAAGGAGTTCGAACAGGTAACCTTGAATTCTCGTGATGTTGTCGTCACCACCGACCCGAGTGTCAAGGCCAGAAATGTCGTCTATATTTCTCCCATGATCAAAGATGAGGAAATTAGCCGGATTGTCCATACCTATTACAAACGATACCACGCGACAGGAAAAGAAAAAACACAGGCACGGCAGCAATGGATTAACCCAGAGCTTGTTTTTCTTCGACAGCACGTGGAGAACAAAGAAGAATGCTTGAATTTCATGATTGAAAAATATCAGGAGCTGGGAATCGCGAAGAAAAATTTTGGTGAATCAGTTTGGGTCAGAGAAAAATTAGGCGATACCAGTTTTTCCGTTAGTGTGGCGATTCCCCATGCAGATCCCAGTGAAGTGAATCAAACCTCGATCGGGATCATGACCTTGGATAAAAAGATCAATTGGGGGATCAACAACGTCAATGTTATTCTATTTTTTGCTATTTCAGATACGGATATCGATGCGGCGAAGAGCAAGATTACAGGATTGCTTGAATTTATCGAGAAGGAGGAGAACGTGGAGCAGTTGATTCAAGCAACAGATAAACAGACACTATTGGAATTAGTGATGGGTGAAGGGAGTGCAATCTAAGTGGCTGACTTTTGGGATGAAATGTACTTAGATGAACATTTGGTAGATTTGGAAATCGATGCGTCAGATAACTTTTCAGCATTGGCGGCATTAGCAGGCTGTCTTGAGAAAAATCAATGTGTGAATGGCGAATTCAGCCAAGCAATCCAAGAACGGGAAAAAGAATTTTCAACAGGACTGCCGTTAGAACATGTTGGGGTTGCGATTCCTCATACGGATTCCGAGTATGTGTTCAAGCAATCGATGGCGATCGGTATTTTAAAGAACCCCGTGATGTTTGAAATGATGGGGTCGCCGGAAGTCTTGGTACCGGTCAAGATCATGTTCATGCTAGCGATCAAGGAACCCAAGAAACAATTGGAATTTCTCCAAGCATTGATCGACATGTTCCAAACAGACGAAAAGGTCTTAGCGATTATTCAAGCGAAAACGGCAACGGAAGCCGTGAAAAAAATAAAACAGAATTTAAATTAAGGACGTGGGAAAAATGAAAAATATCTTATTGGCATGCGGCTCAGGGATTGCGACATCAACAGCGGTGAACGGAAAGATCTCAAAAATTTTGGATGAAAATGGCTACAAAGGACAATACAAAATTACCCAATGTAAGATTTCGGAAGCACCTAGCAAAGCTTCCAACTATGATTTTTTAATCTCCACAACAGTAATACCCAAGGATTTAGCTTGTGAATCTGTTTCGGGTGTCTGCTTCTTGACGGGTGTTAATACGAAACCGACGATTGATCGAATTTTAGGCTTGATGGAAAAGTAACCTGCATTTAAATAATACGAGTAAAGAGAGGGAATAATCATGGATGCTATTATTAAAGTGTTTCAATTTATCCAAGGCTTGGGTGTATCCGTTGTAATGCCAATTGTAATCTTTATCATTGGTTGTGCCTTCAGAACCGGTGTCGGGAAGAGTCTTCGGGCTGGGTTGACTGTAGGGGTTGGGTTTATTGGGTTGAACTTGGTTATTAACTCGTTGTTAGGGACAAGCCTTTCGCCAGCTGTACAGGCGATGGTCGATCGTTTTGGGCTTAGTCTTTCAACCATTGATGTAGGGTGGCCAGCCGCGGCGGCAATCGCTATGGGTTCGACAGTTGGTTTGATCATTATCCCGCTGGGTCTAGTCGTCAATATCGTGATGCTATTTACGAATACGACACAAACGGTCGATGTAGACATTTGGGATTACTGGCATTTTGCCTTTACCGGCGCTTTGGTTGCAATTATTACAGATACGTTGTGGTTAGGGATTGTGGCAGCGGTTGTCAACATGGTCATCATCATGGTTCTGGGAGATGTTACCGCTCCAGAGGTGGAAAAATCGCTGGATCTGCCGGGGGTCTCACTGCCCCATGGCTTTACGACAGCCTATGCGCCAATCGCGATGGTCATTAACAAAATCATTGATATGATTCCTGGTGTACGCGATATCAATATTAATATGGATACGGTTCAACGTCGCTTCGGTGTTTTTGGTGAACCGATCTTAGTTGGAACGGTCATGGGGATCGTAATTGGAGTGATCGCCGGGTATGATGTAACGAATGTTTTAACACTAGGTGTTTCGCTAGGTGCGGTTCTAGTCTTGATTCCGAAAATGGCCGCTTTATTGATGGAAGGTTTGATCCCGATCAGTGACGCAGCCAGTGACTTCATTCAAGAAAGATTCCAAAATCGTGGAAAAATCTATATCGGATTGGATTCAGCTATCGGGGTAGGTCACCCAGTAACATTGGCGATTTCATTTATCTTGGTACCGTTGTTGATTTTCTTGGCAGTTGTTCTACCAGGAAATACGGTCTTGCCATTTGCTGACTTGGCTGTTATTCCGTGGATGTTTGTTCTAATAACACCAATCGTAAAAGAAAATGGGTTTAGAGGTTTGATTGTCGGATTAGTCGTATTAGTATTCGGACTATGGATCGCCACTGATTTAGCTCCGATGATTACGACAGCTGCTAAAAATGTGAATTTCGAAATGCCGGAAGGAGCCTCTCAAATCTCCTCTATCTGTGATGGGGCAAACCCGTTAACATGGGTACTGGTTCGATTGAACGGACTTGGTTATATTGGTACCGGTATTGGGGCAGCCGTTGCATTAGTTATGGCTATTTGGAACCGAAATCGGATTAAAAAAGAAGCGGCTCAAATACACGATGGAGGAGAAGCTGCTTAATTCTTTCGTATGAAAAAAGGGGGAAGAACGAATGAAACGGTTTGAATACGATAAAACATTGTATTTTATAGATGTCCCTGTTACAGGAGTAGTCTCTTTGATCGTTTTCCTCATCGCGGTCAGCTCTGTTATCGCGAATCGAATGCCTGCACTGATGGTTTTTGTCGGAATCGTGGCTTTTTATAGTTTTTGGAATGCGCTGGTTGCCAGAGTGACACCGAAGGAAGTGGATGTCTCCGGTGATACGCTGACGCTGCGTTCATTTAAACGAACAGATGACTATAGCTTACCGCAGTTGAAGAGTTTTAAGATTCGTGAATTTCCATCTGCCGGAAAAATGTTTTTGCGTGTGGATGGTGGCGGCTTGTTGAAAGGTCGTTATTGGCTGAATACGAAAAATTATAATGACGGTCAGGAGCTGTTTCGACTATTGCTGGATATGGAATATGAGAAGCATCCGGAATCGTTGAAGGCACGTGCCAGAAGAGTGAATACTGAATATAATGCACAAGCCAAAAAGAAAAAAGAGGCCAGCTGATGTTAGAAAAAGAAAAAGCAGAAATTATCGCAGCGGGAATAAAATTGGATCGTTATGGGTTGATTTCTTTGTCCGGAGGCAACGTGAGTCTGCGAATCGATGAAGACACATTCTTGGTGACACCTAGTGGAATGATGTATGAAGAGATGGTTCCAGAGGATGTTTTGGTGATGAACCTTGACGGTAAAATCATTGAAGGAACACGTCGTCCAAGTGTCGATACGATCGCAATCTGCTACATTTTCCAGAAAATGCCCGCAGTCAAATCAGTTATCCATACACATCAGCCATACGCAACCGGGATTGGTCTCGTGGTGGATCGAATTGATTGTGATGTGACAACCCTAGCCAACACCGCAAAAGGCCCAGTCAATGTGGCTCCTTATAGTTCTGCGGCTAGTATCGATATGGGCTATGCGGTGGTGGATCATATTGGTGATCAATTGGCTGTCGTACTGAAAAATCATGGTGTCGTAACCGTTGGCAAAAATTTAAAAGAGGCCTTGTATGCGGCGGTCTATTTAGAGGAAGCCGCGAAAACACTATATGTGGCGCATTCCTATGGCGGCGAGATCGCTAAACTAAATGACGAACAGATCCAAACCGCAGTGGAAGTGTTTAAGGATTATGGACAGGTCAAAAGCTGAGCTTGGGGTTTACTATGAACGATGCTGTGGGTAATAAGAAGGGTCTTACCACAAATGAGTATCAACAAGGTTATATATATAGCATGATCGAAACATGAAAAGTCATAGTGAAAATCCTCCTTATTGGTCTTTCGTTATCCAATAATTTATGGTTTTCACTATGAATTTTTTTATCTGCACTCAGATGGGTGAGAATAAGGTGTTTGTGAAACAACGTAACATTTGTTACGAGAAGTGCGTCATTGGAACATCGGATAAAGATGGTCTTGTGAAAAAAATCATTTATTGAAAGCGTTGACTCTCAACGAAATCCCTCTTATGATGACAGTGTGACATATGTTAAATAAAGGAACATATGGTAATGACTGGACGTAATTAAGAAAGATTCGTTATAGGAGGAAATAAAAATGAGTTATTCCGACGATGCACGATTACTGACGGAGATCGCTTCGATGTATTACGAAGAAGGAGCCAAACAATCGGAAGTTGCCAAGAAATTCAATATTAGTCGTTCGTTGGTTTCTAAATATTTAGCAAAAGCTCGTTCCTTAGGTTTAGTAGAAATTATTATTCATGATGATTTGGTCCATCCTTATCGTTTGTTAGAGGAAAAAATAATTGAGAAATTTGAATTGGATGAAGTGATCTGTATTGCACCTGCAGCAGCGGAAATGTTGAACAAACGGATTGGCATCGCAGCTGGCAAATACTTGTCACGAATATTGAAAGGCGATGAAACAATTGGTGTTTCAGCTGGAATGGTGGTCCATGAAGCGGCACAAAACTTTCTGCCGAAAAATCAAATGGAGAATATTCGATTTATTCCCTTGGTTGGCGGGTTGGGGCAGGAGCATACGGCGTTACAGGCTAATGTGGTCTGTGAGATTTTCGCCCGTAAGAGCGGCGGATCTGTGCTGGAGCTGCATGCGCCGATTACAGTAGATTCAGCCGAAGCGAAAAAGGTCTTTATGGCACAGTCCTTTATCAAGAATGTGTTTGATAAAGGGAAAAAAGCAGATATCGCGTTAGTGGGGATCGGCGGTTTACCAGCCTATTCCACCATGACGAAAGCATATTTGCCGAATGAAGAGGTGCCTCTTAGAAAGGAATTATCTGCCGGCAATGTGTCGGGAGATATTTGTTACAACTTTATTGACGAGGAGGGCGAATTAACAGATTGTACCTGGAATGATCGAGTGTTAGCGATCAGTTTGGCGGAATTGAAGCAGATTCCAAAACGTATCGGTGTATCTGGCGGTAAGGAAAAGGTCAGCGGTATCCGAGCAGCGTTAAAGGGAAAATTGGTCAATGTTTTGATCACTGATGAAGAAACAGCGAAGACGTTATTAGACGAAGGATAAATAAAAATGGAGGCGCATAAATGATGGCAGCAACGAAAAACATCTCGATTCCGAATCGAGCAGGTTTGACGGACGAGAACTTGGTAGAGCTTTATCGCAGAATGTGGGAAATTCGTTTCTTTGACGAAAAAGTCGATCAGTTATTTGCGAAAGGTTTGATCCACGGGACGACGCACTTAGCGGTGGGTCAGGAAGCAACAGCGGCAGGCAGTGGAGCAGTTTTAAGAAAAACAGACTGGATCACAGCCACGCACCGCGGACATGGTCAAACGATCGCCAAAGGAACGAACATCAATGAAATGATGGCGGAATTATTCGGTCGGACAACTGGAACCAATAATGGTAAGGGCGGTTCGATGCATATTGCTGATTTGGATACGGGAAATCTTGGCGCAAATGGGATCGTGGGTGGCGGCTTCCCGATTGCCACAGGAGCGGCGTTGACCTCGAAATTGAAAAAGAATGACACGGTTGCTTTAGCTTATGCCGGTGATGGTTCGACCAATGAAGGCAGCTTCCATGAATCCTTAAACTTGGCCTCAATCTGGGCGTTACCAGTAGTCTTCTTTATTGAAAATAATCAATACGGGATGAGCGGACCGTTCAAAACCATGATGAATGTTGATCGATTATCTGAACGAGCAAAAGCTTATGGCATCGAAGGCATTACAATAGAAGGAAACGATGTGATTGAAGTCATCAACACAACTTATGATGCGGTAGAAAAAGCCCGCCGCGGCGAAGGTCCGACATTGATTGAAGCAATGACCTATCGATGGAAAGGTCATTCGAAATCAGATGCGAAGAAATACCGCACGAAGGAAGAGGAAGAAGATTGGCGCAAGAATCGCGATCCGATCAAGTTGGCGCGTGAGAAATTTGTAGCGGCAGGGATTTTCACTGAAGAAGAGGCTGAAGACATTCGTCTAGCAGCGAAGCAAGCGATTGAAGATGCCGTGACCTTTGCGGAAGAAAGCCCAATGCCGGCGATCGAAAGCATGTTTGAAGACGTTTATTCGGATTAGAGGAGGAGCAGAAAATGAGAGAAATCACTTACGCGGAAGCAGTCAGAGAAGCGATGTCTGAAGCGATGCGAGAAGATGAAGATATTTTCATGTTAGGTGAAGACATCGGAGTTTATGGTGGCGCTTTCGGTGTCAGTCGCGGTATGGTGGAGGAATTTGGGGAGGAACGGGTTCGTTCGACACCAATCTCTGAATCCGTAATCGCAGGAGCAGCCGTTGGTTCGGCGATGACTGGTATGCGTCCGATTTTTGAGATTCAGTTTTCAGATTTCATTACGATTGCCTTGGATCAGATCGTCAATCAGGCAGCGAAGATTCGCTACATGTATGGCGGAAAAGCCAAGATTCCATTGGTGATGCGGACTCCTGGCGGTTCGGGAACCGGTGCAGCAGCACAGCATTCACAAAGCTTGGAAAACTGGACAGCCCATGTGCCTGGTTTAAAAGTCATTCAACCAGCGACGGCATATGATGCGAAAGGACTGCTGCATGCAGCGATCGAAGACAATAATCCGGTGATGTTTTATGAGCATAAGTTGTGCTATCGGACAAGTTCGGATGTGCCGGAAGGAAAATATACGATCCCAATTGGTGTAGCCGATGTGAAGCGAGAAGGAACGGATATTTCTGTTGTAGCAACGGGGATCATGGTGCATAAAGCATTGGAAGCAGCGGATATTTTGGCTGAAGAAGGCATTCAAATCGAAGTGGTTGATCCACGGACCTTAGTACCGTTAGATAAGCAAACAATCATTGATTCGGTTGTTAAGACAGGAAAAGCAGTGGTTGTGACAGAAGCCGTGAAGCGCAGCGGATTCAGTGCCGAGTTAGCTAGCGTGATCGCCGAAGAAGAATGTTTTGATTTCTTAGATGCACCGATCATTCGCTTGGCCGGCAAAGAAATTCCGATGCCTTATCATCCAGAGCTTGAGAAAAAAGCAGTGCCTCAAGTAGAGGATATTGTTGAGGCTTGTCGCGGATTGATGGCATAGGGGGGGCGAAAAAATGGCGAATGAAGTATTGATGCCGAAGTTAAGTTCCACGATGGATGTCGGAACGATCACGACTTGGCTGAAAAATGAAGGCGATTCCGTGGAAATCGGAGAAGCGATTTTTGAAGTGATGACCGATAAAATCGCGATCGAAGTGGAAGCCTATGATGAAGGAATTTTACTCAAAAAATATATCGGCGACGGGGATAGCGCACCAGTGAACTCCGTGATTGCCTACATCGGTGAAGCCGGGGAAGACGTTCCCGCGGAGATGCCAGGCGCTGAAGCTGAATTAGAGACAGCAGAAGAAATTAAAGCTGAGGAAGCAGCGGAAACAGTTGAATCCGTTGAAGAAATTACAGCTGCAACAACAAAAGTCCGGGCAACACCAGCAGCGCGCCGGATCGCTCGCGAAAAAGGGATTGATCTGCAAAAAGTGAAAGGCTCAGGACCAAAAGGCCGAATCCAAGCGCTAGATGTGAAAGAGTATCAAGAACCAACAATCGCAGCAGCAACACCAAAAGCGGCTGAAGGTGAACTGATTCCTTGGAGCGGCATGCGTAAAGCGATTGCTGACAAGATGTCGGAAAGTAAACAGACGATCCCACATGTCACAATGAATGCTGAAGTCGATTTGACAAAAGTCATCGAATTACGAAAACAATTATTACCGATGGTAGAAGAACGAACCGATGAACGGTTATCTTTCTTAGAAATTATCGCAAAAGCGGCGATGGTTGCATTGAAAGCGCATCCTGAATTCAACGCGAATGCTTATGCTGAGGGAATCAAACAATTTGATCATATCAATCTTGGCGTAGCTGTTGCTGTGGAGGCTGGATTAGTCGTACCGGTTGTAGAAAAAGCGGATCAAAAGGGGTTAAGTGAGTTAACGGCAGCGGTGAAAGCCGTGACGAAGAAAGCTCGTGAGGGTCAATTGATGCCAGCGGAAATGAGCGGCGGCACCTTTACGATCAGTTCATTAGGCCGCAGCAAGGTTCAAACGTTTAACCCAATCATCAATTTACCAGAAGTGGCAATCTTAGGCGTTGGTGGAAGTTACGATAAGCTAGTGGTGGAAAATACACCAGAAGGACCACAGGTAGCAACGATCACAGCGTTGAATCTTTGCCTGTCCTTTGACCATCGAGTAGCAGACGGCGCACCAGCCGCAGCATTCTTAAGTATGATCGTTGAGTTGTTAGAAAATCCAATGAGCTTGTTGTTGTAGGATGTCAGTTCAACTTTTTGCAGTTTAATAAAAAGGAAGCTACAAGCAAAAATCATGTGAAGTAATTATGGAGTGAATGGTTTAGTTGAATGATATACGGCATTCGAATCGACCTAATTTTTCACCAGAAAAATTATTTCATACTTACGAATAAGGAGTCGTATATATGACGAAAAAAACAGATACAGTCGTGATTGGTGCAGGACCTGGCGGGTACGTAGCAGCCATTCGTGCGGCGCAGTTGGGACAAAAGGTGACTGTAGTAGAAGCAGAGCATATTGGTGGTGTATGCTTAAATGTTGGGTGTATTCCGTCCAAAGCCTTGATCACTGCGGGCTATCGTTACCAAGAAGCACAGCACTCTGACTTTCTAGGACTAAGCGTGAAGGATGCGCAGCTGGACTTTACGAAGACACAGCAATGGAAAGACCAGCAGGTTGTGAAGACTCTGACCTCTGGTGTAGGAATGCTTTTAAAGAAAAATGGCGCAGAAGTGATTATGGGGCGGGCGCAATTTACTGGTCCGCAAAGTATGACGATCACCACGAAAAATGGCGCAGAAAAACTAGAATTCAAGCATGCCATCGTTGCAACCGGCAGTCGGCCGATTGAAATCCCCGGCTTTAAGTTTGAGGGGCGGGTCTTGGATTCCACAGGTGGATTGAATTTGAAGGAAATTCCAAAGAAGCTGATTATTATCGGCGGCGGGATCGTCGGCTCAGAACTGGGTGGTGCATATCGCAACCTCGGTTCGGAAGTCACGATTATTGAAGGTAGTCCGAATATCGTACCAAATTTCGAAAAGGATATTTCCGAATTAGTCGCGAAGCGTTTCAAACAAAATGGCGTGAATGTTTTTACCAATGCGAAAGCGAAAAAAGCCGTTGAAACGAAAAATGGTGTGGCGGTCGAATTTGAAGTTAAAGGCAAGATGCAAACGATCGAAGCGGATTATGTGATGGTCACCGTTGGCCGCCGACCGAATACAGAAAGCTTAGGCTTGGAAAAAGCGAGAGTCAAGCTCACCGAGAGAAATCTAGTTAAGGTCGATGAGCAGTATCGCACTTCCCAGAAAACAATTTTTGCTATCGGTGATATTGTTGAAGGCTTAGCGCTCGCTCACAAAGCCAGCTATGAAGCCAAAGTTGCAGCAGAAGTTATCGGCGGGAAAAACGTTGCGAAGGATTATCGGGCGATTCCAGCCATCTGCTTCACTGATCCAGAAGTGGCAACAGTCGGCTATACGTTAGCGGAAGCAAAGGCAGAGGGAATCAAAGCTAAGACAGCGAATTTCCCGATGCAGGCCAATGGTCGAGCGTTGTCATTGAATGCGACTGAAGGCTTTGTCCGCTTGGTCTTTGAAGCGGAGACCGAATTAGTTTTGGGTGCTCAAATCGTCGGCGTCAATGCCAGTGATCTAGTGGCTGAGATCACTCTGGCAATCGAATCCTATCTGACGTTGGAGGATATTTCCCTAACGATCCATGGGCATCCGACCTTATCGGAAATGGTGATGGATGCCTGTGAAGTCGGGCTGGGAATGCCGATTCATATGTAAAAGAAAAAGTTATGCCAGTTTGATCCGGCATAACTTTTTTTGGCTATTTTTTGCCTAATTCTTCGTCTTTGCGGATCGTGGCATCAATGCCCTTGATGACTGTCGAGATAAAGGCATTATCTTCTAATTCAACGATTCCTGCGACAGTTGTTCCGCCGGGCGAGCTTACTCGGTCAATTAGCGTCCATGGATTTTCATCACTGTTTGCTAAGGTTTGTGCGCTGCCTAGAATTGCTTGGGTCGCCATTTCTAAGGCAATGTCCTTTGGTAAGCCGTTTTTCACCGCTGCGCGCGCAATGGAATCAATAAATAAGAACGTATAAGCAGGCGAACTGCCGGCAATCGCTGTGAAGATGGAGAAGTATTTTTCTTCCAACGGCCATGCTTTACCAACCGCGTTGAATAGATCGATGATCGAAGCGACATCTTCTTTTGTGGCACTTGGATTTCTACAAACCGCCGCCGCACCTTCACCGACCATCGCATTCATATTCGGCATTACCCGTACGATTCGGATTGGCTGCTCGGTCTCAAATACTTCGTAAATTGCTTCCGTGCTGGTTCCAGCTGCAATCGAAACGATCAACGGATCATTTTTCAGGATCGCGTCCTTCGCCTCCAGTAAGACACCTTTAATCACATTGGGCTTGACGGCCAAAATCAACGTATCAACCGTTTGGATAACTTTTTGCGGATCACTCAATGCATGAGCACCAACTTTGTCTGCAAAGGCTTGAACCTTCTCTGTTGAAATATCATATAGATAAATATCTTCGGGCTTGCTGAAGCCTTTTTGAACAATGCCTTCAACGATCGCAGATGCCATATTGCCGGCACCGATAAAACCAATTTTCATAGTAAATCCTCCTTATTCGTTTGAATGAATTAATTTTTCATGGAAAAATTAGTTCGATTCGAATGCCGTATATCATTCAACAAAACTGTTCACACTGTTGCTTTATTCAATTTTTGATACTGAACTTTCTTCTTAAATGAACTGCAAAAAGTTGAACTGACATCCTTATTCGTTTGAATGAATTAATTTTTCATGGAAAAATTAGTTCGATTCGAATGCCGTATATCATTCAACTAAACTGTTCACACTGTTGCTTTACTCAATTTTTGATACTGAACTTTCTTCTTAAATGAACTGCAAAAAGTTGAACTGACATCCTCAAAAGTGTTTGAATCAAATGTATTAATTTCATAAAAATGGTACAATCAATAAAGAAATTATAAGCGGATCGACACTTAATTAAAATAGTGTAGATAAAGAAGAAAGTGTTTGATTCTAAGGTGGTAAAAAAATGGATGTAACGACAACGCAATATGCCAGTTTTTATCAGTTCTTGAGGACGTTGGATTGCTATCTTGGGGACGATGGTCAAATGATCGGTGAAGTGCAACGTTTCGCAGAGAATCCGCAACGAGAGATCGCGGCGTTTGTCACGAGGAAGACGAGTGACCAGATTGAAGTGCCTGCTAATTTTATCCGTATACTGTATGTGATGAAAGGCAATGTGCTTGTTTCCATTGATAGTTCTGAGAAAAAATTGAGTACGGGTGGATTGGTTTTGACGAATGCTGAAACGAAGCTTTCCTATAGTGGAAATGACGAAGCTGAGGTAATCGCCTTTTACTTCAAGCCGAGCTATTTTACGGACTCCTTATTAGGACAATTTTTTGAAGAGCCGCTGCTGTATCGTTTTTTTGTGGAGGCATTGAGCGATGAGCTTGTCGGTATTTCGCGCTTTCTTGTATATGCGTTTAGTGATAACAGTGATGTACATTTTTATGCGTTACTCTTATTGAAACAGATCGTAAAAATGGCATACTTCAATAACAAAGTAACCAAGTCTGCGTTTGTCTTGTTAATTGTCGAGCTCAGTCAGGTCGCACCTGAGCATTTGATTGCTAAGGATAGTTTTGTTTCGAATGGGCAATTGACGGTGGAAGTTTTAGCCTATATTGATGTCCGGTTGGAACAAGTGACCTTAGAAGAAGTGGCGCAAAAATTTCATTTCCATCCCAATTATTTATCCAGTCTATTGAAGGAGAAGACGGGACATTCCTTTACGGAAATCGTCTTGTTGAAAAGGATCGAGCGCTGTAAAAGCTATTTGGAACAAACGGATCTGACAGTGCAGACGATTGTGGAACGCTTGGGCTATAAGGACAAAGCTTTTTTCTACAAACGTTTCAAGCAGATCGAAGGCATTACGCCTCGGCAATACCGAAAAAAATGTGAGAGGAAGAAAACGCATGTATGAAGATATATTTGCTGAAGTTCAGTTGACCGTTGTGGAGCAGCCGATCGAATGGGTTGATAATTTACCACTTTATCGCGGGCATATCAAAGAATTACCATTTATTACGGGGGAAGGGTCCTCTAAAAAAGACCTGTACCGCCAATTGGCAGAACAATATCAAGAATATGCAGCGTTGAACCAGGTTGAGGACAAAGAGGAGGAAATGACATCTTCTTTACTAACCGCGGATCAATTGCTGAAATATTATGATGGCGAGACCTTCGATGGTTTTTCTTTGGGAGATTTATTGAAGGACGAATAGAGCAAGTTTGTATCCCTTTTGAAACGTTTCCAGTAGACTAGAGGAAAAAGGAGCTGAAGAGATGGCAACGATTGAAGAATACATCAATGACGCTGAAAAAGATCAGCAGCCAATGTTGAAAGAGATTTATCAACTGATCAAAGAAATGGTTCCACCAGAAACGACGGAAAAACTCTCTTACGGGATGCCAACATTTCATTTAACGGAAAACTTGGTGCATTTTGGTGCGATGAAAAAGCATCTGGGCTTTTACCCGACGCCTAGCGCAATGGAGGAATTCCAAGAGCAACTAAAGGAGTACAAAACGTCAAAAGGAGCCTTGCAGATTCCTTATACGCAGGAACTGCCGCGGAATCTTATCAAAGAAATGGTGCGTTTTCGCCTGAAGGAAGTGATGGAGAAAAATGCTTAAGGGAATCGAGATCATGTTGTATGTCAACGATGTCGCAGGTTCAGCGGCCTTTTGGCAGGAAGGGTTAGGCGGTAAGATTCTTTCGCAGCAAACGATGCCGGATGGCTCCTTGCAGGTAACAGTAGAATTATTTGATTCGGTGCATTTGATCTTGTTCGATCGCAAATTCATCGAAACTGTTTCCCCTGAAGTCGTCGATAATTTTCCTTCGTTGCTGCTGAAGGTGACAGATTTAGAGAGTTATCACGAACGATTGCAAAAACTTAGTCCGAATGTAAATCCGATCATGGAGCAAGGTGGAAGACGTTTATTCAATTTCGCCGATCCTGAAGAAAATTATTTTGTATTGAGCGAGTGACCTTCAAGTAATTGAAGGTTATTTTTTGTGATCTTAATTGGTTCTCAACACTGCTCATAGAATCCTCTGCTGTTTCTTGGACGAATATCATCAAACTGTTAGTTGATTTAAGTCAAAATACTTGTGAATTGTTGTATTATCTTAAATGGAAAAAGAGCTTTCATTGATTAATTTATTCAGAGGAGAGAACTATGGTACAAATTTTGTTGGGATTGTTAGGGGTCCTATTGGCTTACTATCTTTTTTATTTTATTCGCGATTTGGTTTCATCTCGCAAAAATTGGGGCGGCGGAAACTTTTTAGTTTCGGGCGTAATCGGATTTATTACGGATGCGATGGATACGCTGGGAATCGGCAGCTTTGCGCCGACGACGATGCTGGTGGAAATGACCAAGCAGCTGGACAATGATCGTCAACTGCCAGGAACATTGAACGTTTCTCACACAGTACCGGTAATTATCGAGGCTTTTATTTTCATTACGGTAGTTAAAGTAGCACCATTGACATTATTTTCATTAGTTATTGCGGCGATCGCAGGTTCGTACATTGGATCGAAAACAGTGAGCAAGCTGCCGGAGAAAAAAGTGCAATTCTATATGGGTGTTGCCTTGATCGTCACAGCGGCATTAATGGCGTTAAAACAATTGGGCTTGCTTGATTTACTGGGAACGGGGAATCATTTAACTGGTCTGACTGGCGTACGCTTGATCATCGGGATCGTCGGAAACTTTATCCTAGGCGCGTTGATGACTATCGGTGTAGGACTTTATGCGCCATGTATGGCGTTGGTTTACATGCTGGGCTTGAATCCTTTGGTTGCCTTTCCGATCATGATGGCTTCATGTGCAGGACTGATGCCGGTTGCTGGTGTCAACTTTATTAAATCGGGGGATTACTCTCGTAAAGTCAGCTTGGCCATTACGATCGGCGGAATTATCGGTGTGATCGTGGCGACACGTTTTGTTACTGGCTTGAACATGACTGTTTTAACATGGATCGTGATCGTGGTAGTAATCTACTCAGGGTTCACCTACATCCGCAAAGGCATGCATGAATTTGCTGGAAGTTTGAAGAAGTCTTAGAGAGAAATCTCTAGGGCTTTTTTTAAAAAACGCGTAACTGACTGTTTATTGTGCGGGATATAATAGATAATATTTTTAACAATCTATCTGATGGGAGAAATTATGGATCAGGAATTATTAATCATTGAATTGCTTTCTGCGGCAGAGCCGATTTATGTACAAGCGCAAAAAAATCGTCATAAGAATCTGATCTTTGCCTTTCTATATTCAGTAGTTGTCTGTGTACTGTTTTTCGGGATCGGCAGTTTTATTTATCAACGTTTGAAATGGCAAGATGGAGTGACTGATAGCAATTATTGGCTGCAAAGTTCAGCTGTATTGGGAATTCTAATTGCAGCATTGGCAGTACTGTTTTTCAGCGTAAACGCAATCCAAGGAATTATTCTGCGACGCTCTTTCCAGCGTTTTTTGGTTCGATGTGTTCAAAAGGCAGAAAAATATCCGATCGTTTTTCAAGATGATGACTCTTATTATTTAGCGGAACAATCAGAAAAAACGAAGATTCGATTGTTGAAGGAAGAGTGTATCGAACTATTGACTACGCTTGATGATGCGACGGTTTATTTGGGAAATCGGCAAGTATTCTTTGGCTTTTCGTCTTTGCAGCTATTTGTTTTGACGGACGAACCAACATCAATAACGATGCCCGCTCCAAAAAGCTCAAAGATCAATCGAAAATGGTTAATTCTGCTCCTTTGCCTGGCCTTAGGACTGGCAGGAATCTTCGCTAACCGTCATCAAAATAAATCATCAGAGGAGACGCTTTCGACGACAACCTCAAGTGAGGCACCGCGGTCGAGTGCTGGCTTATTGACACAGCAAGGAACAGCCCCGAATAAGCAAGTAAATCAAGCCAATCAATTGGATTTGAATAATGAGACTCACGAGCTTTATATGACGACCGATGGGGGAGGGACATGGTCGTTTGTACCGCTGAAGCCGGAATGGATGCGTACAGGTCGCTATCTGCTGACCGTTGGTGAGATTCCAATGGGTTATTGGATGGATAAAACCTACAATGTTTCTGCAGATTTTTCTTGGTTCATTTATTCTGAGGATGATGTAAAACTGTTCTTTTTGACTTCACATGATAATGGAAAAACTTGGCAAAAATCCCTCGTAACAGAAAATGTTCGCGGAATACGCTATCGCAAAGCCCAATTTTTTGCAAACGGCAGCGGAATCTTAGCGTATTCAAATATTGGTGAGGCAGGTTCTACTGAGGGAGTAGAGGTCTTTCGAACCATGGACTATGGAAAAACTTGGTATACCGGTAACCGTGCTAATGTGGCTCAACCTGTACAAAATATCAGTTTTGTCGATCCGATGTTAGGTTTTGTTTCAACACGAGAAAAAATCTATTACACGAATAATGGCGGCGAGACATTGAAGGAAGCGGTAGTGACGATTCCGAAAGAATACCAAACAGGCGGTCTGGATATTTTCCAATCACCTAATGAAGTCGCACAGATTAGTACCAATCAGCTAGAAGCAAAATTCTATTTATTGAAAATGAGGGGGATCGATCAAGGCAAGATGTTTGCTTGTTTGTATCGCTCTTCCGATAATGGTGAAACATGGCAGTTTGCGGAGCAGCTGTCGGAGGTAAAACCGACTGAATAATTTTTTCCTTTTATAAAGGTAGCGACACTTTCTTGCTTGAGGAGGTGTCTTTTTTTCAAAGGATTTCGTTTGAAAAAAACAAATGTGCTGTTTACAATAGGAACGACCTAATAAAGAGGAGCAATGTTATGGAATTAACGAGTGAGGATTTTCAATTGTTTGAGCGGGATTTTTTTGCATTCAAGCAATTGAAGGAGAGATATTCTAACGAAGCAGTTGAAGAAATAAAGCAAGGTTATAAAGAGCACTGGCAAAAGTGGAAAACGCTGCAGCAAACCGTTGCCCAAGCATTACCGGAAGATTATCAAATGGATAAGCCTAAAATTGAAAGCTGGACCAATGGCTGGAATCTACGGAGTCATTTTTGGAGTGCTTATCGCGATCCCCTGCAGCTCAATCAAAATGCTTGTTTGGCGGTATTATTGAACAAAAAGCAATTTCAAGTGTATTTAATGTTCCAACATTACAAAAGTGAAGAGCGCAATGGCAGTCTGGCGGAGTATAATGGATTGCTGGATATGCTGCAGGCTTGGTCCAAGGCTGTAGACATCAAAGATTACTATATCTGGCCGCAAGTCGAGCATGAACTGACGGATCATCTGCCGTTGACAGAATTTCTAGCGGATCCCTCGCAGCCTGAAAAATTGCGACTAGCGATGGAGGGACGGAGTTTTCAATTGGGAAAATTATTTTTTAAAACGACTAGTATCCCCAATGTCGCTGAAGCAACGGTCCAAGCAATGAAAGAATTAGCGCCGTTGTATTTTATGTTAAATCAGCCAGATTGATTTATGAGAGTTCTTTCAAAATTTTTTAACAAGTGCTGTGAAATAATCCGTCAGCGCTTATAATGAATCCGTAACAAGTAAAGGAGCGCTATATATGAAGGAGTTAGATCTATCTAAATCTTTGTTCGACTTAGTTACTCTTTATCCCGAAATCAAGGATTTAATGTATAAATTGGGTTTTGAAGCAATCGCAAAGCCGGGCATGCTGCAAACAGCCGGTCGCTATGTAACAATTCCCAAAGGAGCAAAAATGAAGCACATTCCAATGGAAGAAATTATCAAGGAATTTGAAGCGAACGGGTTTACAGTGAAAGGAGCAGTCTAATGGAACGAACAAGAGAACAACGCCAAGAAAGAATTGTCGAGATTTTGTCACTGCTGCACCAAGGCGGTTCATTTGAAGAAGCGAAGGAGCTTTTTAATCGAGAATTTGATGGTGTCGACGTGACGGAGATCACGGCAGCGGAAAAGGCCTTGATCCAAGGAGGCTTGAATCCGCAAGAGATCCAAAAATTATGTAATATCCATGCGGCGGTTTTTAAGGGGGCCATCAATGAGATCCACCGCTCGAATTTAGAACATGCACAGCCGGGACATCCAGTCCATACCTTAAAACTGGAAAATCAAGTTTTGCAATCCTTGTTGACCGATGAAATCGATGGTCTGTTAATCAAGATCAAAGCTGGTGACTGGTCACAGAAGGAACGTTTGCTCAATGCTTTGACCGATTTGCTGCAGATCGATAAGCACTATGCCCGCAAAGAAACACTGATTTTTTCTTATATGGAGAAATACGGCATCACCGCGCCGCCGAAGGTTATGTGGGGTGTGGACGATGACATTCGTGATCAGATCAAAGCATTGATCCAATTGGTCCGTTCAGAAAAAGCAGCTTATAATCCTATCGCGGAAAAGTGGGAAGCGGTCAAAAATGAGATTGAAGAAATGATCTTTAAAGAAGAAGAGATCATGGCACCGATGACACTCGATGTATTCAGCCTGAAAGACTGGGAAAAGATCGCCGAAGACAGCTTTGATATCGGCTTTGCATTTATTCCTGAACCATTGCCATGGAAGGCTAGTCAAGCTTCCTTGGAAAAGGAACAAGAACGGGAGCCGGCTCGGCAATTAGCGATCCAGCAAGCCAAGGAAACAACGGAAGGAATCGCGGCGGGTTTGGCGGCCGAAGCTGAGGAAGCCGCGCCAGAGGAGCACTATGATTGGGAAGAGCAAGCCTCCAGCGAAACGATCGTACTGCCGACAGGTACATTGAAGCTGCAGGAAATGATCGCCTTGTTCCAAGTTTTACCGGTAGATCTAACGTTTGTTGATAAGGATGATCGCGTTCGCTTCTTCTCAGAAGGCAAGAGCCGGGTCTTCCCGCGGACCAAATCAGTGATCGGTCGCGAGGTCGTGAATTGTCATCCGCCTAAAAGTATGCACATCGTTGAACAGATTTTAGCTGATTTTCGTTCTGGCGCACGGAGCGAGGCTGATTTTTGGATCGACCTGCGGGGCAAAAAAATCTATATTCGTTACTTTGCCTTGAAAGATGAAGCGGGCGACTATCTCGGTTGTTTAGAGGTCACCCAAGATATTACGGATATCCAAGCGATTGAAGGCCAAAATCGTCTATTGGAAGGGAAAACAGAATAACATTTAAAGCGAAGAGCGCTCAGAATTCTGAGGGCTCTTTTTGCTGTCGATAATGATTGACAGTAAAAAAAACAGCTATTTATCCGAAAAAGGCCTCTTCTTGATACTAATCAATTATTTTCCGCGGGGATCTTTGTAAACTGATAGAGAAAAGAAGAGGAGTGAGAAAAATGAAGTTTCAGAAAAAAATATTGGCTCATAAGACTGCAATTACATTTATCAATGCGTTTTTTATTGTGTTGGCATTAGGTGCTAAATTTTTGTTCCAACAAAACGCAGTCTATGATATCGGGATGGCCCTCGCCTCAGTTTTTGGGGTCTTACCAATCGCTATCCAGGCATATCAAGCGGCTAAAGTCAAAGTTGTCAGTATCGATTTATTAGTGACGATCGCCGTGATCGGCGCCTTTATTATTGGCGAATACAATGAATCAGCGATCGTCACCTTCTTGTTCCTATTAGGTCATTTACTTGAACAAAAAACGTTGGAACACACGCGCTCAGCGATTCAACAATTGGTGAAGCTTGCCCCGGCAACCGCCTGGAAGTTAGTCGGGAATGAAGCGGAGGAAGTCGACATTGATGAAGTCGAGGTGGGTGATCAGCTACTAGTCAAGACCGGTGCTCAAGTGCCGGTAGACGGTTTAGTCATCGAGGGGACCGGCTATCTTGACGAAGCCAATGTCACCGGGGAGTCAAAGCCGGTCTTCAAAGAGCATAAGGCGCAAGTATTTGCTGGAACGATCTTGGAGAATGGCACGCTGAAAATCGAAGCGCAGCGTGTGGGAGAAGATACGACCTTTGGGAAGATCATCGAACTAGTCGAAGAAGCCCAAGACAGCAAATCATTAGCCGAACGGTTTATTGATCGTTTTGCGAAGTATTATACGCCTTTGATTCTCGTTTTAGCCTTGATCGTCGGGCTCGTGACTCAAGATGTTCGATTAGCCATCACGATCCTGGTCCTGGGCTGCCCCGGAGCTTTGATCATCGGTGTTCCCGTGTCTAATGTCGCCGGGATCGGAAATGGTGCGAAAAACGGTATTTTGATTAAAGGTAGTGAAGTGATGAATACCTTTAGCCATGTGAATACGATGGTCTTTGACAAAACAGGAACCTTGACCAACGGGAAACCAAGTGTCGCCTTTGCGAAATTCTATGAGGATCACCCTAAAGACTACTTAAGTCTGACTGCAGCGATTGAAAGTGAATCGGATCATCCGCTAGGCAAAGCAATCGTCGACTATGCGCAGCAACAAGGTAAGAAAAAAATCGCAGCGATCAATGTTTCAGATACAGCTGTGGTGAAAGGAAAAGGAATGGCGGCGACAGCGGATGGTGTTCGCCTGACGATTGGGAATAAGGCTTTGATGCAGGAACAAGCAATTGCCATTCCAGCTGAGATTCAACAGGATGAAAACACCTTGCAGCTGCAGGGCAACTCGGTCGTCTTCGTAGCAGTAGAAAAACACGTAGTCGCTTTGATCGGGATCAAAGATCAAATTCGTTCAGGTGCCGCTGATACCTTGGCGATGCTGAAGAGTAATGGAATCAAGCGGCTGATCATGCTGTCAGGCGACAATCAAACGACTGCCGAGATCGTTGGTAAGGAACTAGGGTTGTCTGAAGTGCATGGCGGATTGTTGCCGGAAGAAAAATCGGCTTTCATTCGTCGGTTACAAGCAGAAGGAGAAGTCGTCGCCTTTGTTGGTGATGGGATCAATGATAGCCCATCGATCGCCTTAGCTGATATCGGGATTGCAATGGGAGGCGGAACAGATGTCGCGGTGGAAACTTCGGATGTCGTGTTAATCCAATCAAAATTTGAGAACTTGGTACACGCCTATCGTTTAACCAAAAAAACCGTACTGAACATGAAAGAAAATATTGCTATTGCGATCGGGACGGTACTATTTTTATTAATCGGGCTGATCTTCGGCTATGTTTATATGGCCAGCGGCATGTTCTTCCATGAGTTGAGCATCCTGATCGTCGTCATAAATGGTATGCGCCTGCTTTCTTTTCACACAAAAAGTTCAAAACTTGATAGAAATCAATTTGTTGAAATGGAAGAAACAGTAGAATAAGGGTGTCAAATAAAGAAGGAGGAATCCATTATGGAAAAGGTAATTATTCAACTAGGGACATTGACTTGTCCATCATGTATGCAAAAAATCGAAAATGCGGTAGGACAGCAGGCTGGAGTCGATAAGGTAAAAGTTTTGTTCAATGCCAGCAAGGTCAAAGCAGAAATCCAATCAGACCAAACCAGTCCAGAAACCTTGCAAAAGGTGATCGAAGACTTAGGCTATGAAGTAGAAGCTATCAAAGTAAAGGAGCTCTCATAAAATGAATGCAGAAGAAAAATACCAAGCGGAACAAATCCAAAGTGACAAGGATCATCATACACCGACAGCGGGGGCGATGATCAGTCACATCTTAGCGAACCTTTTTATCCAACGAGTAAAATTGCGCCAAGCAGCTTACTACCTGACAGGCGAAGTCCGGGGCTTTGCTGAGCCAAAACTGACACAGATGATCGCGGAGGAAGACCAGTTGTTCGACGAATTGAGCCAAGGGGTCTTAGCAGAGGGGGAACTGGTTCCGACAACGATTGAAGAGTTCACCAACTATGCCATGATCAAAGAGAGCGGAAAATTGAAGTATGAAGCAGCTGAAACGATTCTAGCTGAAATCGTGGCTGATTTAGCAACCCAAAATCTATTCATTACACGAGGGATCGCGCTAGCTGAGAAGGAAGCGAAGTTTGGATTAGCCGAATTTTTGAAAAAGCTTTATACTTGGATTAAGCAAGAGCAGCTGGTTTGGCAACGTTACTTAGGAAATGACGTCAAGCAAGCTGATGAAGAAGATGACGACGAGTAATTGAAGCTAGAGGAGGATTTTCATGAGTCAAGAACATTTATGTGTCTCTTTGGTCCCATTATTCAACCATTTGGATCAGGACGATCAAAAAAAGATCCATGCCTTGGTCAATCATCGGATCGTTGATAAAGGGGAGCAAATCTTTACTCCGGATGGGGAAGAGCAGCTGGTGATCGTGGCTCGTGGAAATATGAAAGTTTATCAACTTTCCTCCAACGGCAAGGAACAAGTTCTGCGAGTGGTAGAGCCCGGCGGCTACGAAGGGGAGAACCAATTATTCGGAGTCCGCAATGACGTGTTGTTTGGCGAAGCGCTGGAAACGACGGAGGTTTGTATCCTCAAACAACAGGATTTTTCTGATCTGCTGTTAAAGTATCCACAGTTGAGCCTCAAATTATTGGAGATCAATGCGGCGAAGTCGGTGCGGACCGAGCAGCAAACCCAATTTCTAATGATGGAAAAAGTCGAAGAACGTTTGGCGACTTATTTGTTAGATCTAGCCAAAGCAACGGGGAAAAATGCATTCGATCTGCCGATGAAAATGAAGGAACTGGCCCTGTTTCTAGGAACGACACCGGAAACCTTATCCCGCAAGTTCAAGCTGTTAGAGAAGGAACAGTTGATCCGACGGGAAAAACGTCATGTCGTTTTACTGGACCCAGACGGATTAGAAGACTTATAAAAATAGAAAAATCAGGTTTAACGCGTGGACGCCGCGTTTCAAACCTGATTTTTTTGTTCTTTAAGGGAGTATAAAATTTTCACATGCAAAAAGCTTATGAGAGCAAGGGTATCCATGTCCGGCTTCACGAACTAACTTTTCTACGCAAGCTACGCATACAGTTGCTGCTAAACTACGTTAAGCAGAACTAGCATATCGGCAATAAGCAAAAATATTTCGAAATTTGAGAAGCACCAAGTAGGTACCAATCAACATCGATTCCTACGATCATCGTGTTTCTTGGCAATTTAGAAATATTTTGGTCTTATTGCTGTGAGACACAGCGATCGGTCTTTGGAGCTGATGTGGAACAGTACCTACTTGGTGCTCAAAAGCTGAGCGAGTTCGTGAAGCCTTTCTTATTTATTCCAATGCGTGATTGACATCTTCCAACATCATCTTAACAGATTCTAGTCCGCCGCCACTTAAGTACCAAACATCTGGCTGCAGCGAAATGACTTTTTTATTTGTGCCGGCAGTTGTTTGAGCGACTAGTTCATTGTCAGCGACATTATTATTGCTGTCATCACCGCCGATGGCTTTGGTCCGGTCGATGACGAAAAGAACATCAGGATTTTTGTCCAGAACATATTCATAAGAGACGCTTTGACCATGAGTAGATGCCTTAATGGAATCATCCGTTTCGGCAAAGCCGAAGGTATCATAAATGATCCCGAAGCGAGACCCTTTGCCGTAAGTGGACAGTTGTCCTTCATTCACCAGCACAGTCAAGGCTTTGTCCTTACTTTCCTCAGCTTTTGCTTTGGTTTCTTGGATGCTGGTTTCAAGTTCAGCCAACTGTTTTTTCGCAACTGATTCTTTGCCGAAGATTTGTCCCAACGTCTTAACGTTTTGTTTGATGGAATTCCATGTATCGGATGGATCAACGGCTAGATACATTGTTGGAGCAATCTGTTTCAGTTGATCTAAGAAATCACTTTGGCGGCCAGAGATAATGATCAGATCGGGTTTCATTTGATTGATTTTTTCTAGGTCGGGCTCCTTGATCCCACCGGCAGAATCTACTGTTTTGTAATCTTTCAGGTAAGCCGGCAGGTTATCAGTGGCAGCACCCACGACTTTAGCGCCGACTCCTAAAGCATCCAAGGTATCCAGTGAACCGTTATCGAAAACGACAACTTTCTCAGGTTTTTTGGGAACGGTCACCTTGCCGTTCGAATCATTCACCTCAAGCGTTTTTTCCGCTTTGGCTGTGGTGCTTGTCGCGGCTTTGCCTGTTGAATCACTCGTTCCTTCGCTGTTCGCTGAGCTGCAACCAGCCAATCCTAGACCTAGCAATACCAGTGATAAACCAACAATATATTTTTTCATTCCTTGTTTCCTCCTAAATGTATAATTAAAGAGCTCATTTTTAATGAGTCTAAATCCTTTTTTCAATTGAAATACATACAAAAACGTTTGCCGTCTAATTCGCAGATTTTGATCTCCATTTCGTATAACGCATTCAAAATATGCGGCTGGATCATTTCTTCCATCGTGCCGTGAGCGAAAATCTCACCGTCCTTCATCGCAACGATCTCATCGGCGTAAGTCGCCGCGAAGTTGATGTCATGAATGACCAGCAGAATTGTCTTATGTTCTTCTTCGACCAAGCGCCGTAAAGTTTTCATCAGCTGGACGGCATGATTCATGTCTAAGTTGTTCAGCGGCTCATCCAATAAAATGTATTCGGTATCCTGTGCTAAGATCATTGCGATATACGCCCGCTGTAACTGTCCGCCGGATAAAGTATCAATCATTTCTTCTGCCATTTCGACCAACCCAAGTTTTTCTAAAGCATAGTCGATCCTTTGTTGATCTTCATTGGTTAAACGACCTTTTGAATATGGAAAGCGACCAAAACTTACAAGTTCCCGCACCGTAATTCGCAGATTGACTCCGTTACTTTGCTTTAAAATCGACAGTTTTTTCGAGAGCTCATTGGAGCGCCAGGCCTTGACCTCATTGTGATCGAGGTAGATCTGTCCGGCATCGATGGAGATCAAGCGGCTGATCAGCGACAGCAGGGTGCTTTTACCAGCGCCGTTGGGTCCGATAAATGCGGTCAGTTTCTTTTCCGAGACGGGCAAGCATACCTCGGAAATGACTTTTTTGGTCCCATAGTTTTTCGAGACTGCTTTAAGATCAATCATTTTGACTGTCTCCTCTCATAAATGATTTTCCCAATAAAGTACAACCCGCCGATGAATTGTGTCACGACGCTGACAGTTGTCTTTAATTGGAAAACCTGTTCAACCAAAAATTGGCTGCCAACTAAAAAAATGGTCCCCAATAAAATGGCGGTAGGGAATAAGTAGCTGTGGCGGTAAGTCGGCATCAGCTGATAACTGATGTTTGCGACAATAAACCCCAAAAATGTAATCGGTCCGACTAATGCGGTTGCTGTTCCTGTTAAGAGGCTGACCAAAAACAAGATCAGAATCTGAAATTTATTTAGTGAAATGCCTAAGTTCGTCGCTTGGTCGCCGCCTAAATGCAGGACGTCTAGATAACGGTTAGTAATAAATAAGACAAAAGACCCCAGCAGAATGATTCCAGCAGCAATGCCTAAATGCGTAGTATTGATATTCCCAAAGCTGGCAAAAAGCCGTCCTTGAAGCAAATCGTATTCATTAGGGTCCATCATTACCTGCAGGAAATTACTTGTGCTGCTGAATAGGGTCCCGAAGATCATTCCCAGCATCAGCAGAATAAATAAGTCATTTTGCTGCCGCTTCAGCAAAAGCTTGGCTAGAAGCAGACTCAGCAGTGCCATTAAAAGAATACTGGTCAAAAAAGTAGCCGTTTGCTCCTGTGACAACATTTTGACACCTCCGACGATAAAAAACAGCAGGGTTTGGATCAAAACATATAAAGAATCCAAGCCAAGAATATTAGGTGTCAAAAATTGGTTTTGTGTTAAGGTTTGAAAACTGACGGTCGCCATTCCTGTTGCCAATGCTACTAGCAAAAAGGCCGCAATCTTTTTGCCTCGCAACAGCCAAGCGAATTGAAAGTTTCCATAAGTGTTATAGGTCAAGTAAAGCCCGCAAAGGAGAATTGCAATGATCGTAAGGACGATCAGAAGCAGCCCTTTTTTTGGCAGAGAAAAATTCATACGCGTTTCCTCCTAACCAGCAGGTAAATAAAAATCAAACTGCCTAAAATACCTACAGTCAAACTGACTGGCACTTCATAGGGCGCGATGATGACGCGTGAAAGAATATCACAGGCCATTAAAAATAGACTGCCGCTCAATGCGGTAATCCATAGATTCTGCTTCACATGATCGCCGTAAATCAGCGAAACGATATTTGGTACGATTACGCCTAAAAAAGGAACTGTCCCCACCATGATCAAAACCAGTCCGCTGGCGGCAGCAACTAAGCCGATGCCAAGCATCTGAGTCAGTCGATAATTAACACCTAGATTGACTGCGACATCTTCACCTAACCCCACGATTGTGAAGAAATAGGCAAAAAAATAAATCATAAAAAATAATGGAATCGTCAGATAGAGCAGCTCATAGCTTCCTTTCGTCACTAACGAAAAATTTCCTTGCAGCCAAGAAGACATATTCTGAATCAATTGAAATTGATAGGCAAAAAAGGTAGCAACAGAACCGACAATATTACCGAACATCACGCCTAGCAACGGTAGAAAAATCGGATCTTTTGTTGGAAGCAGTCGGCTAAGCCCTAAAAAGATCAGCGTTCCCAGAAAGGCAAAAACAAATGCCGCAAGTGTTCGAATGGTCGTCGAGGCATTAGGTAAGAAGAGCATAACGAGTAAAATTCCTAACCGAGCGCTATCCATTGTGCCAGCAGTTGTTGGTGAAACAAATTTATTTTGTGTTAGATGCTGCATGATCAGACCACAGATACTCATCGTTGCGCCAGCTAAAATCAAGCTGACTGTACGCGGTATACGTGTGGTAAAGTATCAACCATTGCTCTGAATCTCCCTGAAACAAAGCGTGCAACATCAAATCCTTTACTCCGATAAAAATAGAGAGAGCGCTTAACAAAAATAAAACAAGAACAATTCCTTTTTTTCTCAAAGACTCACTCCTCAGATAATTGATAATGATTCTCATTCTCTCTGGAAGTAAAGTTTAGGTGAAAAGCAAAACAAATGCAAGTTATTTTTAAAACATCATTTTCTATAATAGTGACACTATTAAGTAGAAATACTGTTAGTTGTCTTTCCTATCATGAGGTCTGTGTCATGGAACGTCCTTTAAAATAATTGTGCATAGCTGAATTTATTAGACACAAAAAGACTGAGAAAAAATTTCCCAGTCCTTAGGTATTGTTTATTTTTCTTTTCTAAAGGTAACGAGGATCGCGCTTCTTGTCGCGATAACGTTCGGCATATAAGAATGTGTCACTAATTCCCAGCCTTCTTTTGCCCGACTGTTGACCAAATCATCCAAATGACCTAAATCCTCGGTACTGGCACTATCCTTAAACCATTTTACTGATGTTTCCAACACTTCGCTTTTGTAAGTCCACATGTCTAACTCCTCCTACTACAATATATTTATAGGTTATAAGGCACTACTAATCTCATTAGTAATCCCTTTGATCTATCATGTTGCTTAAGCTGTTAGAATGAGAGGGCAATGGTCGGGCATACTCCTCCTTGGACTTTTAGCGTCCGTAAAATAGTCTGCCAACCAGCTGCTCATTCACAGCGTTCGTTTTATGCAGGTTGAACTGCTGTTTCCCAGTACGTTCGTGTCACACCCCAGTAGATTGAATCGGCAATGTGCTTTTACGCTGGCTTTCCATTGCGACAAATCTGAAGGAGCTGATTATCTTGAACGCAGTAGGTATTGATGTTGCTAAAGGGAAAAGTGTTGTTTCGATTCTTCGACCTTTTGGTGAAGTAATCTCTAGTCCATTTGAACTCTGCCATACATCTAGTGCCATCGATGATTTCGTTTATTCGCTTTCTCAACTTGAAGGAGAAGTCAAAATCGTCATGGAGTACACAGGACGTTATCATGAACCTGTTGCTCATTGGCTTTCTGATGCAGGGTTTTATGTCAGTATGGTCAATCCAAAACTCATTAAAGATTTTGGAAACAATTCCCTTCGCAAAGTGAAATCAGATAAAAAGGATGCCGTTAAAATCGCTCGTTACGCCCTTGACAACTGGAATGAGCTGCGACAGTATAACCTTATGGACAAGACAAGAGATCAACTAAAAACCATGAACCGACAGTTTGATTTTTATATGAAACATAAGACCGCTCTTAAAAATAATCTCATTGCTCTTTTGGATCAAACGTTTCCTGGAGCGAATACTTTTTTCACCAGTCCTGTTCGAAAAGATGGCAGCCAGAAATGGGTTGATTTTGTCACCTCTTTTTGGCACGTTGATTGTGTTCGAAAGGTTTCTTTGAGCGTGTTCACTGAACGTTATCAAAAATTCTGTGTGCGTAAAGGTTACGACTTTCACCCAGACAAACCAGCGCAAATTTTCGAAGCCTCTAAAGAGTTGATTGCCCTTTTACCTAAAGACCAAATGACCAAAAACTTGATGATACAAGCAATCAAACAGTTAAACACCCTTTCTAGGACCATTGAGCAGTTACGCCTACAGATGGATCAGACAGCTGCACAATTGCCAGAGTATCCTGTGGTCATGGCGATGAAAGGTGTAGGTCCTTCACTAGGTCCACAGCTCATGGCAGAGATTGGCGATATTCGCCGCTTTTCACACCGAAGTGCTTTAACTGCTTTTGCCGGGGTTGATCCAGGTGTCAATCAATCCAGCACCTATAATCAGAAAAGCGTACGGACTTCTAAACGCGGCTCTGCTCAACTGCGTAAATCACTGTTTCAAGTAATGGATGTTTTAGTAAAAACATCACCTGAAAATGATCCAGTTTACGCATTTCTTTCTAAGAAACGAGCAGAGGGAAAACCGTACTATGTTTACATGACTGCTGGTGCGAATAAGTTTTTGCGTATTTATTACGGTCGAGTAAAAGAATATCTGGCATCTCTTCCAGAAGAGGAATGATTTTTATTTTTGAACATAAGTTGAAACCAGCGATTATCGGTGGTTCTATTTGTCATGCGTTCAATCCAGAAAAATCTTTTTCCATTTTTTTGCTTGACTTTTTATTTGCAGGCTTTTTTTATTATTATAAGCTTGGAAAAAAGGAAAAGACGTCATTCGAAATGATTGTTTCGAAAAATGGTCCAGACTTGTGGATTCATGGCTTCTTAGGAGTAATCAGAAACTATAGTTTCAAGGAATTTAGTCCTCTCTGTCAGCCAACATCTGTTTATAGGTCGCTTGTTTATCCTCTAAGAAAGCCAGATGTTCATCAATTTTTCTTCTTTCTGACAGCAGCCGATTTCTTTGGGTCGCCAAAAGCTTCATGCGCTTTTCGATCGTTTGATCACCTTGGCTGCGAAGCTTCGAATATTTTTTGATTGATTCAAGATCCATACCCGTTTGCTTCAAGCGTTGAATGAAACGCAGCCACTCAATATCCGCTTCGCTATATTCACGATAGCCGCTTTTATTTTTCGCGGGAGCACTGATTCCCAGTTCTTCATAATAACGCAGAGTGGGAATGCTAGAACCCAGTATTTCAGAAACTTCACTAATTTTATACATTGTATTTCTCCTCATCCAAAAAATTGGAAAGATATCCTTGCTATCAAGTCCACTTGATAGTTTATAGTACTTTACCATAAAGGAGGCAGGAGCTGCTATGAGTGATAAAAGATTGGAACAAGGAATCAAGAATTTGAAGAAGATTGATGGTGAGGCTGGGGAACGAGTGATCGAGAACCTCGAGACTATCGCACCAGATGTTGGGCGCTATATCCTAGAGTTTGCGTTTGGCGATATCTATAATAACGATAGGTTGTCTTTTCGTGAACGGGAGATTATTACGATTACCAGTTTATTGACGCAAGGAGACACGAAAAATCAATTAATGGTTCATATCCATGGTTCGTTGAACGTGGGAATCACGGAAGAAGAGATTATCGAGATCTTTACCCACTGCATTCCCTATGTTGGATTTCCGCGAGTTTTGAATGCAATCACAAGCGCTAAAGAGGTATTCGACGCTAGAAATAAGGATTCTTTATCGTTATAAGTATTAAATTTTCACAAACTATTGACATTTCCCTGCTAATTTAGGTAACGTAAGAAGAGAAGTATGAATGCGTTATCAAGAAGGAGGAAGAATGCTCTATGTTTGATTTGAATGGAAAAGTTGCAGTAGTAACAGGTGCAAGCAGCGGTTTAGGTCGTGATGCGGCAATTGCGTATGCCGAAGCAGGTGCCGATCTCGTTTTGTTGGCTAGACGTTTGGAACGTTTAGAGGAATTGGCGGAGGATATCAAGGAAATGGGTCGTGATGTCTTGGCGATCAAAATGGATGTCACGAATGAAGAGAATGTCAAAGCGGGTATCCAGCAAGCCTATGATCATTTTGGACATCTGGATATTTTGCTAAATAATGCCGGAATTGCAGTCCGCGGCGGGGTTGACTCCTTGACAGTGGAAGACTTTGACAAGTCGATGGATGTTAATGTGAAGGGGATTTTCTTAGTCAGCAAGTATGTGGTGAAGCACATGATAGACAACAAGTATGGCAGAATCGTCAATGTTGCTTCGATCAATGCGGTCATGGCAGATAAAGACGATATGTTTATTCGCCACTCCTACAATGCCAGTAAAGCAGCGGTTCTAGGCTTAACCAAAGGGATGGCGGCTAGCTACGGAAAATACAATATTACGACAAATGCGATCGGGCCAGGGCTGTTCGAGTCTGAAATGACAGAAGATACGCTATTTAAATCAGAAGCTTTCTTAAATCTATATCAAGGCTTGAACCCGATGAGCCGTCCAGGCAAGCGTGGAGAGTTAAATGGTACGATCCTTTATTTCTCTAGTGATGCATCAAGCTATACGAATGGGCAATTCATCATCGTTGATGGCGGGATGTCGATCGTCTAAGCAGACATTTTGAAGCACTTTCTCATTATGAGAAGGTGCTTTTTTGAGTTATAGGAACTGAAATTTATAAATAACCTCCTACTTTATCATTATGTTTGCTAAAATTAATAAGCATACATAATAAATGGCATATTCATCTGCGAGAAAATTGAAGCAGAATAGGGGGATAAAAATGAAGAATTGTCTAAATTGCGGGCATGAGAATTTGGCGGATGCCCGCTTTTGTGAGGAATGTGGACAGCCGTTTAAAAAAGAAGCTGAAGAAATATCTGTTGATGCTGAGGGAGAGGGCGGAGATTTCTGTTCAAATTGCGGAGAAGCAGTTTCGGTGGATGCCGATTTTTGTCCAAACTGCGGACACCAACTTAAAACAATTGTAAGACCAGCAACTAAAGTGAGGAAACCATTATCAAAGAGGCAAAAAATCGGAATCACCGCAGGAATCGCGGCAGTAGTGCTGTTGATCGGCGGTTTTATGTTTGGCCGTTATTATTACAGTTATCCTCAGCAGTTGAGTCGTTTTGCGCAGATTTTCAAAACACAAGATTCTGAGAAAATCGCGGAGGTCGTTGTTTCAGAAGATCCGAACTACAAAATATCGGCAGCGAAAATGGAAAAATTTATCAGCTATTATCAAGAGAGTAATCATAAAGCCGACTTTGCTGATTTTCTAAGGGATTTAAAGAATAATCCGGGACAGTTGGAGGATTTTTCGGTTCATCGAAAGGGAAAGTATCTGGGAATATTTCCACGTTACCAGCTGGTAATCCAGCCGGTCTATATAACGGTTATGACAGATCAGGCCGACATGCAGCTGTCGTTAGATGATAAAAAATTGGCGACATCCAAAGGCAGCAACTATCAGACGACTTGGGGGCCGCTGACACCGGGCAGCTATAAGATTGAAGGAAATTTGGATAGCGAAAAATCTACATCTACTCAAGCTTTGATCCGCTATCATAATCCTGATTTTGAGACAGACAGTCATATCGCCATCAATCTGCACAAGATTTCCTTTAAGGTCACGTCGAATATCGACGGAGCCAAGGTGCTGCTGAATGACAAGGAAGTCGGAACGATCCAAAATGGGCAAGCGGAGATCAAGGATGTGGTCTGGCATCAGGGGATGGAGGTGCAAACTTCCTTTAAAACGGGGAATGATCAGCTGAAAAGTGATACTTATCGGATCGCTGCTAGTGAATTTTTAGCAGCCGATTACGACGTGGATAGTTATGCTTCAGAGATCAATCTAGATTTTGACAATGTCCAATCCAAAACAGATGTACAAAATTTCCTGGATAATTTGTACAGCGACCTTTCAGGCTATACTTCGAAGTACAGTGATTTCGGTGCGTCTGAAAAAAGCGAATTAGCAGAATATTTCGTGAACGGCTTGAGTAACGGGGATGAAAAAGACTTCGAGAAGTTTATCAACGACATTCGGACGGGGGATAAAAAATCACGGGTCGATGCGAAGGCTAAAGTAGAAGCTGTCAGCATGACTGGTAAGGATGTGTATACCGTTCAATACTTGATTTATTACGATACCATCTTCACCGACGATACGGATGATATAAACCAAGTTTTTCGTTATAAGAAGGCTACTTTGCGCTATAACGAGGACGAAGCCAAATTCCAAATCGACAATCTCGGCGGAGTGGAGAACTTTGAGACCGTGGATAGCGGCGGAGTATAAGAAGCGGCATGTGAACCCAACAGTCAACGAGACACTTTCCAGATTGGAAGGTGTCTTTTGTTTATGATCTACTTAAAAGTTTCATTCACAAAAAAGTAACAAGCTCCGTGCTTTTTACCTAGCGTTGCTTTAGACTGAAAGAAGAGAGGTGAGTACATGATGGAGTGGCAATATCTTTTTCGTCCCCATATTATTGAACGGGGTTATGACTATTTTTTGGCGGACGCAGTCGATGATTTTGAGGTTCATGAAGGCATGGTTAACGCGATTGTCGAGGGCACCGACGATTATGCAGTAACGATCGAATTTTCGCAGGAAAAAATTACTTCCTTGTATTGTGATTGTCCTTATGCAGCTGATGGGAATCATTGTAAACATATGGCGGCTGTTTTATTTGAGTGCAATGAACAGGAATTTTTTCAAGAGCAAGACTCAATGAACAGTCCTGCTGCCTCAAGCGATCTTGGCGAACTGGTGATGACAATCGATGAAGCAAAGCTCCGTGCCTTTTTATTAACGGCTCTAACAAATGATGATAAGCTAGCCCATCGTTTTACTCGTGAATTTTCCATCAGCGATCCAAAGAAAGAAGTTCGATCCCTCATTGGTCGAATTGACGATACGTTTGATCGTCATGGAGATCGACAGGGATTCATTGATTATAATGCAGCTTTTGATTTCGGTCATGCTCTGCTTACATTCTTATACGAAGAGGTTGATCCGATTATTGCTGACGGCGATTATATGTTGGCTTTTGAAATACTTGGTCATCTGGTGAATCAGATCAATATGGTGGAGATGGATGATTCTGGCGGCCAAATCACGATGATCTTGTCAGAATGCTATGAGCGCTGGCAGGAGATTTTGGAGCATGCTGAAGTAAATGAAAAGAAAAAGATGTTTGAGTGGTTTACTGAACAGCTTGATAGCCAGGATTACGAGTACTCCGACGACTATATTGAGGAAAGTATCAAAGAAGGTTTTCCAGAAGTTGAGTTTAACGAGATCAAATTGAACTTGGCGGAGAAGAAAATTCGGCAAGCAGAAATGTTGGAAGGGTGGCAGCGAGAGTTTCGTTTAGCCGAATGGGCGGTCTTTTTAATTGATGCGATGGAGCGCTCAGGAAAATCAGAGAACGAGATAAATGAAATATATCAGCGCTATTGGACTATCAGCAGTGTACGAAAAAAATATATTGAAGGGGCGATAGCAAAAAAAGATTATACAGTAGCGATTGAAGTTTTGCAGGAAAGTCTGGAGTTAGACCGTTCTCATAGAGGTCTAGTTAGCGAATATAGTCATCTTTTAAAAACAATTTATAAAACTATGGGACAAAAAGATCGCTATGTAGAGCAATTATGGCAACTCTTACTCGTCGATGACCAAGGGAATATAGAAATCTATCGTGAGTTAAAAGCAACAATGAATAAAGCCGATTGGTCTAATGCTGTTCAACGAATTTATTCTACACTAGCAGGAAAAGACTTCATGGACAATTTGTATTTAGAGGAAGAACGATACGATCTCTTAATGGACTATGTTGAGAATTCTAATGAATTGTATGCAGCAAGAAGGTACTTTGATCAACTAAAAGAAGAATATCCGAAAAGATTGGTAAAAAAATATGAAACAGCGCTATGCCAAATGGCTGCTCCTGTTTCAAATCGAAAAAAGTATTACACCATCGCCAATCTTATGAAGGATATGCTGAAGATACCTGGCGGAACAATTGCTGGACGGTTATTAATCCAAGATTTCAAGACGATGTATCCAAGAAGAACTGCTATGGTGGATGAGCTAAGCAAGGTGGAACGTTTATTTTTATAATAGTTAGATCAATCAAATAATCGGTAAGGATAGCTGAACAAACAAAAACGCAGGTCAAACCTCGATTATGAGAGGTGTACCTGCGTTTTTAAGTTCATATTTAAGCGATGCAATTTAAAAACATTTCGAACACGGTGTCAACCCGCGAGCTTGAGCTTCCTCCAAGGTCGCTGGGGAATACGTGCCGTTGCCGCATTTATGAGTATGATACTTGCTGCCGGTTGGAGTGACGTAGACTGTTTGTCCTTGAGCAGGTTCAGCGGCTTGCTGAGCCTGCGCTTCCTGCTGAGCACGAGCTGCTGCTTCAGCCTCGGCTTGGGCTTGCTGTTGTGCTTGTTCTGTAGCCGCAGCTTCTTGGGCAAGGCGCTGCTCCTCCGCTTTTTTAGCCGCGGCCGCTTCATCTGCGATTCGTTTTTCTTCGGCTTTTCTAGCTGCCTCGGCTTGCTCCTCCGCCCGCTTTTCTTCGGCTTCTCTTGCTTCTTGTTCTTTTTGTAGCCGTTCTTCTTCGGCTGCCTTGGCTTCTAATTCTTTTTCAAGTGCTTTCACATGTGCAGTGACAGCCGCTTGACTATAGCCTTTATCTGTCTGCGCATAATTTTCGATGCTCCAAATATTGAGCTTTTGTTCTTTGGCTTTTTGTTCTGCTTTTTTAATTTGGTCCAAGTATTTCGTATTTTTTCCTTTGGTGCTGCGAACCATTCCTAAGCCTTCATCGGCAAGTGTTTCCTGAACGAGCTTGCCATCCACCCAGACATAAACCAATTCGCGTTTTTTACTGTCGCGCTTCTTACCTTTGTCGTATTCGATCTGGATCTTTTTGGCATCTTTAAGGAGTTCTTTTGTCCGTGCTTTCGCTTCTTTTGCGTAAGGACTCTCTTTTTTTAGTTCAGGTGTGTCGATCAGTAAATACTTTGCTGTAACATTCTTACCATTTTTCAATTTGAACCGGGTTGTATCGCCATTAATATACTTTTTGACTTTGACAGTTACTTTTTTGTTGGCTGTTCGTTTGATCTTTACCTTTTTTTCAGTCTTTGTTTTCGCTGCTTCTACTTGATAATATTGTGTTGGAGTAGAAAATAGAAAACTAAATAATAATGCGAATGTAACCCCAAGCTTGACCCCCATCTGCTTCTTCATTTGTTGCCCTCCTTCTATCCATTAATAGGAAAATAAATTATTTGAGAATATATGTGTACTTAAATAATACTATATTTCTAAACATTTTTGATCATTATTAAATAAAGTAATAATCAAATAAAATTTTTTAGTGCAAAAGAACCTAGATGAATCGTTGTTTGAGGTCTTAATAGTGTTATTTCTAGCATCAATTAGTTGTATCTCTAAAAAACAAATAGTTAGATTGCTAATTATTAGGATACGAATGTTTTTAATTGACAAACTTTTTGACGGCGTGTATATTCTTTTCGAACAGTTAGATATCTAATTTTCAGCGAAGGAGGAATTCTTCTGGATAGAATGGTCGTTTCAAATTTGATGCGTTCAATTATGAATAAGTCCCGTGAATCGATGGAGCAACGTGTCAAAGATATGGATATCAGTTCTCAGCAGGGACGGATGATCTCCTATATCGCCCAAAACGAAGACAAGGGCTTGATTCAAAAAGACTTAGCCGAAGTATTTCAGCGCCGCGGCGCAAGCATCACGAGTATGCTGCAGGGATTAGAAAAAAAGGGTTACATCGAACGTCGAATCCCAGAAGACAACGAGCGGCAAAAAAACATTTACGCACTGCCTAAGGGAAAAGCGTTAGTCGATGAAACTAATGAAGCCTTTTACGCAGCGGAAAAAGAATTGGTCCACGCGTTGACGGAAGAGGAAGTCCAACAATTGACGGAGCTGTTAAGAAAAATCGATCACAGCCTCTAATTAACAAGCAGCGACTAACTGCTTGCAGCTGAATAGTTAGAAATCTAACAATTAAAAATCTAATAGAAGAAGGAATTATCATGGAAGAATTTGACGTTAATGAATCAAACATTTACTACTTAAAAGAAAGTCCGATCCGTAAAGCCATCGTACATCTGTCGATCCCGATGATGGTAGGTATCTCGGCTACGACGGTCTACAATTTGATCAATGCCTATTTTATCGGCTTGATCCACGATACAAATATGATGTCCGCGATTACTTTGGCGATGCCGATCACGATCATTTTGATGGCTGTCGGGAATATGTTTGGGGTTGGCGGAGGAACTTTTATTACGCGCCTGCTTGGTAGCGGCGATACCCAAAAAGGTCGGAAAGTTGCTGGTTATTCCTTCTATACAAGCATTATTCTTGGCGTGATTATCGGAATCGCAGCGATCATCTTTATGAATCCTTTTGTTCATTTACTTGGGGCAGATAGCCAAACGATCCTTTATACTAAGCAATATTCAACGATACTATTTGCTGGTGGTTTTGCCTTTGTCTTGAACTTTGCTTTGGAGCAATTGGTTCGTTCAGAAGGGGCTTCAAAGGAATCAATGTATGGAATGTTTATCAGTGTAGCCGTTAGTATCGCGCTAGATGCATTATTGATTTTAGTCTTTAACATGCATGTGATCGGAGCCGGTATTTCAACGGTATTGGCAAACTTGGCTTCAACGGCTTACTATGTCTGGTTCTTAGAAAATAAAAGTGAATCCTTGAAGGGCTTTTTGAAGCATTTCAAGATTTCAATCAAAGATCAATTGGAGATTTACAAAATCGGTGTTTCTGAATTATTCAAATCGGCTTTTATGATCGTGACAACACTGCTATTGAACAATTTTTCTGTACAGTACGGCGACAATGTTGTAGCCAGCTTTGGTATCGCGGTTCGAATTACTCAACTACCTGAGTTTTTGACGATGGGTTTGTTTTTAGGAGCAATGCCGTTATTCGCCTACAGCTTCTCTGCACACAACACGAAGCGTTTAAAAGAAGCCTTGAAGGAAGTTTCTCTGTGGATCGGCGGTATCTCGATCATTTTTGCTCTAGCTGTTTACCTGTTTCGAGTACCTGTGTTAGGTCTATTCACTAGTGACCCTCGGGTGATCCAAGTAGGCCTAACAATCCTGGCTGCACAATTGGTTTCTTCCGTCTTTAATGGTTTTTCCGGTTTATTCACTGGAATCTTCCAAGCTTCTGGTTTCGGTGCGCAGACGGGCGTCATGTCAACGATCCAAGGAACCTTCTTCATCCCGGTCGTCTTGCTGCTGCATCATTTTTACGGCTTGAATGGTTTGATTTGGTCTATGACAATTACAGAAGGGATAACCTTCGTTGCTGGTGTGATCATGATGATTCCTTACTTAAACAAACTAAGTAAAAATGAATTACCAGCGATGCAAGAACGATAAAAGTCTTGATAGAAGAAATATGTAAAAAGGATCAATCATTTGGTCCTTTTTTGTTGTCAAAAATATTTTTTTTACTAAAAAGATAGAGTTATTTTAAGCCGTTTCATGGATTATAATATAAGAGGAGTTAGTTTTTAAAACAATAAAATGGAAACGTATTCTTAGGAGGAGAAACTTTATGAAATCACAATCATTGTCGCAAGTTCAGCTTTTTGTCACTAAACGACCTCGGTTAGAAAAGAACATCGAAAAAATTTACGCAGATTCACAGGATACGGACACTGTTATTCAGTATGTGGCTGCTGTGCTGATTCGACATGCGTTGTGCATTTCTGATTTCTCTTTATTTTGTCAGGATCTTGTTAAAGAGATCCTTTTATTTGCCGAGCCGACAGAGGTGCTGCAGAAGCTGGCGCCATTGTTTCGTGACTATTTTGAGAACGGCAAGGAATGGGAACAGGTTACTCACCGGCTTTATAAGAAATCCAAGATATATCACCGTTATAACAATCGGGTTAGCGAGTGTAAGAAATATTTGTTTGCCAAGACAACGCCGGTTGAGGAATTGAATGGGCAACAGTATAAACTTGTTTCGACCTTTGAGGATGCTGTGGGGAAAATCCATACCTGGAGTATGCGAGATGCTGATCCGAATGCCTCAGCCATGAAGATCAGTGCTGTTTTAGAATTAATGTCTTCATTGACTATTTTTGAAAAGGATGGAATCCGGCGTTTTGTTCAGCTGGAGAACTCTGAGATCCACAACTGCACGCGCTATATCAAGATCAAAAAAGGCGAGATCGTAGAGGAGTCTGGCCCGATTTTGACCAGTCAAGAAGTGGTAGGAGCTGTGGATGATTCTGCCATGCAGTTAAGCTCAGAGATCGCTTCATTAAGCGAAGAAGAAAGATTAGCATTAGTGGAAATGCTTTTGCCGGAAGGAGTCGTCTTAGCTGATACCCGTTTGACTGAACCGGCGATTATCATGTCAGAAAAAGAAGCGAGCAATGAAGGGTCAATTGCATCTAAAAGCGCTGTCGCTGCATCACAAGAAACTGTACCAACTGAAGGAAAGGAGACTCCCACTATCAAAGAAACACCAAACGCAGTCGAGACGCCTGCTGCTGAGAAAACGCCTACGCAATCCGATCACAAAAAGTCTAATAGTGAGAAACAAGAAGTAGTAGAGGAAAAACAAGAACCGCAGAAAAAGAAGAAAAAGGGGGAGAAAGGAAAAAATAATTCGAAAAAAGGGAAAGGGAAAGATCGTAAGCGTAGACGGAGAAAGTAATTAAGTAATCGAGCTAAGCAAAATCACTGTTATTGTGCAGCTTTATTTGTTGTGGGCAAATGGTTCCTTAGAGCTATACGGGATACCGCTTGAATAGCTGAACGACCATACATTTCTATTGGTTGGTGTATGGTTGTTTGGCTTTTTTACGTGTAACTATTTGGTGTAATCTGTCGACCACTGAAAGCCTAAAATTCCTGTAGTTACGACAGCATGTAAAAATTATTGAGATAAAAAGGTTTCTGCTTGAAACAGCTGTTATGTTTGCTTAATAATCTCAAAACAAAAACTGAGGTCGACAGAAAAGGACTACTAGAACCTAGTGGTAACAGGTATAATTTAGGGTGGGAATCTAAATCTAAAAGAGTGGAATGTAAATTACCATGCGGCAGCAGAATGCATTGATTGGGATTTAGTCTAAATCTAAAAATAGTGGAGTGCAAAATCGTCAAACAGACACCCAGAAGCAGCACACTTTCTCATTCAACCACCTCAAAGCACTTTCCTTCACTGGAAGGTGTTTTTCTTTCGCCTTCATTCATTTATTTCTAAACTCCGCAACTTTCATCCGAAACCAACAAGATCTTTGCTAAAATTAACAGTAACAGAATTATATTTAATGAGGATGCCAGTCCAGCTTTCAGCAGTGTACTCGAGGCTAGGCCAAAAAACTAGTTCGTGAATAATACTAGGGAACTAGTTGGCTGTTTTACGCCTTGAACATCGGGCTTATTTTTCTGAAAAGAATGAATACATTAAATTGAAAAAGGAGAAAGCCAATGCAAGAGAAAATCAGAGTATTGATCGTTGATGATGATCAGGAGCTTTGTTCGATTATTGAGCGTTATTTGAAGAATGCAGGCTATGAGGCGCAGTTCGCTCATACGGGAGCTAGTGGATTGAAGCAGGCGCTAGCGGATGATTATCATTTGATTGTCTTGGATATCATGCTGCCGCAAATTGATGGATTGAGTATTTTAACGGAGATTCGCAAGCAGAGTGTGGTGCCGGTATTGATGCTGACGGCTAAGAATGAAGAGGCGGACAAGATTCGTGGGCTGCAACTGGGGGCGGATGACTATTTGACCAAGCCTTTTAGTATGGCGGAGTTGATGGCACGAATCGACTCGTTGGTTCGTCGTTACACGAGGTTTAATCGATCTACGAGTGCAGATGAGGTACTAAAGTTAAACAGTCTATCACTTGATGTGCAGACGCGAGCTGTTTTATTGAATGGCGAGTTGCTGGAACTGACGGGAAAAGAGTTTGATCTTTTGTATTTTCTGGCTGCTCATAAGGGTCAGATTTTTACCAAGCTGCAAATCTATCAGCAGGTTTGGGGCGAGGAATATGCCTTTGATGATAACAACATCATGTCCTTCATCAGCAAGCTGCGGAAGAAGATCGAGCCGGATGCTGCTAAGCCGTTTTTCATTCAAACGGTTCGCGGGGTCGGCTATCGCTTTAATCAGGAGGGATAAGGATGCTGGTTATGAGTATTATTTGTGCGTTATTGGCTATCGTTTGTCTATATTTGATTGCGCGACTTCAAAAAAATAAGCAGCAGATCAATCAAGCGATGGCTGTTTTGGCTGATATTAGCGAGGGAAATCTTGATCGAAAAATGGTTGTGGACGAAAGCTCTGACATCGCGGAGCTGTGTTTCCGCATGAACACGATCGTTGCTGAAATCAAGCTGCAGCTGAGCGGTCTACAGGTCTCAGAGAGTGAATATCGTAAGCTGATCACCAGTTTGTCCCATGATGTTCGAACGCCTTTAGCCTCCTTAATTGGTTATTTGGAGGCAGTCAATGATGGGCTAGTTTCAGAAGAAGAAAAGTCCTACTATTTACGCTCTTCTCAAGCCAAGGCCTTTGAGTTGGAGAAGTATATTGATACGCTTTTTGAATGGGTTAAACTTGAATCTGGGGAACGGCGTTATCATTTTGAAACGGTCGATATTTGCGAGCTGCTGCGGGAAATTGTCAGTGAGTGGATTCCCCGAATGGAGCCGCAATTTACCTACGACATTCAAATTCCGGAAAAAGAGCTTGAGTACACCATCGACATTGCGGCATTTCGTCGGATCGTCGACAACTTGCTGGAAAACAGCTTGAAACACAGTCAGGGGAATAAAATCAGTATTAAGTTATCGGAAAAGAACCAGCAATTACAGCTTGAAATCGCCGATAACGGCAAAGGCATCTCGGAACAGAATATGCCACGGATTTTTGATCGTCTTTATAAGGGCGACGAAGCAAGAGGTTCAAAAGGGAATGGCTTGGGCTTAGCGATCGTCAAAGAATTAGTTGCAGCCCATCACGGAAAAATCAGTGCCAGCAGCCGATTAGGCGAAGGAACAAAATTTCTCTTAACATTGCTAGAATAAACCAGAGAAAAACAAGGATTCGGCAAGGTTAGGGCAAGGTAGCGTTGTTAAGCTAGAAGTATAGAAAGGATGGTCGCTATGGAAAAAGATAGTATCAAAACCGCGGCCTTGTCGAAACAATACAACGATCAAGCAGTGGTCAAGAATGTTTCAATGACTGTTCCCAAAGGCAAAATCTATGGTCTGCTGGGACGTAATGGCGCGGGAAAAACAACGATCATGAAAATACTACTAGGTTTAGCAACGGCTAGCTCTGGCGAATTCCAGTTATTTGGTCAATCGCCGAAGAAACACCCTGAAGTCTATTCACGGATCGGAAACATTATCGAAACACCCAGTTTTTATCCTTATTTATCAGGACCAGATAATTTAAAGGTATTCTCCAAACTAAAAGGGCAGACGCAAAGAAACAGTGTGGACAAGGCATTGAAGCTGGTTGATCTGAATCATGTCGAACACAAACGCTTTGCGAATTATTCATTGGGGATGAAGCAGCGTTTAGGGATCGCCAATGCACTGATGAATGATCCAGAGTTATTGATCTTGGATGAACCGACGAACGGATTAGATCCAATTGGGATCGCTGAGATTCGCCAGCTGTTGAAGGAGTTGGCGGAGGTTCATGGGAAAACGATCCTGATCTCCAGCCATCAGCTTTCGGAGATCGAGCAAATCGCGGATATCATTGGTATTTTGCATAATGGCGAGCTGCTAGAAGAATGTGATATGAGTCAGATAGCCCAGCACAATCAGCGTCACATCAGTATTACCGTTTCAGATGTGCATCAAGCTACCCGCTTATTGGAGGAAAATCTGCATATGTCCAATTATCAGGTGGAGGAAGGTAATACGATCAAGCTTTTTGATTTTACGTTTGAGCCGCAGGAGATCAATCACTTGTTTGGGAAGAATGGGATTGAAGTCTCCAGCTTGTTTATTGGCTCCAGCAATTTGGAAGAACATTTCCGGACAATTACGGGAGGTGTTGGCATTGCTTAATGTAATTTCTGCTGAGTGGATGAAATTGAAACGCAATCGGATTTTTGCAGTATGTACGTTGCTGACTTTTCTTGCCTCGGCATTTATGGTTTTTAAGGACTTAGTGATTGCAGAGAATCCGTCAGAAAACTATCAGATATGGTTGATGAGTGTTTATGTGGTTGTCGGTTCGCTTTTATCAATCATGAGCGGATTTATCATCACATTCTTGCTACAGCGGGAATATGAAGACCGCACAATCAATAATGTATTGACCGCACCTACCTCAAGATGGCGATTTATTTTAGGAAAAGTCGCCATCTGGTTTATCTGGTACATCGGAACACTAGTTGGTGTGATCATTGTTTACACGATTGGCGGCTGGCTGATCTATCCTGATACTTTTGGTTTAACAGGAACCAGAAGTTTAATCGTCACTCTTCTCAAATATTGTTTGTTAGGTTTTATCGCAGCAATGCCATTGTTAACCGTGAGTGTTCTGCAGCGAAAATTATTCTATCCAACGATTATGCTGGCTTTAGCTTTTACGGGGATCGAAATGTTTGCGATGAATATGCCTTTTAAGCTTGCGCGAATCGTTCCATGGTCCGCAGTCGTGGTTCAGAGTTTAGTTGAATTGCCGTTGGCCGATGATGTATTGACGTTAGGAATCATATTTTTGACCGGAATAATTGGTCTTGTCACGGCTTATTTATTGCTAAAAACACAAGATTTGTAAAATAAAGCTTCAAGTGTATACATCTCGCTCCTGAAAACGATATACTTGTAGAAAAAAATGGAAAAGAATTATTTTATTCTGCGTTTAAAGGAGGAACAATGGAAAATTCAGTGATGCAGCAGCGCATCGAAACGTTTAAAGCGTTCGGTGAAACGTTAAAGGGTGCGAAAGTTTATTTTCGCGAAGATTGGGAAGTGCTCTACTTTGAACTACAAGGCAAAATGTTTGGAATGATGAGTGATCAGGCTAGCGAGGATGCGATCATTACGCTGAAAAATTTGCCGGAAAAGAATGAAGAACTGCGTGAAATCTATTCTGGAACGGTGATTCCAGGGTATTACACGAACAAAAATCATTGGAACTCAATCAAGTTAGCCAGTGAAGAATTGAGTGATGAGGCTATCGAGCAACTGATTGGAGTATCCTATCAATTGGTGTATCAAAAGCTGACGAAGAAACAAAAAGCCGAAATTGAAGCCTAAAAAATGGCGCTGCTCATCAAGCAGTGCCATTTTCATTTTTTTTCTCCGACCAATGCAACGCAAGGTAATAACCGGTAATACCCATACCAATTAAGAAGCAAGCGGCATCGAAGCTATTGACATCTGGTTTAAAGAGCGCGTAGATGATCACGACAATCAGCCAATTCGCAACTCCCCATAACACATTTGTGGAGGCAGAGGCTGGTTTTTTCCAGGGGACATCCCATCTTTCAGCGGTAATTCCTTTAATAAAATGAGGAACCCCATTGGCAAACACCATGCCCAGAACTATACAAATAATCGAATCCATCGTAATCTTCTCCTTCTAACGTGTTCAACCTGTAGTATACCTCTTTCGTCATTTTTTTTCCGCTTATTTTTGAAATTAATTTTAGCGGGCTGAGCAGAGGATTGAACAGTTCCCAGATTTTGATGTTAAGGTAGAAATGGAGAGTCGCTTATGTGACTTATGCAGTACTTAATTAAGGGAGGAAATGAGTGATGAAAGCACCATTGATTACGATGAATGACGGCCATCAGATACCAGCCGTTGGACTAGGTACTTACCAGATACGCGGTGGAGAAGGGCTTGATCAAGTGTTGACGGCAATCCAAGACGGCTACCGTCTGCTAGACACCTCCACCAACTATGACAGTGAAGGAATTGTCGGAGAAGCGATTCGCCGTTCGGGGATTCCGCGCTCGGAATTTTTTGTGACAACGAAGTTACCCGGCAAATATCATCATTATGAGGATGCCCTGATGATGATCCAAGAATCGTTGTTCCGCATGGGCTTAGATTATTTTGATTTGTACTTGATTCATTGGCCTTTACCAAAACGCGGCCTATACGTGGAAGCCTGGAAAGCGATGATAACAGCGCAAAAATTAGGATTGATTCGCTCAATTGGCGTCTCGAACTTTGAGTCTGAACACTTAGATAAAATCATTGATGAAACCGGTGTAACTCCAGCGATCAATCAAATCGAGATCCATCCTTACTGGGTTCAAGAGCGAATGGTGGCGGCTGATAAAGAACGCGGGATCGTAACAGAAGCGTGGAGCCCGTTAGGTCGCGGTAGCGATGCACTAAAGGAGTCCACCCTTACTGAGTTGGCTGAAAAATATGGTAAAAATCCGGCGCAAATCATTTTACGCTGGCATGTGCAGCGCGGGATCATTCCGATTCCTAAATCCCGGAATTTGAAGCACCAACGAGAAAACTTGGCGATTTTTGATTTCGAATTGACCCAAACAGAAGTCGAACGAATCAACCTGCTGGAAAAAGCTGATGGTCGAATCGAAGGTCAAGATCCCAATGAATACGAGGAGTTTGAATAGAACCAATTCCCAGCCCGAGCTTACCATTAATCAAGAAGTAACTATTTCACCAACAATTCTCTGCTTAATTAAACTTTCTTTTATAAACAATTAAGTTTTTCGTTCAAAAACGTTTTCAACTGTGGCATACTGAAAAGGAATAGGATGCTACAAGGAGGGCGCAATGAAAAAAGTAGTGGCACTGGTTGGTGTACTGGCGGCGGCGTTTCTATTTTTTTGGTTCAACCAAAAGGGTGAGGTAGAAGAGAAGGCTGTGACACCGGACTTTTCGCAGCCGGAACAAGTCGAACGCAGCGAAGATTTCTTTACCAATCGTGATTTGAATGAGCTGGAAATGGTGGTCTATCCGCGTCACAAAGAGCTGATGGATGATCTGACTGGCGAGGGAAAACTAGTTAGAAAAACGACGCAGAAGGAGTTTGTCGGAGCAAAAGCTAACGGCGAAGGCCTTTCTTGGACCGCTTATTTCGAAAAATAAACGAAGCCGTGGTCGAAGTCCAACTTCAAATTAAAAAAGACCTTAGATGCCAAAATCGTCATAAGTTTTGGTATCCGAGGTCTTTCTTTGTGCTTTTCCCAGATGATTTAGTAAAAAAATGGGGAAAAGTAAATACACAGAAAAGAAGTTGCTTTTAAAAAGAGCGATGCTTCCATGGATTACTATCCTTTTGGCACTCTTCGAAACTCGAGCGTCTACAGATTCACTTGACTAAATTTGCGAGCCGAGATTCTATAGGTCGCCCACATCGCAACGATATAGATTAGAATGCCCACAATCAAGATCGGGAGCTGTTTCATTTGGCCTGCGAACGTGACTGAATCCAGCCAAGTCAGAGCTGGAAAATGGACAGCTACTTCTACAATCATTGCTACTAAAGTCGCAGGGATCAGACCTTTGAGAAAAGAACCTCCAACCTTATAAACCGTTTTAAAATAAGAAGTAAGAAAGATGAAATTGAAACAGGCAAAAATCATCAAACCAAAACCATAAAAGGCGACATTTGCTTCAATTCCGACAGGATTTGGCAATGAGAACAGGCGCAGCCGTAAAAAAGCAAAGGGAATCGAGATCAGGATCGTCACCATTTGCGACACTAGTAAAACGAGCCACTTACCTAACACAACCTCTGATCGTTTCAGGGGCAGCAGGGTAGAGTAATAGGTGTCGTTATTTTCCCGAGTGTACAGCAGATTAACAAAGTTGCCGATCAAACTAAAGATAAAGACCATCGTATAAGGATATCCTGGAATTAATAGTAGCGGTCCCATCAGGGTAAAGACAATCAAGTTAGGGTGTACAGCTAGACGAATCTCTTTATATAGTAAATTAGAAATCATAATGTTTGCCCTCCATTCGTACCATAATATCCTCTAAACTTAGTGCTGATGTTTCATCTGGTTGCTTCAGCTTTTGGAAATAATCGATAAATTCTTTTTTAGGGGCTGCTTTGACTAATTCGCCTTCCTTGATATAAATGATCGCGTCGGCGCATTTTTCTAAATCTGAGGTAATGTGCGTAGAGAAGAGAATGCTTTTATCGCCGTTTTTAACGATTTGTTGGAAAATCTCGATCAGCTCATCCCGTGATACTGGATCAAGTCCACTCGTCGGTTCATCAAAAATAAATAATTTGGCTTGATGGGAAAGGGCTAAGGCAATCAAATACTTAACCTTCATCCCAGCAGATAGCTCTTTGATTTTCTTATTTGGCTCTAGGGAGAAGAGCTTCAAATATTTTTGATAGGCACCCTCATCCCAATCATGGTAAAAGCGTTTGGTGACTTTGGTAATGTCTTTGATCTTCTTCTCTTTATAGAAATCGATGCCGCCTAAAACGACCCCAGTTTTTTGTTTGCAGTCCAGCTCATTTTCCAGAAAAATCGTTTCGAACATCATGACTGATCCATGATCAACGGGAATCAAGTTCAGCAAGGCTTTCAAAATTGTCGTTTTACCAGCGCCATTAACACCGATCAGGCCGATGATCTGACCTTCTGGTACGTGAAAGCTGACATTTTTCAATGAGAATGTTGGATAATTTTTAGTAAGCTCGGTTACTTCCAGCAGATTCATCATGATTCCTCCTTTGGCTCAAAAATGTTTTCCATCATATTTCCGGTCATTCGCATAAAGGTTTCGCTGTCTATCAAGGCGATGCCGGGGGTTGATGGGTTCGTATCACCGAGCACCACCAAGGTATCTCCTGTTTCGATCTTGAAAAGATCTCGGGCTTTTTTTGGCAGGACGATCTGTCCGCGAGTCCCTACTGGTACAATTCCAAAGATATGTTTGCCAGCAGGCCCAATCGGGATACCTTCGACTTCTTCATTGTGGCGAATCAAGTCGGTCAACGTAACGTCATAGAGATTGGCTAAAGCATCGCATTTCATGACATCTGGCAAAGAATCCCCATTCTCCCATTTTGCAACAGCCTGACGTGACACTTCCAAACGTTCAGCCACGTATTCCAAAGACCAATTATTTCTATTTCTTAATGATCGCAGGTTCGTTGCGATCGGACTATTCTGATTATTCATACTTTTCATCCTCCTTAATTACACTTTAGCTTACTTAAATGGAAAATAGAACCAACTATACGTTACAAAAATGGTTAGCTTTGGTTCCGTTCGCAAAAATTAAGGTCCTTTAATTTATGAAAGCGAAAATGTTGTGTTCTCAGAAAACAGAGGCATAATGATGGAAAAGAGTTTCAGGAAGGGATATTCGCATGAAGGATCAAGGAAATCGTCATGAGGCGGAGAAGCGTTTTGTTAGTGATTACTTTTTTGAAAAGGGACATTGGTGGAATAAGTTTTATATTGGTCTATTGACGATTGTCGGCTGGATTGCCGTGTTTATCCCGATCTATTGGACGGTTTCATCGACACTTTTAAAGAATGATTCGCAGTTTTATCATGTTTGGAGCGACCGTACCAGTGAAGCGGCCTATTATCACACAGGGTTTCAGTTTCTTGTTTCGTTGGGAATTATTGCAGTCCTGACACTCCGTTGTGCCGATGAACAAGACGATTCTAGGTTTCGGTACAGGGACTTGGGTCAGTCCAACACGAGTATCGATCAGTAAGCAGTAATAAAGAAAATAAGAAACGCTCGTTAAGAGTTCGTGGGTCTCAGCGAACTTTTAACGGGCGTTTTATTATTTTTATAAGCTGATTAAAAGACATAAATAAATTAGAGAAGTATAATATAACGGCTGTGATGATAAAAACTATTAACTTATTATTACAAATAATATCGAAAGGGATGTTGAAATGAATAAGAGGAACAGGATCATGTTGGTTTGCTTGGCAACGCTTTCCGGATTTACTTTGCCTGTTGTCAGTCAAGCAGTTGACGTAACTCAAAGCACTGTCCAACTTACAGAAAGTTCGGATATGGAAACTGCTGAGAGCGCCACTGTATCGAGTTCGGTAGCTCCCGAAGTACGGCAATCATCCACAATTCAAAATACAGAACCCTCTACTCAACCACAAACGGCAATAGTAAATGGAGAAGTAGTCGAATTAGAGCCGCCAGTCAAAGAAGGTCAGGCGGAAGCTAATGCGACTCAAGCACCGAAGGAAGAATTGATGCAAGGAAATGCTCGTGCCTTTCGTGCGGCTGTCGCATCTGTTCCGATGTATCGCCTATATAACCCGAATAGTGGAGAGCATTTTTATACTAAAACGACTAGTGAACGGGATCATTTGCGTTCGGTCGGATGGCGTTATGAGGGAATCGGTTGGCAAGCGCCTACCAGCGGTAATCCAGTTTATCGTTTATATAACCCGAATGCCGGTGATCATCACTACACGTTAAATGCGGGTGAACGCGACCATCTGAAAAAAGTTGGCTGGCGTGATGAAGGAATCTCTTGGTATTCAACAAACTCAGGGACACCGTTGTATCGTCTATATAACCCTAATGCCAAAGCAGGTTCACATCATTACACACCAATTACCTCTGAACGTGATCATCTGAAAAAGGTTGGGTGGCGTGATGAAGGGATTGCTTGGTATGCAGTGGGCAGCGGCGAACAAAGTCATGAAGATTACCGATTATTGGGCGTAAAAAACTATAATCAATATGCACTTGGCGCGCCAAGCGGCTGTGAGGGGGCATCATTGCTTCAAGCGCTGCAATACAAAGGCAAGCTAGGTGGCTGGAGTCTACGCTCATTCTTAAATACAATTCCAAAATCACCGAATGGCAACCCAAACAATGGCTTCGTCGGTTCCCCCTTCGTTGAAAATGCTTATACTTACTCAGCGATTTACCCAGCACCTTTGACTTCATGGGGACAAAAGTATGGGAATGTCCAGAATATATCCGGTAGTTCAATGAATACGCTAATCAACGAAGTCAAAAACGGAAACCCAGTCGTTGCTTGGGTGACCATCAATTTCCAACCGATTCGCTGGGGGAACTGGAGCTTTGGCGTGGCTGCCAACAATAACCATGCGGTTACTTTAGACGGATTCAATAAGGCCGGAAACCAGGTTCATGTTTCTGATCCTATCAGCGGCTCGTATTGGTTAAGTCGCACGACATTTGAAAATATTTACAACGCCAGAAAATATGCGGTGGTTGTTCGATAAAAATAAGCAAAAAAAGCGGCGGCTGCCGCTTTTTTTATTAGCCTCCCATCAGGAAGTCTAAGATATTCCAACCATCTGATGTTTCGCTACGGTAAAGCTCCGTAAACCCACATTGTTTACAACTGATTGTAACAAATTTTTTATTTTGAACATCGAAAATCTTCGAAAAGTTTCCGCCAGTTGCTTGGAACTGGTCAGAGGTATAGTGCTGACACCCGCACTTATCACAAACATATTGCTTCCTTTCCATCTCTTTCACACTCCTTTTATGTATTAAATTATAGCAAATCTATCGCCGGCTTCATCCGTCTTTAGGAGTATCTATCAAGAAAATTTTTGACAAGCGCCAATTATTCTGGTTAAATAAGAACGTACGTTCGTATAGGAAGGATGGTTTCGATGGAGCTGGAAAGAAAAATAGAAATTTTAGCAGAATCTGCGAAATATGATGTCTCTTGCTCCAGCAGCGGTGTTGAAAACAATACACGATCGGGAACAGTTGGTAGTACGGCGGTTTCAGGAATCTGCCATTCTTTCACACCAGATGGACGGTGCGTGTCCTTGTTAAAGCTATTATTTACCAATGCATGTATCTTTGATTGTCACTACTGCCTTAATCGCAAATCAAATGCGATTCCCCGAGCGACTTTCACGCCGCAGGAAGTGGCAAATTTAACCATGGATTTCTATATGCGTAATTATATCGAAGGTCTATTCTTGAGCTCGGCAATTATTAAAAGTGCGGACTACACGTGCGAGCTCTTGATCAAGACCTTGAAAATTTTGCGCGAGGAAAAAGGCTTTCGCGGCTATATCCACGTCAAGGCGATTCCCGGTGCGGATGAAAAATTGATCGAGGAATTGGGATTTCTGGCGGATCGAATGAGTGTCAATGTCGAGCTGCCTTCCCGCGAAAGTCTGAAACTGCTGGCTCCGGATAAAGATCCGTTTGACTTATACAAACCCATGAAGCAAATCACGACGGTAAAAAAAGAACAGGAATTTTTACCAGCAGTTCGGCGCGGACCAAGTTTCGTGCCAGCTGGGCAGTCAACCCAGATGATTATCGGAGCCAGTCCTGAGAGTGATCGTTCGATCGTCAAGATTTCGGAGAATCTATATCAGAAGTATCAGTTGAAGCGGGTGTACTATTCAGCCTATATCCCCGTCAATCAGGATAATCTGCTGCCAGCGGTAACGACTGAACCGCCGCTATTGCGGGAGCATCGCTTGTATCAGGCGGATTGGCTGCTGCGCTTTTACAAATTCACTGCTGATGAGATCTTGTCGGAGGACAAACCGAATTTTAATCTTTATCTCGATCCAAAAGCCAATTGGGCAGTTCAAAATTATCAACGCTTCCCCGTCGATGTGCAGACTGCGCCCTATGATCAATTGCTGCGAGTACCTGGAATCGGTCCAAAAAGCGCGCAGAATATCGTCAAAGCGCGCAAGTATTATCGGTTGCATTTAACGGATTTAAAAAAACTAGGCATCGTAATCAAGCGGGCTCAGTATTTTATTGCCTGCAATCATGAAACACCAGCAGGGCTGATCAAGGACCCCGAATGGGTGATCACATCATTGATTTCTTCAAAACAATATCAGGTGTTGAAAAAGCACAATACCCAATCAACGAGTGAACAGCTGTCTTTATTTGATGTGGAACGTTTCGAACATGCGAAAAGTAGGTGAGGCAAATGCGGGAATCAACAGAGCATTGGGAGTATGATGGCAGTTTTCTCGGCTTCATGACGATTGTTGATCGCAGTTTTCGTGAAAAGGTATTTCCCACCCTGATTTTATCCCCAGAAACAGCAGTAGAAAGTTTATTTTTAGCAGAGTGGGTGGCAACTGATCCCATGCGGGGAGAAAAAATTTATCATCGCTTGCGCCAACGGTTGAGGCCGGAAAATTTTCTGTTTATTCAAAATGGCTTTTACTCAACTCTTGAAGGCAAAGAACGATATTTGCTGGATGCCATCGAGATCGCGTTGCAGACCAAGGATTTACTGGAGAATCATTTGGGACATCCTTCGATCTTAGCATTGCGGAAAAGTATTCGAACCATGCTAGGAGAGAATCATTTGCTAACGGGCTTTGTCCGGTTTGAATATGTTGGCGATGTATTATTTAGTAAAATCAATCCGAAGCATTATGTGATGCCGTATCTATGCCCGCACTTTGCAGAGCGTTATCCACAGGAGAAAATCATGATCTATGATGAGACCCATGAGTTATTAGGAATTATAGATCATGGAGCGATTCATCTGATGGAAAATACCAGCTGTCCCGACTTTGCCGAGGCAAGTAATGAACAGGACATTCGTCAACAGTGGAAAACCTTCTTGCGGGCAGTGACCATCGATGAGCGGGCGAACTACGTTGCGCAACGAAACCATCTGCCGCTACGTTTTCGCGGCAATATGACGGAATTCAAAGCCTAGATAGGGTCTGGTCTATTCTTAGAAAAATAGTTATCAACAGTGGAAAACTTTTTTTAAATTGATTCAGATGTCTAGAACGGTTTTCCACATAGTCATTGAGGATTGATCTCCAGAAGAGCTTTGCTTTTATGATTTTTCTTTTCTGCTTTATAATAGGAACCATTAGGAAGCGAGTGAATCACATGGAAGAAAGAAAAACGCAGAGCTCGATGGCGGTCTTGGCGGCATTGCTAGCGAATGTGCTAGTAGCTGTCAGTAAGTTTATCGGTTACATGCTTAGCGGCAGTGCCGCCATGATGAATGAAAGTATCCACAGTGTGGTGGATTGCAGCAATCAAATCTTGTTATTATTTGGCGATCGCCGAGCGGCTCGCGGACAAAGCGAATTGCATCAATTCGGTGAAGGCCGGGCAAAATATTTTTTCAGTACGATCGTTGCCACGATGCTGTTTTTTGGTGGTGGCGCGTTAGGAATTTGGGAGGCGGTGGAAAAGCTTTTCCATCCCAGCCATGAAGTGGCGAATCCTTTGATCGTATTGGGTATTTTGGTTTTCGGTATTTTGGTCGAAGGCAGTTCGCTGCGGGTAGCGATCAAGGAAATTCATGAACTGAATACAGAGAAGCTGCCATTATTTAAATTTTTACACGAAAGCCGCCACAGTGAAATTCTGATCATTTTTACAGAAGATTTCTGTGCAGTGATTGGTTTAGTCTTGGCGATCATCGGAACATTGCTGACGATGCTGACTGGAAACCCGATGTTTGATGCTTTGAGTGGATTATTGATCGGGATGATGCTGTTGTTTGCGTCGATCTTTTTAGCCCGGGAATTTTACAGCCTGATCATCGGGGAAAGTGTGTCCAAGAATGACCTGATAAAAATCCAAGATGCCTTCAAGCGGGAAGAAGTCAAAAAAGTGATCGACATCAAGACAGTCCATTTAGGTCCGACTGAAGTAATGATCGCTGCGAAAATCGATATCGCGGATTCTTATGAAGGCGTCAGTTATGACGTGGTGAACCAGATCGAGCGGGTAATCCGCAAAGCGTTGCCTGATAAAAAAGCCTATATTTATATCGAAACCGATGAGTTCGACCCAGACTATGATCGGAAACGCCAAACCCAATCGGACACATAAATCATTGTGCCGGTTTCTTTGCCAATGAACTTTGAGCAGTTTTTCAAAGGTCATTGGCAAGTTTTATAGGTTTGCCTATTTTTTCATGCTAGGTTTTCAGTTGAATGATATGCAGGGCAAAGATCGGCTTCATTAAATTGAGCTGGCTGCCATTAATCTACTTAAAGGGGGTATCAAAAAATGTCATCACTACGATTCTTTTTCTCCTATTCAAGAGAGTTTCTCCGTCACTGGGGCAGCTACATTCTCTTGATCGTTGGAACGAATATCGTGCTAGAAATGCTGGTGATCCCCTGCGTTCAGTTTTTAGTGGCCTTTATTCTAAAACGAGGGGGAATCCCTTACGTTTCTAACACCAACATCTTGACCATCTTAACGAAACATCCCGCTGTCTTGATCGCTTTGTTATTACTCTTGGCGCTAGTCTTAGCCCTAGTATTTCTGCAATTTACCTTTCAATTATTTGCCATTAAAAGTATTCAAACCAAGGAAGAACGTACTCTGTGGGAGCTGTTTAAGCAATCTCTTTACCACATGCGGCATTTGCGTCCAGAAACATTCTTTTTCTTCCTATTTTACTTTGTGCTGATTTTGCCCTTTGCCAATGCCATTTTCCGAACACCATTATTGAATAAAGTGACGATTCCGGTTTTCATTCTGGAATATTTAAGTGAAAATGGATTGTTTCTTCTATTATTAGTCGTTGCCTCGATTGCAGTGTCGTATATCGGAATTCGTCTGCTATTTGTGTTGCCACTGATGATTTTCGCAGACGAATCGCCAAAACAGGCGATAGCCAAAAGCCTTGAGCTGACCCATCATCGTTATTGGCATTATGCGTGGCGGATCTTTGTTTTGACGGTTATTTTGACTCTAGTTTCCTATGTTGGTTATGGTGTGAGCTATGGGGCGCAACTAGTCTTTGATTTATTGCCGAAACCATTTCCTGCGATCGGCGCCATGGTCAACCTATCGAGTATCCAATTGTTCAGTCAATTGATGCTGGCATGGGCGACGGTTTTGTACTTCAGTATCTTGGTTCAAAAATTTTATCCGTTGATGATTAGCGGCGAACGTCCTTTGCGTCTGGTTCGACCAAGCTTTTGGACGCGGATTGCAGCCGCAGTGTTTTTTATCTTTCTTGGGGGAACGACTCTGATCAGCAATGTGCTTTATTTAGCAGGTCTGGAAGATTCAATTCCGTTAACTATTTCTCATCGCGGAGTGGACAATGGTAACGGGGTGCAAAATACGATTTCGGCGATGGCTGCGACGATCAAAGAAAAACCGGATTATATCGAGATGGATATCCAAGAAACCAAAGACGGTCAATTTGTGGTTTTTCACGATAAAAATTTCAGAAAACTAACAGGTCGAGATAAAACCACCCATGAGCTGACTTTGGCTGAAGCCCAAGAGTTGCAGGCAGTCGAGAATGGCCATGTGGCGCCGATTGCCAGTTTTGATGATTACTTAGCTTTTGCCAATGAGCATCAGCAAAAATTACTGATTGAAATTAAAACGACTTCAGCCGATTCTAAGGAAATGATCGATCGATTTATCGAAAAATATCAGCAAACGATTTTGACTCATCACCATCGAATCCATTCCCTGGACTATGACGTAGTGACTGAGCTAAAGGAAAAGGCACCAAAGTTGTATGTCAGTTATGTCTTGCCTTATAATTTAGTATTCCCGCAAACACCGGCGAACGCGTATACGATGGAGGAAACGACCTTGACCAGCGATTTTGTTCGGCGGGCTCATCTTGAAGACAAGGACGTTTACGCCTGGACTGTCAACGATGCTGATTCGATGGATCGGATGGTCTCGTTGAATGTTAACGGGATCGTAACGGATGATCTTAAAACACTGCAGGAACAGATCAAAACATATGAAGAAAATCCTTCTTATGCGAAGCGAATCGATATGTATATCAATCGTCTACCAGCACTGGACGAGCGAATCAGCGAGAATTGATTTAGAGCGAAAAAAATTCATTAAATTTCCATAGAGTTTTCGCAAAAGATTTTCGAACAGATGCCCGCTCTATGGTAGAATAGCAATATATTTCACAAAGGCTGTCAGCTCTTTTGCAAGTTGTATGAGAAGAGTGACGGAGTGGAAAGTATCTGATTTTTAGAAAAAAAGGGGTTTATAATGAGAAAACGTGGTTTTGAAGTGACTGAAGCTTATCAGGATAAGAACATCAATTTACCGAAACGGGCAACGAAAAACGCGGCGGGGTATGATTTTGAAGCGGCCGAAGATATCGTGATCCCAGCGGTGTGGAAGCAAGTCATTCAGCATTTCACTAAAAATTCAGAGGTATCTGAAAAGATCGTGAAGCCAGTCTTGGTTCCTACTGGAATTAAGTCTTACATGGGGCACGATGAATATTTACAATTAGCGAATCGTTCAAGCAATCCGTTAAAACGTTTTTTGACGTTAAGCAACGGTGTTGGCGTGATCGACAGCGACTACTATAATAACCCAGATAATGAAGGGCATATTATGTTTCAATTTTCCAACTTTGGTTTAACCGATGTGCATATCAAAAAAGGCGAACGGATCGGACAAGGGATTTTCTTGCCGTTTCTTAAAGCTGACAATGATGAAGAAGGTGCTGAACGTACTGGTGGATTCGGTTCTTCAGACAAAAAATAAAATTTTAAATCAACGAGTGAGGCGAAGGCTTTGGCGAAAAAATCCAAGACACAATTTATCTGCCAAGAATGCGGCTATGTTTCGCCGAAATATTTAGGAAGATGTCCTAACTGCGGCAATTGGAATACAATGGTGGAAGAGGTTGAGCAAAATCATCCCGAAGATCGCCGGAATCGGGTCAGTCTTACCGGTGAACGGGCGGTCCCCACTAAGCTGAAGGATGTCGTCTTTAAAAAGGAAACACGGATCCAAACGGAGTTAGCCGAGCTGAACCGTGTGCTGGGCGGCGGTGTGGTGCCAGGTTCTCTGGTATTGATTGGCGGAGATCCCGGAATTGGGAAATCTACCTTGCTGTTGCAAGTATCGCACCAATTGGCGGCTACTGGCGGGAATGTTCTGTATGTTTCCGGTGAAGAAAGTGCCCAGCAAATCAAATTGCGGGCGGAGCGTTTAGGCTCCAGTAAAACGGATTTTTATCTATATGCGGAGACAGACATGGGAGAAATCAGCCGGACGATTGAAAATCTTAAGCCAGATTATGTGATCATCGACTCGATCCAAACCATGACACAGCCGGATATTACCAGCGTAGCAGGTTCTGTCAGCCAGGTTCGTGAAACAACAGCGGAACTATTGAAGCTGGCGAAAACCAATGGCATCGCGATTTTCATCGTTGGTCACGTGACTAAAGAAGGAAATATTGCAGGTCCTCGGATGCTGGAGCATATGGTGGATACCGTATTGTACTTTGAAGGCGAGCAGCATCACAGCTTCCGTATTTTGCGAGCGGTAAAAAACCGTTTCGGCTCCACTAATGAGATCGGGATCTTCGAAATGCGAGAACAAGGCTTAGTCGAAGTTGCCAATCCTTCTCAGGTTTTCTTGGAGGAACGGCTGGAGGGTGCGACTGGATCGGCGATCGTGGTAGCGATGGAAGGCAGCCGACCAATTTTGGTGGAAGTTCAGGCGCTAGTAACACCGACCGTTTTCGGCAACGCAAAGCGAACGACAACGGGACTAGATTTCAATCGTGTCTCATTGATCATGGCTGTTCTGGAAAAACGAGCTGGTTTGCTGCTGCAGAATCAAGATGCCTACTTGAAAGCCGCAGGCGGCGTGAAATTAAATGAACCCGCCATTGACTTGGCTGTGGCTGTAGCGATTGCTTCCAGCTATAAAGAAAACGGCACGGAAGCGACCGAATGCTTTATTGGTGAAATCGGTTTGACCGGTGAGATTCGCCGGGTCAATAGTATCGAACAGCGCATCAAAGAAGCCAGCAAGCTTGGCTTTAAAAAAATCTATCTGCCTAAGAACAACATGGGCGAGTGGAACCCGCCGAAAGGAATCGAATTGATTCCGGTGGCGACATTAGGAGAAACACTAAGAAAAGTATTTCGTTAATAAGCGGCAGTGCCAGAAGCATTTCTGGCACAGCCTTTATTCAAAGGTTTTTACCTTAAAAAAATAAATGAAAGAACTTAGGAGGGATGGCATGCAAAAACGTGTGTTAACAGTCATCGTTCTGATTGTTGGGATCAGTTTAGGAATCACTTTCTTACCAGCAGCGTGGACGGCAATTGGCAGTGCGAACAACTTGTGGTTGAATAATTCACTTACGAATGGCCTGATTGGTGCAATTATTTTTTATATTATTTCTTTGGTTATCGTAGAACCAATCACAGTTGGTGTGAAAAAAATAGAGAAACAATTAAATGAATTAAGCTTGACTTATATCTTATTTGGAGTGGTGGGTGCAATCTTAGGGTTGACCCTAGGGTTGATCGGAACGACACCTCTGTATCAAATCCCGATTCCATTCATCAACAGCGCATTACCGATTTTAATCATGCTGCTGTTAGGTTATTTAGGTTTTCGGATGGGAACGACGCGGATCGACGAGTTGAAGAAATTCTTCGGAGGACGTAACAAGAAGGCCGAAACGAATGAAGGCGAAGTATTAGAGCGTAAAGCGGACGATCACTTCCATAAATACAAAATCTTGGATACCAGCGTCATCATTGACGGACGTATCTACGATATTGCTAAGACCGGCTTTTTAGAAGGCGTCTTAATGATTCCAAATTTTGTCTTGTATGAGCTGCAATACATCGCCGATTCTGGTGATAGTTTGAAACGCGTACGAGGCCGCCGTGGGTTGGACATCTTGAATTCTTTACAAAAAGAAGAAGGAATCGCCGTGGAAATGTATGATGGCGATTTTGAAGATATCAGCGAAGTCGACAGTAAATTAATCAAGCTGGCTAAATTATTAGACGGCGTGATCGTGACAAATGACTACAACTTGAATAAGGTTTCAGAGTTCCAAAACGTCGCAGTCTTGAACATCAATGCCTTAGCCAATGCGGTGAAACCAGTCGTGATTCCAGGTGAAAATATGAATGTTTTAGTCGTGAAAGCCGGAACAGAACGTCAGCAGGGGGTTGCTTATCTGGACGATGGCACCATGGTGGTCGTTGAGGACGGTCAGCATTATATGAACGAACACATCGAAGTAGTTGTAACGAGTGCCTTGCAAACGGCGGCGGGTCGCATGATATTTGCTAAACCTGCTCATTCAAGCCGCAACATCAAGGATGATTCACCCGAGAAAAAATTAGACTACAGCAACGGCAAAGCGGGAAAATAACACTGCAGCTTTACTAAACAGTGGATTGATTGTACAATTTAGGTTGAGTAGCAAATGGTTTTTTAATTTGCTAAATAAGCGGGAAAGAGGAACTAATATATGTCGAAAATTCGTGTGCGCTATGCACCAAGTCCAACTGGACACTTACACATCGGAAACGCCCGAACTGCTTTGTTCAATTATCTATTTGCTCGCCACCATGATGGAGACTTCATCATCCGGATCGAGGACACTGATTTAAAAAGAAACATCGAAGGCGGCGAAAAAAGCCAGTTAGAAAATTTAGCTTGGCTAGGCATTGACTGGGATGAATCACCAGAAAATCCTGGGAAATACGGTCCTTACCGTCAATCAGAACGACGCGATGTTTATCAACCGTTGATCGATCAATTGTTGATGAGCAACTTAGCGTATAAATGCTACTGTACTTCTGAAGAATTAGAAGCTGAACGGGAAGCACAACGTGCTCGCGGCGAGATGCCTCATTACGGCGGCAAGTGCGCGAATTTGACTCCAGAAGAGCAGGCGGAAAAAGAAGCACAAGGGTTAGAGCCGGTTATTCGCTTCCGCGTTCCTCGTAATACTAGCTTTGCTTTTGATGACATGGTCAAAGGTGAAATCAGCTTTGAATCGGACAATGTCGGCGGTGATTTTATCATTCAAAAACGTGATGGTATGCCGACTTATAACTTTGCCGTAGCGGTGGATGACCATCTGATGAAGATTACGCACGTATTGCGGGGCGATGATCATATCGCGAATACGCCAAAACAGTTGATGATTTATGATGCTTTTGGTTGGCCGCGTCCAACGTTTGGCCATATGACCTTGATTATTAACACTGAGACTGGGAAAAAATTAAGTAAACGTGATGAAAGTATTCTGCAATTCATCGAACAATATCGCGAACTAGGGTATTTACCTGAAGCGATGTTTAACTTTATCGCCTTGCTTGGCTGGTCTCCAGTCGGCGAAGACGAGATCTTCCCGCAAGATGAATTGATCAAGATATTCGATACAAACCGTTTGAGCAAATCACCAGCAGCGTTTGATCCGAAAAAACTAGAATGGGTCAATAATCACTATATCAAAGCGATGGATTTGGATAAATTAACAGACTTGTGCTTGCCTTATTTAATCAAGGCTGGTAAAGTCGAAGAAAATCCAACACCTGAACGTAAAGCTTGGGTAAAACGGGTGGTCAGCCTGTACCAACCGCAAATGAGCTATGCAGCGGAAATTACTGAAGTATCCAGCTTATTCTTCCAAGATCAGCTTGAGTTAGACGACGCAGCGAAGGAAGTTTTAGCGGGTGAAGGTGTTTCAACAGTATTGAATGCCTTCAAAGCACAGCTAGAAGCAATGGAAACAGTTGATGCGGCCGGTGTTTTAGCGGCGATCAAGGCGGTTCAAAAGGAAACAGGTATTAAAGGAAAGAACCTTTGGATGCCGATCCGTGTAGCGGTAAGCGGTGTGGTTCATGGACCAGAATTACCAGAAACAGTTGAAATCTTAGGCAAGGAAAAAGCCTTAGCACATTTAGCTCAAGTAATGTAAACACATAGAAGAGAAGAAGTAGTAGCTGGCGATTTTTCAGAGAGACTGCGGGTGGTGGAAGCAGTCAAATCAATACCTACGAAATGCATCTCCGAGTGGTCTTGGCGATACGTAGCCAAGAACGGTTCACAGACGTTACCTGTTTTGAGGCAGATATTCTGCAAACAAAAGTGGGACCACGTTCAAGCGTCTTTTGAGGAAACTCAAAAGACGCTTTTTTTGTCAGTTTTTCTTCACGCTTTAGCGTGATTAGAAAAATGATATGCGCAGCGAAAATAAAGTCATTTTTTGTTTTTTGAAAAATGACATCATCAATATGAGTTAGCTGTCAGTTACACTTTTTACTTCGGTAAGTTAACGGAATCGTACATGCACGAAAAATAAATTCCTTAAACAAGAGATAACTTAAAAACAGAAAATGAAAATTTTTCATTAGAACTAGCGCAGATGGTATTATGCGTAAAAAATAAAAAGGGGTTGAAGTAAATGGGATGGTGGCAAGAAGCAATCGCAGCAGCGAAGAGAAATGATCCGGCAGTTAGGACAGGCGTAGAAGTCGTACTTACATATCCAGGTGTGCATGCATTATTTTTCCATAGAATCTCACATTTTCTTTATCGGCACCACTGGTTTTTGTTGGCACGGATTCATTCGCAATTTTGGCGATTTTTAACGGGTATTGAGATTCATCCCGGAGCCAAAATCGCTCCTGGTGTTTTTATCGATCACGGAATGGGTGTCGTGATTGGTGAAACGGCAGAAGTGGAGCGAGATGTTGTTTTGTTTCATGGGGTGACGCTAGGCGGAACGGGAAAGGACACTGGAAAACGACATCCAACGGTACGTCAAGGTGCCTTTATTTCGGCGAATGCGCAGATCTTAGGACCAATTGAAATCGGCGCAGGAAGTAAAATCGGCGCAGGTGCGGTAGTATTAAAGGATATCCCGGCCGACGCGACTGCTGTTGGTGTACCAGCAAAAGTAGCAAGATTACATGGAAAGAAGGTTCAACATGATTAAAATACACAACACACTGACACGAGAAAAAGAGATATTCAAACCAATTGAAGAGAACAAAGTCCGAATGTATGTCTGCGGACCAACGGTTTACAATTATATCCATATCGGCAACGCCCGCAGTACGATCGCATTTGATGTGATCCGCCGTTATTTTGAATACCGCGGTTACGAGGTGAATTATGTCTCGAACTTTACTGACGTTGATGACAAAATCATCAAAGCGGCGAAGGAGTTATCAATTACAGCGCCAGAAGTAGCGGATCGTTTTATCGCAGCCTTTGAAGAAGATACTGCGGCATTGAATGTGAAGCCGGCGACGCTGCATCCGCGAGTAATCAATCATATTCCAGATATCTTAAGCTTTATTGAGACATTGATTGAAAAAGGCTATGCCTATGAAGCAGAAGGCGATGTCTATTATCGCACCCGGAAGTTTGAACATTATGGGGAGCTAAGTGATCAGTCGATCGATGAACTAGAAGTAGGTGCTAGTCAAAGAACGGGTGCAGAGCAGGCGATTAAGGAAGACCCCTTGGATTTTGCATTATGGAAAAGCGCGAAGCCCGATGAAATATTTTGGGAGTCTCCTTGGGGCAAAGGACGTCCAGGCTGGCATATCGAGTGCTCAGTCATGGCAACGAAACATTTAGGCGACACCATTGATATTCATGGTGGTGGACAAGACTTGGAGTTTCCTCATCATGAAAACGAGATTGCCCAAAGTGAAGCGAAAACTGGTCAGCGTTTTGCGAACTATTGGATGCATAACGGCTATGTTACGATCGGTGAAGATGACGCGAAAATGAGTAAGTCGCTAGGAAACTTTGTAACGGTGCACGATATGGTTAAAGAGATTGATCCGCAAATTTTGCGTTTCTTTATGGCAACTACTCAATACCGTCGCCCAATCCGTTACAGCGAAGCGACTATGAAAGATGCTCAAGCCAATCTACAAAAACTACGTACAGCCTTTGAAAATACGACCTTCCGCCAAACAACGGCTGAGGCTGAACTAGCCGATGATCAAGAAAAAATCGTTGAAATACAGGCACTGAAGGATCGTTTTATCGAAGAGATGGACGACGACTTTAATGCGGCAAACGGGATCACGGTTGTTTATGAATTGGCGAAATGGCTGAATAGCTATAGCGAACAAGAAAAAGTTTCGACAGTAGTTATCGCTTCTGCATTAGAAGAATTTACGAAGATGCTGAACGTTTTTGGGATTGAATTCCAAACAGCTGGCTTATTAGATGAAGAAATCGACCAATTAATCGAAGAACGCAATCAAGCACGGAAAGATAAAAACTTTGCCCGCAGCGATGAGATCCGTGACCAATTAAAAGAACAAGGAATCATTTTAGAAGACACCCCGCAAGGCGTCCGTTGGAGACGAGCATAATGGCAGATTATAAACAATTAAACGCGTTGGCTCTCGCTTATGTAGGCGACGCAATCTATGAAACGTACGTGCGGGATTATCTTGTTCGTCAAGGGCAAACGCGCCCAAATAAACTACATCACATGGCGACCCATTATGTTTCTGCCAAGGCTCAAGCAACGCTGATCCAAAAAATGATCGATGATGGTATGCTGTCAGAAGAAGAAGAAGGTATCTATCGGCGAGGACGTAATGCCAAAAGCTATACCTCAGCCAAAAATACCGACATCATGACCTATCGTATGTCGACTGGATTCGAAGCATTGATGGGGTATCTGCATTTATTGGAACGACAAGAGCGATTGGAAGAATTGATCATGTGGTGTTTAGAGAAAGCGGGTGAAATGAATGAAGGATAAGAAACAGCGTCGAGGCAATGATCGACGGAATCAGCGGAACAACGATCGATCTAAAGACCGCCGTAAAGAAAAAGAAATTGAAGCAATTGAATCAGAAGAAAACAATTTTGTCTTCGGGCATCATGCCAGCGTCGAAGCGCTTCAGGCTGGCCGAGGAAATAAGTTATTCATGCAAGAGGACGCTCATGGTGACAAGATCGATCAGCTGAAAAGCTTGGCTAAGGAACAAGCAGTTCCTGTCAAATGGGTTCCCAAACAAAAACTGGATACATTGAGCGACGGTGGTGTTCATCAAGGGATCGTTCTAGGGATCACACCTTATGAGTACTTGACTTTAGATGACTTAATGGCAAAAACGACATCAGAAGAAGCCCCATTTTTACTGATTTTAGACAGCTTGGAAGATCCTCATAATTTTGGATCGATCTTACGGACAGCGGATGCCAGTGGTGTATCAGGAGTGATTATTCCAAAGCATCGGTCAGTCGGCATCACACCCGTCGTAACGAAAGCTTCAACAGGTGCTGTGGAATATGTACCAATCGCCCGAGTGACGAACTTGGCTCAGAGCATCAAGCAGCTAAAAGAGGCTGGCTATTGGATCTTTGGAACGGATATGGCAGGAACTGATTATCGTCAGTGGAAGGTCTCTGGTCCAATTGCGTTGATTATTGGCAATGAGGGGAAAGGGATGAGTGTCGGCTTGAAAAAGGAAGTCGATGAGATGTTGACGATCCCTATGACAGGACATGTCCAAAGTCTGAATGCAGGAGTTGCAGCTGGCTTATTAATGTACGAAGTCTTCCGAAAGCGAAGTGATTCGTAATGAAAAAACAGCTATTGATCGTTGATGGATATAATATGATCGGCGCGTGGCCTGAATTAACGTTACTGAAAAATCAGGATCGTCTAGAAGAAGCACGGGAAGCTCTGCTATTTCGCTTGTCGAACTTCGCTAAGTACCAAGGATTAGAAACGATCGTTGTATTTGATGCACAATTTGTTCCAGGAATCACTCAAAGCTATCAGAAATACCAGCTGACAGTCGTCTTTACTAAAGAAGATGAAACGGCCGATAGCTATATTGAGCGGATCGCTGGCGAATTGAATGACCGTCTGACCCAAGTAACTGTAGCAACTAGCGATTTGGCTGAACAATGGACGATTTTTTCCCAAGGAGCGCTGCGAACATCCGCGCGCGAGTTGTATAAAACCGTCCAGCAAACCGAAGCATTAATTTCAGGGGATACAAAAGATACGCATTTTCAAAATTTTCGACGCAATTCTCCCTGGAATAATGAACAATTGCAAAAATTGTCGCAAAAACTGGACGAATTAAGCCAAAAAAAATAAATCGACTGTCGACATCCCTCTCTTCCTAACAAAGCGTGTATGCTTTTAGGTGTTGAGAGGGGTGTTTAATTTGGAAGATGTAACGCGTATGAAAGAAATTGATGGTTCTGATTTTGAAGAAATGTTTAGTCAATATTTACCCATAGTTTACAACATGTATTCTCGTTACTCGATTCGTGATTTTGATTTTGATGATTGGCTGCAAGAGGGTCGGATCGCTCTGGACAGTGCACTAAAAAGTTACCGTAAGGGGCATGGGACGACGTTTGGTTTATATTACAAGATGGTTTTTGAGAATCGCATTCGTTCTATTTTACGTCGCCAGAAAGCAAAAAAACGTTGGGCTCAACAACAAGCTGTCTCAATTGAAAAGGTCGGTGTCGAAGCCTTCAGCGAACAGTGCCAATACCATGAGTATATGGATGAAAACTTATATATTAGCGAGCTACTGTTGGCAGGTGAGATTCCATTTTCTTCGTTAGAAAATCGCTCATTGTATTACTATTTACAGGGGGAGGATCCCTTTATGATCGCGGAACACTTGGATGAAACAGAAAAGGCGATCAATAACGCATTAAATCGCGCCAAAAATAAAATAAAGAAAAAAATATCTAATTGAACACACAATTTTCTGCACTTCCGGTCATTTTAGCGAGTAAGAGTTTGCATTTTTTTTTATCTTATGATAACATTGAAAAGTTTTAGTTTTGTGCTATAATATATCTTGAGGTGAACTGTATGCCAACAACTTTAGCGTCTATCAAGAAAAACTTGGAAGACCGGATTGGTGCTCCAATCATGCTTGTAGCTCAGACGGGACGCAAGCGCCAAACGCAACGTAAAGGTATTCTTACCGAGACTTATCCTTCCGTATTCGTCGTTGATTTGGACCCAGAAGAAAATTCTTTCGAACGTGTTTCATACAGCTATTCCGATGTATTGACTCGCACAGTAGAGATCGAATTTTTATCAGAAGCAATTTAAAAACCATGGAGCATTTGCTCCATGGTTTTTATTTTTACCTGTTAGGCTTTTTGTAGTTTGTCGCGCTTTTGCTTAAAAAAGTAACGGATATAAACTAGTTGTCTTCATGTTTGATCTTGTTTTGCTCGATCAAAAGATCGCGAATGTCAGCTAAATAATCTTCAGCTGTTGGTACAGCCATCTCTGGTACAGCAGCTTCCTCTTCTGGTTTTGCTTTTTTTGCTTTGTTGGCTGCTTTAACAATCAAGAACAGGACGAAACCTGTAATAACAAAGGTGATCAATGCACTGACGACATCGCCAAAAGCAAAGGTTACACCTTTTACAGGGCTCCAGTCTAAGATCGACATCGCTTCGTTCAAATCTTTTCCATTAGTGAATAATGAAACGATCAGACCTACAAGAGGAGTGATCAGTCCATTTACTACATTCGTTACAATCGCAGTAAATGCAGAACCGATTACTACACCAACAGCAAGATCGAGGACATTGCCCCGCATTAGAAATTCCTTAAATTCTTTAATCATAATGACACTCCTCATATTAATGTATTAATTTTTTCTCCAGAAAAAAATCGTTCGATGCTCAATTCGTATGCCAAGCTACTAACTGTTTCTACTCACAGATTAAGTCAAACGAGCAGAGCTGGCATTCTCTAAGCTACCTCTAATTTCAGTATAGCGAAAGAAGAAAAAAATTTGAAATAAAACAAACTGTGGGCTAAGGTTGATTCCAGTCCTTAGGCAGTGCCTGTGCTATAATTAGCCTTAATGATAAGACAAAGGAGCTTAGCGATGATCGAATTAAAAAAAGGCGTGCGTCTGCACGTGATCGCGACCAAGAAATACAAAACGATTCAAATCTACGGGCGATTTACCACCCGTTTAACCAAAGAAATTATGACTAAACGAGCCCTTTTGGCGAACCTGTTGGAGACCAATTCTTTACGCTATTCCGACCAGACCAAATTAAGTGGACAATTGGCGGAGCTTTATGGTGCCAGCTTTGGTCTAAATGTTGGACGCAAAGGAAACCTGCATTGGCTGGACATCGGTCTTGGCGTCGTTAATGGAAAATATGTGAATGATCCGACCCTTTTACCTTCAGCAATGGATTTTTTGAGGGAAGTGTTATTCTATCCAAATATCCACGATGGAAAATTTGATGAACAGACGTTCCAATTGGAAAAAGAAAATCTGCAAAGCTATATCGAGACTTTGCATGAGGACAAGCAGACGATGGCTTCCTTAAAGATCAAAGAGACTTATTTCACGGACGAAGCGCAAAAATTCCCAAGCTTTGGGACGGTTGCAGATTTGGAAGGTGAGACAAATGAAGGGCTGGCAGCTTATTATCACGAGATGATTACACAAGATCAAGTCGACCTGTTTGTGATCGGGGATGTAGAAGAAGCTGAAATGACAGATTTATTCAAGCAGCTACCGTTTACAGATCGCGAAGAAAGCTTCCCAGCGATCTACTATTATCAAGTCAATGACAATGTGATTCGGGAACAGCAAGTACAGGAAACTGTGACACAAGGAAAGTTGAACCTTGCCTATGCCACGGATATTTACTATGAAGATATTGATCGTTTTGCTTTGTTAGTTTTCAATGGTTTATTCGGCGGCTTTCCCCATTCGAAACTCTTTATGAATGTACGGGAAAAAGCGGGCTTGGCATATTATGCCTCCAGTTCATTCGATACTTTCCGTGGGTATTTACAGGTACAGACGGGGATCAATAGTGATAACCGGGAAAAGGTCCTGCATTTGATTAATGAACAGCTGTTGGAGCTGCAGGCGGGCAATTTTACAGAGTTGGCTTTCCAGCAAACCAAAGCGATGTTGAAAAATCATTATTTACTTGGCTTGGACAGCATGCAAAATACGATTGAGACGACTTACTTGGCGCAATGGCTGCCGCAAAGTAAACTAACAGACGAAGAATGGCTGAGGCGCTTGGCGGCGGTGACACCGAAAGATGTCCAAAAAGTCGCGAAGAAAATTCGTCTGCAAGCGATCTTCTTCTTAGATGGAGGGCAGCAGAATGGATAAATTAGCATATCAAAAAATCAATGAGACCTTATATAAAGAGGTATTACCAAACGGCTTAACGGTCTACTTGCTGCCGAAAGCAGGGTATCACAAGACATACGGTCTATTCAGCACGAATTATGGATCGATCGACAATGAGTTTGTCCCTCGTGGTGGTACCGACTACATCAAAGTTCCTGACGGAATTGCCCACTTTTTAGAACACAAGATGTTCGAAAAAGAAGATGGGGATGTTTTCCAAAAATTTGGTGAACAAGGAGCCTCGGCAAATGCCTTCACGAGCTTCACTCGGACCAGCTACCTGTTTTCTACTACAGATCAGCTGGAATTAAACTTGGCAACCTTACTGGATTTTGTTCAAGAACCTTATTTTACCGAAGAATCTGTGCAAAAAGAGCAGGGGATCATTGGTCAAGAGATCCAAATGTATCAGGACGATCCAAGCTGGCAGCAGTTTTTCGCGATTCTTAAAAATATGTATCCGAAACATCCGCTGCATATCGATATCGCGGGAACGATCGATTCGATCGCTGAGATCACGGCTGAGGATCTGTATACGTGCTACAATACGTTCTATCATCCAAGCAACATGACGTTGTTTGTTGTAGGAAATTTGGAGCCTGAAGCTTTAATGGAGTTCATTCGTGAAAATCAAGCTACGAAAACATTTGAAGCTCCAGAACCGATTCAGCGTCGTTTTCCGACTGAAACACCAGAAGAAATCATCAAGCTAAGCGAAGAAAAAATGCCGATTACGATGCCAAAAGCTATCGTTGGAGTCAAAGGTTTAGCTGAATTGCCAGCTGATGATAAAGAGCGTCTAATCTTCAAGGTTTCGATGGACCTGCTATTCCAAATGCTTGTTGGGACCACATCGCAGAATTATTTGCGCTTATACAATGAAGGCCTGTTGGATGATAGCTTCGGCTATGAATTTTCACTAGATCGCAGCTTCTATTTTGCGGATTTCGGTGGCGACAGCGAAGAACCGCAAAAACTGGCAGATCGTTTAACGGAGATTTTGCTGCATTTCGACAGTGATCCAGAGGTCAACGAGAAAAATCTCGTTTTACTGAAGAAAAAAATGCTAGGCAAATATTTCCAATCACTAAATTCACTCGAATATGTCGCCAATCAATTCACGCAATCATTATTTGGGGAATGGACCCTATTCGATATGCCGGAAATCATTCAAGGAATCGAACTAGCTGATGTTTTGGAAGCCGGGAAACTATTTATAAAAGAAGAGGGCTTCACTCGTTTTTATATGGAAAAGGACGAATAAGTTCCTCTAGATTCGGAAATTGTAAGTTAGCTTTACGCAGTTAATCAGTCTGCTAATCTTACTCAGATTAGATTAGCAGAGTTTTTTTGAGATTTTAGGCTAGAAAAAGCCATATATTCAGATGAAATAGGAGACATCAAATGCCTTATGCTTTAGTAATGGGTGCCAGTGGAGATATCGGTCAAGCGGTTTGCGAAAAATTGGCGGATCAAGGCTGGTCTCTCTACTGCCACTATAATCAGCAAAAAGAAAAAGTTTTAAATTTCGTTTCAGACTTACAGAAACGTTATCCTCAGCAAGATTTTTTTATGGTATCCTTAGACATGTTGAAGGAAGAGGAGATTCCTAACTTCCTAGACCAATTATTCCAAGTAGACGGAATCGTCTTTGCTTCAGGATTTACTTTCTATGAGTTGCTTCCAGAAACAAAAGCCAATCAAATGGAAGCCTTATGGCAGGTCCATTTGAAGACACCGCTGCTCCTACTGCAGGGACTGCAGGAGAAATTAGCCCAGAACAGTAATGGACGCGTCGTATTTATCGGCTCAGTCTATGGTCATCGCGGCAGCAGTATGGAGACGGTTTACAGCGCGGTAAAAGGCGCGCAAGAAGCCTTTGCAAAAGCGTATGCGAAGGAAGTTGCGACTTTAGGGATTACAGTCAACGTGGTAGCACCAGGAGCTGTTCAAACTAAAATGAATAATAATTGGAATCCGCATGAGTTAGCAGAATTAAAAGCGGAGATTCCTTTAGGTCGTTTGGCTGACCCAATAGAGATCGCGGCAGCCTGCACATATTTATTTTCAAAAGAAGCCAGCTATACAACCGGCATCGTTTTACCTGTCACCGGCGGCTGGATGGAATAGAATCGGAACGGATATCGTTCCATAATTACGAATTAGGGGTAGAGAATCAAGTGGCTAGTATTAATATTGGAGAAACGTTACGCAAAGCCCGTATCGATAAAAAAATTAGTTTAGATGAGCTGCAGCAACGCACCAAAATCCAAAAACGTTATTTGCTGGCGATTGAAGAAAATGATTTTCAAGAGCTGCCCAGCGATTATTATTTGCGGACGTTTATTCGACAATATGCTGATGAGGTAAAACTTGACGGCAATCATTTGCTCGATGTATTGGATGGGAAGGATCGGCCGTTGCCAACGTATCCTGAACTGGAAACCGTCGATGGGCTGAGAAAAAATAAACATGCTGAAAGTCCCACTCGGGCCCGTTTTAGAGCAACGCTTCCTATGGTTCTCTTAGGGTTGGTGGCATTGGCAATTATCTCGGTAGTAGGGTATATGACTTGGCTGGATCACCAAGAAACTGCAATTATTCCAGAAAATAGTTCCGTTCAAGTCGAACGATCAGATGTCTCATCATCAGCACCGGAAAAGGTTTCGTCGTCTCAACCGAAACCAACGACGGAATCATCAAAAAAACCAGAAAAACCGAAAATGGCACTTGCGATGGAAAATAACACGACAAATGCAGCAACGATGAAAGTTGATCAGGCAGAGAAACCGTTAAAAATCACCTTCACTGCCAAAGAACGCGTCTGGATCGGCGTACGAGTAAACGGGGCTTGGACCTATGAGAAAACACTGAATCCAGGAGAAACCGAGACCACCGAATTAGCGGCTGATACTGCTCAAGCAATCATTACGATTGGTATGGCAAAATACGCTGAGATCAAAGTCAATGATCAAGTTCTTGACTTCCAACCGGGAGAGTCGTTATTACAGAAGAACGTGACACTGAATATCGCCTATGCATCTTAGCCGCGGACTTAAATCAAATTAGGAGGAATCAACAATGAATTTACCAAATAAATTGACTGTCATCCGGATCTTTATGATCCCATTGTTTATGGTCGTTGTTCTAGCCCCGTGGGATTGGGGGACGCTACAAGTCGGAGATACCAGCTTAGCCGTCACACAGTTAGTAGGAGCAATCATTTTCGCAATTGCCAGCTATACTGATCATTTGGACGGCAAGATCGCTCGTCGCGATGGCTTGGTCACCAATTTTGGGAAATTTGCCGATCCGTTAGCGGATAAAATGCTCGTAATGACAGCCTTTATTATTCTAGTTGAGCAAGGCAAAGCACCTTCTTGGGTGATTGCTATTATTGTTTGTCGCGAGTTAGCGGTGACTGGACTGCGTCTGCTGATCGTCGAACAAGGCGGTGGCGTGATGGCGGCGGCCATGCCAGGAAAAATCAAGACGACGACACAAATGGTGGGAATCGTCCTACTATATCTAAACAATGTACCCTTTAACTTCATCGGTATTCCGATGGATCAAATCATGTTGTATGTCTGCTTATTCTTCACTGTCTATTCAGGCTATGACTATTTTGCTAAAAACACTGCGATCTTCAAAGGATCAATGTAAGAAAACAATCAAAAAAACGATCAGTACGGTATGAAAATCTATCGTTCTGATCGTTTTTTCTGTTATAGTTGAGGAAAAATGGCGTATCTTAGAAAGAAGAGGAACAAATGAGAGCAGAAATTATTGCTGTAGGAACAGAACTTTTATTGGGACAAGTCGTGAATACCAATGCGACATTCTTATCAGAAAAACTAGCAGATATGGGAATCGAGGTGTATTTTCACACGGTTGTAGGTGATAACCCGCAGCGATTAGAGGAATTGCTTCAACTGGCAGATACTCGCAGTGACCTGATCATCTTGTGCGGGGGGTTAGGACCAACGGATGATGATCTAACCAAAAATGTTCTAGCTGATCATGTGGGCGTACCGCTAGTCCAAAATCAGGAAGGATTAGAAGCATTAAACAGCTTTTTCGCGCAGCGTCAAAGTACTATGACGCCGAATAATTTACGACAAGTCGAAACGTTACAAGATGGTATCCCATTGCCGAACCGCACAGGATTAGCGATTGGCTGTTTGTATAAAGGCGAAAAGAACAATTATATTCTTTTGCCTGGACCACCAAGTGAGTTGAAGCCAATGTTCTTAGAACAAGCCCGTCCATTATTGGAAAAGGAATTTCCGACTTCAGAAAAATTGACTTCCCGTGTGCTGCGTTTCTTCGGCATTGGCGAATCGAAATTAGTGACCGATCTGGCAGAGATGATCGAGCATCAGTCAAATCCGACGATCGCTCCTTATGCGAAGCCAAATGAGGTAACTTTACGCATCACGGCGAAGACTGAAGATGAAGTCTCAGCCAATGCCTTGTTAGATCAGACAGAAGCGGAGATTCTGGCGAAAGTCGGTGAATTCTTCTATGGCTACGGCGAAGAAAATAGTTTGGTCGAAGTCGTAGTAGATTTGCTGAAGGAAAAGAATTTAACTATTACAGCAGCAGAAAGCTTGACTGCTGGCGAATTCCAAGCGACATTAGGCACGATCCCTGGCGTCTCTGAGGTGTTTCCTGGCGGATTTGTTACTTATTCCAAGGCAACCAAAGCAAGCTTCCTAGGCATCGATTCAGCGCTTTTAGAACGTGTGGGGGTTGTTAGTGAAGAGTGTGCGAAGGAAATGGCAGAAGCAGCGCTGCGTTTAGCAAGAACAGATTTTGCCTTGTCCTTTACAGGTGTTGCGGGTCCAGATGAACTAGAAGGCAAACCCAAAGGAACTGTTTATATCGCGTTAGCTCAAAAGAACGGGGAGACGCTTATCAGTGAAAACCATTTTACACGCGACCGTGCGTATGTCCGTCACAGCTCAGTGATGAAGGGCTTAGACATGGTGCGCCGCGCAATTCTAAACAAAAATTAAAAATGCGAATGTTTGTTCGTTTTTTGCTTGCTTTTTTGATTTCAAACCGATAAACTAGGGATATTGAAAAAGCAATAATGATGTGGAAGCATATTGATTATAGGAAATAGGGAGGATCAGCTATTGGCAAATGATCGCAAAGCAGCCTTAGACGCTGCAATGAAGAAGATTGAAAAGAATTACGGTAAAGGCTCGATCATGAAATTAGGGGAAAAGGTCGATCAACAAATCTCAACGATTCCAAGTGGCTCTTTGGCATTGGACGTTGCGCTAGGTGTTGGCGGATACCCTCGTGGACGGATCATTGAAGTATACGGTCCAGAAAGTTCTGGTAAAACAACAGTTGCATTGCACGCCATCGCAGAGGTTCAAAAACATGGCGGAACAGCAGCCTTTATTGATGCTGAGCATGCGTTAGATCCTCAATATGCAGCTCGTTTAGGCGTAAATATCGATGAATTACTATTATCACAACCAGATACTGGTGAACAAGGGTTAGAAATTGCGGATGCCTTGGTTTCAAGTGGTGCGGTTGATATCATCGTTATCGACTCAGTAGCAGCGTTAGTCCCTCGGGCCGAAATTGATGGTGAAATGGGTGATGCTCACGTAGGTTTGCAGGCTCGTTTGATGTCGCAAGCATTACGTAAACTATCAGGATCGATCAATAAAACGAAGACGATTGCGGTCTTTATCAACCAAATTCGTGAAAAAGTCGGCGTTATGTTCGGTAATCCGGAAACAACTCCTGGTGGACGCGCATTGAAATTCTACGCAACGGTTCGTTTAGAAGTACGCCGTGCGGAACAATTGAAAAACGGTACAGATATCGTTGGTAACCGTACGAAGATCAAAGTCGTTAAAAACAAAGTTGCGCCACCATTCAAAGTGGCTGAGGTCGACATTATGTACGGCTTCGGGATCTCGCAAGAAGGTGAACTGCTAGATATGGCTGTTGAACAAGACATCATCGATAAGAGCGGTGCTTGGTACGGTTACAAGGAAGATCGGATCGGTCAAGGGCGCGAGAATGCCAAGAAGTATTTGGCTGATCATCCAGAAATGATGGCAGAAGTTGCAACACGTGTCCGCGCAGCTTACGGCATTGGAGAAGAAGGCGATGTGACTGATGCTGAAGAAGCAGGTCAAGAAGAATTGCCTTTAGACGAATAAAAAACAAAGCGACACTAATGACAGTGGGTATTTGCCTAGTCATTAGTGTTTTTTTGTGCCTTATTTTAGAAGGAATCGAAGCGCTTTACTGCTTTGTCTGACAAAAGATAAATAAAGTTGACACGCTATCGGACAAACATTAGAATAAAGTTGTGTGACTCTCACACATATGCAAGTAGGCATATTGATAATTTGACATTCGTTTATCAAAAAACTACAGATAGGTAAATAAGATAGTACGGAGGTGGATTTAATGTTAGTTCCTATTCTCCTCGCTATCATCGGTTTAATTGTCGGTCTTGGTTTGGGTTTCATGGTCGCAAAAGCACGCCATGAAAAAGAAATTGATGGGGCACAAAACACAGCAAGAGGGATCATTACGCATGCTAATAAAGAAGCGGAGACCTTGAAGAAAGAAGCTTTGTTGGAAGCCAAGGAAGAAAACCAGCAGTATCGCGCACAAGTTGAAAGTGAGTTGAAAGAAAGCAGACAAGAGTTAAAATCACAAGAAAATCGCTTGCTTCAAAGAGAACAGACTTTAGATCGTAAAGATGATTCTTTAGAGAAGCGTGAGCACTCACTGGAAGAAAAAGAAACAAAGATCAGTGCTAGACAGCAATTAATTGACGAGCGAGAAAAAGATGTAGAACAACTAATTAATGAACAACAAACAAAATTGGAACAAGTTGCTTCTTTAACGAGAGATGAAGCGAAAGAAGTAATTATGAAGACGACCGAAGAGGAATTGAACCATGAGTTAACGGTTATGGTCAAGGAATCTGAACAACGTGCTAAAGAAGAAGCTGATCGCAAAGCGAAAAATCTATTGGCGATGGCGATTCAACGTTGCGGCGCCGACGCTGTTTCTGAAACGACTGTTTCGGTAGTGACATTGCCAAATGATGAGATGAAAGGTCGCATCATTGGACGTGAAGGTCGGAATATTCGGACGTTGGAAACACTAACGGGAATTGATTTAATTATCGACGATACGCCAGAAGCAGTCGTTTTATCCGGTTTTGATCCAATCAGACGGGAAATTGCCCGGATGACGTTAGAGAAATTGATTCAGGATGGTCGGATTCATCCGGCTCGGATCGAAGAAATGGTTGAAAAATCTCGCAAAGAAATGGATGAACGTATTCGCGAATACGGGGAACAGGCAGCCTTTGAAGTTGGTGCTCATACCCTGCATCCAGATTTGATCAAGATTTTGGGACGTTTGCATTTCAGAACCAGCTATGGTCAAAATGTCTTAAATCACTCGATCGAAGTTGCCAAATTGACCGGTGTTTTAGCTGCAGAGCTAGGCGAAAATGTTCAGTTAGCGCAACGCGCAGGATTGCTTCATGATATCGGTAAAGCGTTAGACCATGAGATCGAAGGATCCCACGTCGAGATCGGCGCAGAACTTGCCGCTAAATATCGTGAAAATCCAGTCGTAATCAACGCGATCGCCTCTCACCATGGAGATACGGAAGCAACTTCAGTAATCTCTGTTTTAGTAGCCGCTGCCGATGCAGTGTCAGCCGCTAGACCAGGTGCACGAAGCGAATCATTAGAAAATTATATTCGTCGTTTAGAAAACTTGGAAAATATTTCAAATAGTTTTGATGGCGTTGATTCAAGCTTCGCTGTTCAAGCTGGACGTGAAGTACGTGTCATGGTTAAACCAGAAGAAATCTCTGATTTAGATTCCGTTCGTTTAGTTCGCGACATCCGTCGCAAGATCGAAGACGAACTGGACTACCCAGGACATATCAAAGTCGTCGTGATTCGTGAAACACGCGCAACCGATTATGCAAAATAACAAAAAAGCCTCATTACGAGGCTTTTTTGTTTTTGCGAGTTACGCTTTTCGCAGTTTGTTAGGAACGCGAATATTTGTTAGTTTTTTTTACTAAACAATGATCGGGCTGTTTAGCGGAATCGTATGCGTAGTGAAAATAAAACTCATTTTTCCGCTTTTTGGAAAAATGAATACATAAAAAGAGTTAGCCGCCAGTCCATCTTTTCGCAGTTTCTCAAAGGTGGAGAGTCTATACTAAACTGTTCAATCCGTTATTAATAGTGAAGCGTAGTTGGATGGTTCATGCACGAAAACAGGTTCATTTCTAACCGAATCAAATAACAATTCCTTTTTTAAGGGAATCATAAATTTAAAAGGATAGCTTCATAACAAGAATTCATTTAAAATAGAGTACAAGAAAAGAAAGAATGGGAGTAGTAGGATGACGACTATCAGCCGCTGGTTCAAACGGCATGCCACCTTGCTCAAAATCATCTTCTTCGGGGTCGTCTTATTTTTCGTAGCGAATCAAGTGAAAAATATCGCCCATGGGATGAGCTGGCAGACTGTTTGGCAAACGATCAAACAACAAGAACAAATCGAATTATTAGGTATGTTGGGGATCGGCCTATGCGGAGTTCTGCCCATGCTTTTATACGATCATGTAGCGATCACGACACTTGAAGCAGCGGGGCGCCCCCGCATGAATTTTAGAGAGTGGCTGGTTTCTGCTTGGACCACCAATACGATCAATAATTTAGCCGGTTTTGGTGGGGTAGTAGGAGTGAGTTTGCGGTCAAGTTTTTATGGAAAAGGAATGGAGAAGAAAAAAGTATTGGCTGTGATTTCCAAGATCGCCATCTTTATGTTGGCAGGACTTTCAATCATGGCGTTTGTTACCTCTTTGGATTTGATCTTCTTTCGAACACAAAATCCCTTTGTCCGTTATCGCTTTTGGTTACTAGCGGGGGGAGCCTATGCACCAATCCTGTTTGGCTTTGTCTATGCCCGCCGAAGGACGATTTTTAAAGAATTTCGTTTGAAACAAATTTTTGAATTATATTTAGCTTCATTAGGTCAATGGTTGGGAGCTCTGCTAGTTTTCCTAATGGTCGGCTATCTGATGGGCACGAAATTGAATATCGGGGATATCTACCCGATGTTTGTGATTGCGACAGGCTTAGGAATGCTGACGATGGTACCCGGAGGAGCCGGAACCTTTGACGTTATGATGATTCTAGGACTGGGACATCTTGGATTGAATCAAAGCACAGCGGTAGTCTGGATCTTGTTCTACCGGATCTTTTATTATCTAGTCCCATTTGTCACAGGTATCGTAATCTTTTTAACCAATACCAGTGTTAAAATGAATCGCTACTTTGACAATTTACCGCGTGTGCTTTCTCAAAAAGTTGCCCACGTCATTATGGTCAGTGCCGTTTACTTTGCAGGAATCATGATGATCCTATTATCTACGTTGACGAATTTGTCAAATATCAGCCGCTTATTCCAAGTGTTGCTGCCGTTCTCTTTCGATTTTCTAGATCAGACATTGAACTTATTGATTGGTTTCTTACTTTTGGGCTTTGCTCGAGGCATCTCGCAAAAAGTGAAAAAAGCTTTTTGGCCTACGATCCTATTATTAATTTTTGGGATCGTCAACACGGTAGCGCGTACGGCATCGGTTCGTTTAATCCTCGTTTATGTGGTGATTTTATTAATCGTTTGGATGTCGCGGCGAGAATTTTATCGCGAACGGTTCGTTTATTCATGGGGCGCATTGCTTTTTGACGGGATATTGTTTGGCTTGCTATTCATTTTCTATGCAGTTGCAGGTTATCACAGCGGCCAAATTTGGAGTACTGAACGTTTATCAGCGAAGTATTTTGCCTTTCCATCTGAAGAAATCTGGTTCTCCGGATTAGTTGGCTTGATCTTGTCGATTCTGTGTTTGGCAATCTTATATCAATACTTAACGCAAAGTGAGACCAAGTTAGGTGCTGCTTGGGATGAGAAGCGCTTCAATTATTTGATTAATCGTTATGGGGGCACGCCGGCTAGTCATTATCTGCGGGTCTCAGGGTATCAATATTTTTATTATCAAGAAAACGGCAATGATCAAAATATTTTCGGTTTTCAAGTACGAGCAAATAAGTGTTTTGTCTTAGGTGATCCTGTGGGAAATCCTGAAAAATGGAAAGCAGCGACGTTTGCCTTTATGGAACATGCCGATAAACTGGGCTATCAGCTAGCATTTTATAAAATTTCGGAGGACTATGTATTGCTTCTGCATGATCTAGGTTTTCATTTTGATAAGATCGGCGAGACCGGGGTCACTGATTTCACGCGCCATAAGCATGATGTCTTCTCTGACCGCTTCGAATTTAAACGTTTGACCAATGAGGGCTATCAATTTATCTATTTTGAAAAGTTACCGGAAGAGGTTTTCGATGAGCTGGAGGAAATTTCAGATGAATGGCTAAATGGTGAGAAGGAAAAATGTTTCTCTGTTGGACGTTTTGACCGTTCCTATATTGAAAAGAGCAATGTTGGGATCGCTCGCGATCCGCAAAATCGGATCGTCGGATTTATTACTGAACAGCCAGTCAACAAAGAAAGGGCCTCCTTTGATTTATTGCGTTTCCGAAATGATGTGCCGAATGAGTTGCCGACATTTCTGAAGCTACACTTGATGGATGAATTGAAGAGTCAAGGTTATTGTGAAGTGTATCAGGGAATGGCACCCTTGGCGAAAGTAGGGGAGACATCCTTTGCTTTCTTAGGTGAACGGATCATGAATTTGATCTATAAGTATGGTCATTCGATCTATGCTTTCCAACAGGTGGCAGAAGAAAAAACAGTTTATGTCGATCGTTGGCGGCCAAGGTATTTCGCCTATATGAAAGACAGCAGCTTCTTATTCTCAGCTGTGCAATTACTATTTCTGATTGGTCGCGGAAAAAATAAAGGCGTGACGATTTCGGAAGAAATGATCGAATTATAAAAGACGAGCCGCAACTGGGCTCGTCTTTTTCATGCAGGCAAAGGTTAATCGATCGTGATTTCTTTGCCTTTCTTTTCTTCGTAATCGGTTCTAGGGAGCTTCAAAGTGAGTACGCCATTTTCAAATTTCGCACTGATTTTTTCATCATCGATACTTTTTACCACGAATTGACGATGATAGGCACTGCTGGAACGTTCTCTGCGAACAAAACGACCATCGTCTTTGACTTCGTTTTCGCTGCTGTGTTCGGCATCAATCGAAAGAATCTCATTAGTATAGTTCACGGAAATTTCTGATTTTTCAAAACCTGGCAGGTCCGCTTTTACTTCGTAGTGATCATCTAAATCGCGAATATCTACATTCATTTTTCGGTCATCCCAAAACGTGTTCATCAGCTTGCCCACTAATTCTTCTCCACCAAACCAATCATTTTTCGGCAGTAGATTCATACCATATTCCTCCTAGTTTATAATAAATTACCTGTCAAACCTATCTCTCTCTTTAATGGTAAGGGTTCAGGTGGAATTATTCAACTAATTTAGGGTGCCTATGCTAGAATGAATTATCTATACATTTAGTATGGGCTATGATAGAATCGTCTAGTGAAAAATTTGAACGGGTGAGAAAATGGAAATTATGGAGAAAGCCCCAGCGAAAATCAACTTGGGCCTCGATATTTTAGGCAAACGACCGGATGGCTTGCATGAGTTGGCGATGGTCATGGCGAGCATTGATCTAGCGGATCGTTTGTATTTGGAAGAGATTCCAGAAGATAAAATTATCATTGAAACCAATAAGGCTTTTTTACCCACGGATAAAAAGAACCATGTATACGAAGCGCTTGAGCTGGTCAAGGAGCGTTTTGACATAAAAAAAGGCCTACGGGTCAGGATTCATAAAGAAATCCCAGTGGCGGCTGGACTCGGCGGTGGTTCGACAGATTCAGCAGCAGCCTTACGAGCGGTCAATCGCTTGTGGAATTTAGGCTTGTCAGTTGAAGAGTTGGCTGGGCTGGGAGCGGAAGTTGGTTCAGATGTTCCCTATTGTGTCTATGGTCAAACTTCTTTAGTAGAAGGCTTTGGTGAAAAAGTCACACCGATCGCTCCGATGCCCCAATGTTGGGTGGTGGTTGTCAAACCGCGGATGAGTGTCTCAACTCGCACGATTTTCGCTAAGATTGTGATGGAGGATTTGTACCATCCGGATATCCCGGCATTAGTCTCAGCAATTGAGGAAAATGATTATCAGAGGATGACTGAAAACTTAGGTAACTCAATGGAAGTCGTTACGATCAAAAAGCATCCGATCATCCAGCAATTAAAGGATCGTATGTTGAAATATGGTGCGGATGCTGCAATGATGAGCGGCAGTGGACCAACAGTCTATGCGTTGTGTCATAAGTATTCACGAGCCAAGCATGTGTTCAATGCGTTGAAAGGTTTTTGCGATGAGGTTTATCTTGTTCGCACATTAAAATAGCCGCAGATGAAGTAGAAAATGATAAGGGTTGAAATAAACGTGTTTTCCAGGCTTTGGGAAATGCGTTTTTTATTTAGCCAAATGCTTAAAATAACAAAAAATAAAAATAGAAACGGATACAGGTAAGATTCTTCATATGAATGGAACATCATCTGTTTTACGGTTTATCAACTTTATTTCGGTGCAAATCGTAATTTTTACGTTTTGTGTTGACGGATAGAAAAACATCTGTTAAATTAATCTTTGTCTTAAAACGAGAAGAGAAGGTGTTTAGATAGATGAAGATGCAAAAAGGACTACTTTTATTAGGAACTGTGGTACTATCAGTTTTGCTGACTGCTTGCGGTGGTCAAGAGAAAAAAGAAGCATCGTCCAATGACAAGATTCAGGTGATGACGACTTTTTATCCAATGTATGAGTTCACTAAACAAGTAGTAGGAGATAAAGGCGATGTGGAATTGCTGATCCCGGCAGGTACCGAACCCCATGATTTTGAACCCTCAGCTAAAGACTTGGCAAAAATTTCAGATTCAGATGTGTTTGTATACAATAGTCCAGAACTAGAAACATGGACGGACAATTTGACGGACACGATTGATACGAAAAAAACAGAGATCATTCAAGCGTCTAAGGCTATCAAATTAATGGACGGTGCGGAACACGATCATGAAGAGGCTCATGATCATGATGCAGAAGAGCATGAAGAACATGGACACGACCATGATTTAGATCCGCATGTCTGGTTAGATCCAGCCTTGGCAATCAAAGAGGTTGAAACGATTCGCGATCAATTAAGCGAAAAATACCCAGATGACAAAGCGGCATTCGAAAAAAATGCGGCAAGTTATATTGACGAGCTAAAAGCTTTGGACGAAGAATATCAAACAGCATTTAAAGATGCGAAGAACAAAACCTTTGTAACGCAACATGCGGCCTTTGGCTATTTGGCGAAACAATATGGCTTGACGCAAGAAGCGATTGCTGGGATTTCGCCTGATCAAGAACCTTCGCCAAGTCGATTGAGCGAACTGAAGCATTATGTTGATGACAATCAAGTTAAAGTCATCTATTTTGAAGAAAATGCGTCATCAAAAGTTGCTGAGACATTGTCCAAAGAAACCGGTGTAAAATTAGAAGTATTGAACCCGTTGGAAAGCCTGACGGACAAACAAATCAAAGATGGGGAAGATTATCTTTCCGTGATGCGGGAGAATCTGACCGCATTGAAAGAAAGCATTCATTAATAGGAAAAAGGAGCGAAAAAAATGTCGTATATCGAGGTGGAAGACCTTTCATTCTATTATGACAACGAACCAGTTTTAGAAAATGTGTCCTATCATGTGGACCCAGGCGAGTTTGTCATTTTGACTGGAGAGAATGGTGCCGCAAAATCGACATTGATCAAAGCGACATTAGGCTTATTAAAGCCCAGCAGCGGGAAAGTGACGATTGCCAAGAAAAATACTGAAGGCAAGAAGCTGAGTATTGGTTACATTCCCCAGCAAGTGGCGTCATTCAACGCGGGATTTCCCAGTACGGTCTTGGAGCTGGTAGAATCTGGACGTTATCCGCAGGGTAAATGGTTCAAAAAATTAACAGAACGTGATCACGAGCATGTACAAAAAGCGTTAGAATCGGTAGACATGTGGAATATGCGCCATAAAAAAGTTGGCGAATTATCAGGTGGACAAAAACAACGAATTAGTTTGGCGCGGTTATTTGCAAAAGATCCTGATTTGTTTATTTTAGATGAGCCGACGACAGGGATGGATGAAAAATCTCGCAATGATTTTTATAATCTGCTGCGGCACAGTGCTCATGTTCATGGCAAGAGTATCTTGATGATCACCCATGATCATGAGGATACAAAAAAATATATTGATCGCCACATTCGGTTGGTGCGAAAGGAGAACTCAAAATGGCGTTGCTTTCATATGAATTCATGAGACGGGCCTTTCTAGCCGCGATTTTTATTGCAGGGATTGCGCCGATGCTGGGCGTCTTTCTAGTCATTCGCCGTCAATCATTGATGGCAGATACTTTGTCCCACGTCTCGTTAGCAGGGGTGGCGTTAGGGTTCTTCTTGAATTTAAATCCGACAGGTACGACGTTGTTAGTCGTGGTCGTTGCCGCGATTATCATGGAGTATTTACAGAACATGTACAGTTCTTATTCAGAGATTTCCATTGCAATCTTGATGGCCGCGGGCTTAGCGATCGCACTGGTATTAATGAGTTTGGCTCCGGGCAGTTCAGCGGTCAGCATCCAATCCTATCTGTTTGGTTCGATCGTGACGATCACTTGGCAGCAGGTGGTTTTTCTAGGGATTCTATTTGTTTTAGTCGGCATTTTGTTCCTGCTATTTAAGCGTCCGATGTATGTACTAACCTTTGATGAAGATATCGCGGCGGTAGATGGCTTACCAGTTCGCATGATGTCGATGATTTTTAACGTTGTGACCGGAGTGGCAATCGCGATTATGATCCCGATTGCAGGTGCCCTATTGATTTCAGCGATCATGGTACTGCCGGCGGCGATCGGTATGCGGGTAGGGAAAAGCTTCAATATCGTGATCTTAGTCAGTGTCTTGGTTGGTTTTGTCGGAATGATCGGTGGTTTGACTGGTTCCTACTATTTAGACACACCACCAGGTGCGACGATTACTTTAGGCTTTATCTTATTGTTCTTAGTGATCAATGGAATCCGTCAATTACGATACTTCCTTCAACGAAAACAGTTGCAGAAATAGAGGAAAGCGAAAGCTTTTCCTCTTTTTTTGCGGAATAATTAATAAATTCCGAACTTTTCGACTTTGAAACGAGAAAATGCTCGAATTTTATCGTCTAAACCCTTATAATGGGAAACGATTAATCAGAATAGGTGTCATTCGTTGCATGTGCTTTAAAAGAACAGCAGAATGACATACGTTGAGAATCAAAACTAATATGAAATAGGATACCTGTTACACTTTGGATTTTAGTCCAGATTTTAGTCCATCAGTGGAAAGGTATGCGTGTTGAGCATCAAGCTTTTTCCTAGAGAAAAAAATACATTAAGATGAAATAGGAGTGAATTACGTGAAAGTGCGTCGAAGTGAACGATTAATCGACATGACACAATATTTGTTGGATCATCCACATGACTTGATCCCATTGACTTTTTTTGCGGCCCGCTATGGTTCAGCCAAATCTTCTATCAGCGAAGACTTAGCGATTGTAAAGAAGACCTTCAAAGAACGAGGAACAGGATTCCTAGAAACGATTCCCGGTGCAGCCGGCGGGGTAGTCTTTACACCGAGTATCACGGATGCGGAGTCACGTGAATATATCGAGTCTTTGGCTGAACGTTTGTCTGAAGAAGATCGCTTATTGCCAGGTGGGTATGTGTATTTATCTGACATGTTGGGACAACCCGACTTATTGCGTAAAGTTGGCCGGATTATCGCTGCGCAATATTTAGATAAAAAAGTCGATGCAGTCATGACAGTCGCAACCAAAGGCGTGCCGATCGCGCAAGCAGTCTCTTATTATCTGAATGCGCCATTTGTGATTGTTCGTCGCGACTCAAAAATTACAGAAGGTTCAACGGTTAGTGTGAACTATGTTTCCGGTTCTTCGGAACGTATTGAAAAAATGGAGCTGTCAAAACGCAGCTTGAAGCGCGGCTCAAAAGTCTTAATTGTAGATGACTTTATGAAGGGCGGCGGAACCGTCAATGGTATGAAGAGCCTGATCGAGGAGTTTGAAGCAGAACTTGTGGGAATCACAGTCTTTGCGGAATCTAAATTCAAAGGCGAACGCGCCATTGATGATTACAATTCATTACTATTTGTGCAAGATGTTGATACTAGTACGAAAACGATCAGTGTCGTACCAGGCAATTGCTTCGATAAATAGCGGATAAAAATGCTAGGTTTTAAAGACTCTCGCCAGATTTTTTCTTGGAGAGAGTCTAATGAGCTAGCCTTTTTTGCGTCTGGCTAGTAAAATGGATTACGGAATTCAAATTATTCCACTAGTATGAGTGAGAATGTCAATTTTGCTTTTGCGAGAAAAACGATATAAGAAAATACAAATTAGAGGGAATATTTTTTAGTATTATTTCATTATTACGAATGAGGAGTGACTTCTTTTGGAAAATCGTTATGCGATTATTTTAGCAGCGGGTAAGGGAACTCGCATGAAATCAAAACTATACAAAGTCTTACACCCTGTGGCAGGAAAACCAATGGTGGAACACATTATTGAACGGGTGGTTGAGACGCAACCAACAGATATCGTGACGATTGTAGGGCACGGTGCTGAAATGGTCAAAGAACAATTAGGCGATCGTAGCGAGTATGCTTTGCAAGCGGAACAATTAGGAACAGGTCATGCCGTCATGCAAGCGGCAGAGTTCTTAAAAGGCAAAAAAGGCACAACGTTAGTGATCAGTGGAGATACACCATTGCTTACAACGCAAACCTTGAATAATCTATTCGATTACCATCAAGGCAAAAAAGCCAGCGCAACAATTTTGACTGCACATGCAGAAGATCCAACCGGCTATGGCCGTATTCTGCGCGATCATGTGGGAATCGTAGAAAAGATTGTGGAACAAAAGGACGCAACTCTAGAAGAAGCCCGGGTGCAGGAGATCAACACGGGAACCTATTGCTTCGACAATGAACAATTATTCGCGGCGTTGGAAAAAATCGGAACGAACAATGCCCAAGGGGAATACTATTTGACAGATATCGTTGAGATCTTGAAAAATAACGATCAAACGGTTGCTGCGTATCAAACGGAAGATTTTGAAGAATCACTGGGGGTCAATGACCGGATAGCTTTAGCGAATGCCAATGAAATCATGCGTCGTCGCATCAATCGTCAACATATGGTCAATGGTGTGACATTCATTGATCCAGCAACGACGTACATTGATGCGGGAATTGAAATTGGTTCTGATACAGTCATTGAACCAGGCGTACAAATTCAAGGAAATACGGTGATTGGTTCCGATTGTATTATTGGTGCGCACTCAAAAATCGTTGACAGCACCATCGAAGACAAGGTGGAAATCACCGCATCGGTCATCGAAGAGGCGATCGTACGGAAAAATGCGGATGTAGGTCCAAACGCACATTTGCGTCCAAAAGCAGATATTGGAGAAAATGCCCATATTGGTAATTATGTAGAAATTAAGAAAGCGACAATTGGCGAAAATACCAAAGTTGGACACTTAACGTATGTTGGAGATGCAACACTTGGCAAAGATATTAATGTCGGCTGCGGAGTTGTTTTCGTTAATTACGATGGTAAGAACAAACATCATACCAATGTGGGGGATCATGTCTTCATCGGTTCCAGCACAAATATTATCGCGCCGGTCAACATTGCTGATAACAGTGTGACGGCAGCGGGTTCAACGATTACGGATGATGTTGCTGAAGGCGATATGGCAATCGCTCGAGCTCGCCAAGTAAACAAGGCAGGTTATGCAAGTCATTTGCCATTTTAAGGGAATTCTCTTGATTTCTTAAATGGAAATGACTAGTATTTTATTTGAAATGGTATATAATCGGTAGCGTACGTTTAAAAAGAAAGTGGAGGTCCCCATGTCGAAACATTATTTTGATCCAAGATTGAAAATTTTTGCTTTGAATTCAAATCGTCCCCTAGCTGAGAAAATCGCTGAAGAAGTTGGTGTTGAACTAGGAAAAAGTTCTGTAACCCAATTTAGCGATGGTGAAATTCAAGTAAATATTGAAGAAAGTATTCGCGGCTGTCATGTCTATGTCGTTCAGTCAACAAGTAGTCCGGTAAATGATAATCTAATGGAACTTTTGATTATGATCGATGCCTTGAAACGTGCGAGTGCAAAAACAATCAACGTCGTAATGCCTTACTACGGTTATGCCCGTCAGGATCGTAAAGCACGTGCACGGGAACCAATTACTGCTAAACTTGTTGCCAACATGATTGAAAAAGCTGGCGCAACACGTCTATTAACTTTAGATTTACACGCTTCTCAAATTCAAGGATTCTTTGATATCCCTGTGGATCATTTAATGGGTGCTCCTTTGATCGCCGATTATTTCTTAGAACAAAAAATTTGCGGCGATGATGTCGTAGTTGTTTCACCAGACCATGGTGGGGTTACGCGCGCTCGTAAATTAGCTGAATTCTTGAAAGCTCCAATCGCAATCATCGATAAACGTCGTCCGAAAGCGAATGTCGCTGAAGTGATGAATATCATTGGGAAAGTTGATGGCAAAACATGTGTGATCATTGATGATATGATCGATACAGCAGGTACGATTACCTTAGCTGCCAATGCCTTAAAAGAAGCTGGCGCAAAAAAAGTTTACGCTTCATGTACGCATCCTGTTTTATCTGGTCCAGCAATGCAACGGATCCAAGATTCAGCGATCGAACATTTAGTCGTAACGGATTCAATCTACTTATCTGAAGAACGTAAAATCGATAAGATTGATGAAATCAGTGTTGGTGAGTTGATGGGTGATGCAATCAAGCGCATCCACGAAAACAAACCAGTTAGCCCGCTGTTTGAAACCAACAAAAAATAATTCTATTTACTAGGTATCTGTATAGATACCTAGTTTTTTTGTTTTTTAAGGGAGTATAAAATTTTCACATGCAAAAAGCTTATGAGAGCAAGTGGATCCATGTCCGGCTTCACGAACTAGCTTTTCTACGCAAGCTACGCATACAGTTACTTCTAAACTGGCGTTAAGAAGAACTAGCATATCGACAATAAGCAAAAATATTTCGAAATTTGAGAAGCACCAAGTAGGTACCAATCAACATCGATTCCTACGATCATAGTGTTTCTTGGCAATTTAGAAATATTTTGGTCTTATTGCTGTGAGACACAGCGATCGGTCTTTGGAGCTGATGTGGAACAGTACCTACTTGGTGCTCAAAAGCTGAGCAAGTTCGCGAAGCCTTTCTTATTTCTGAAAGAAATTTGAACAAACGCTTCCAAGAGATACTCCTTCTGATATGATAATAGGTAGAAGAAACGTTCAGAGGAGGTCGTCATGCAAAAAAGAATGAATCGTATCTCCATGGTTGCCGGCTATGGGATTTTTTTGATTGCTTTATTTTTTAGAATCATCGCTGGGATCAATCAGCGGTTCAGTTTGATTGAAGTCTGGCTCCGCAGCCTGTTTAGCGGGAATTTTCTCCATTTTTGGCAAAGCGAATTTTCGGAAGGAATCGGGGTTATGGTAGGGGCCGCTCCTTTTATTCTGCTGGTTTTGCTCTACCTTTCTGATGCTGTACTGCTGACGCTCCAGCGGAAAATGCCAGTTCTAGAATCCGTAAAAATTAGCTGGCTCTATTTCACGACTTTTTTCTATTTCGTGTTTATCCAATTCTTCTCTAATAGTATTTGGTTAGGAGTGATTTTGATTTTAGGAGGTTTGGAATTTATTCTGAATCGCTATTTTGATGACAAGATCGAACGAGATCGAAAATATGCCGAGTCGCAAAAAGTTGAAAAAGCGTATAACGAAGATCGCAAACGACGTTTAGCTTTTCCAGGGAAATATCCACCTGCGTTTCATCAGGTCATACGTAAAAATTTTCGCTATCATCAAAAAAATTATCTATTGTTAATTTTTGCGAATGCATTGGTTTTCTTTGTATTAGCTGTATTGCTGTTTACGTATCGCGAATTTAGCGGGACGCATACCCAGAATTCTATTTTTGATAAGACGGGTCTCTTGCGGATATTTATCGAATCGGGCGGTGTGCTGTTACTGCTGCTTCTTCTGTTTTTAACATTTATGGATGGTTTATACATTGATTTTAAGGCGAAGCACATGGAACTGTTCATCCAGTTAGGAATTCGCAAACGGACGTTTCTAATCATGCTGCTGGAAGAATTCAGCTTTTTTGCTTTGGCGGGAACAATAATTGGTGGAGCAGCAAGTCTGCTGATCGCCAGAGCGTTTATTAATATTGGTTGGGCACTGCTGCTATACGCGGGATTAGTAATTGTAGCAATGGCTTTCCATCAAGAAAAAATATTGCGTCTAATTCAATTTAGACCACGAGAACAAGAAAAGCCGGATCGTCCCAATCAGCGCTGGACACTATTGTTTTTATTGATTGGTTTACTTGCGTTGGCGATCACATTTTGGTGGTTCCATCGTCGAAAATCAGCTGAGACTTTATTAGTGGTCGGCGCATTCATCGTTGCTTTGTGGGGACTATTCCGCGGTGTCGGCGGTCTTTATGTCAAGTATGCAAAGGGAAAACCTAAACTGCTTTTATCTCGCAATGATTTATTCTATCGCTTCCATAAAAGCATCAATGTCTTGATGCTAGCAACATTTTTGCAGGTACTAGCGGTAGGAATCTTTTTACCACGCTTGGTCACTTTTCAACAAACCGCAGTCTGTGACCTGTTTCCATACGAAGTCGTGGCGAAAGTCAAGCAGCCAGAAGTTAGCCAAGTTGAACATACTTTAGACAAAGAGAAGGCGACTTGGAAAAAATATCCGTTCCTTCCGGTAACCTCCGTGGACGGGGATCCAGAATGGGAAGTCTACGGTACAGTCCGCCCGATCATGTATATTCAGGGACAGCATATCGGGATCTCTGAATCAACGTATCAACAATTACGTCAAGCCAATCATCTGGATAAACAGCCTCTGCAATTAAAAAAAGGACAGTGGCATGTGGTTTATCAACAGGCGATCAGTATCCGTGGACAGCCGATTGATTGGGATCCCCAAAGTGTACGGCCGCGCTTGCGGATCGGAACTCCTTTAGAGAGCTACAATACGACGAATGTCGATTTAATTTTCCCAATGCGTCACATCAAGAGTCAAGAACGTTTGATTTTGACTGGGATGTTCCAACGAGGGCTGCAGGAAAATATTCTCGTGTTAGCCGATGAGGAATTTGCGACCCTGGCCAAAAAAGATCAGCCTAATCAATTATTTTTGGTTGAAGATGGAAAAAAAGCCGCGCGATCTCTAAGCTTCTTAAAAGAAACCTACGCGGATGACAAGCGTTGGGATGATACGATTGAGCCTATTTATGAGAAGAACCAGCGTAAAAATAATGTTGTCACTGAAAATTATCTACAGGTCCTGCTGCTGATCTTTACCCTAGCTGTCTGTATCTTTATGTGTGTAGGAATATTAGTGGCAAAATTTGAAAGCGAACAAACCAGTTTGATTGAACGAAGAAGATTGTTGGATCAGCTGGGGATGCGAGAAAAGGAACAACGCAGTATGCTAAAACGACAAGTCGGCTTCTTTGTCACTTTGCCTTTAGCTGCAGGTTTGCTGTTAAGTTTTGGCTTTATCGGAATCATGGGGACACTGCGCTTCTTTTCGATACCAGAATGGCTGCAATTCAGCCGTATCTTTTTATTCGATTATGGCATTTATTTAGCAGCTTGGGGAATCATCGCGAGTTTGATCTATCACAGAATTGAAAAGTGGAGGTAAGCAAATGGAGCCGATCATCAAAGTCACGAGCATTACAAAAAATTACGGGCAGCAGGAAGTATTGAAGGGCATTGATTTACAGGTAGAAGCAGGCGATTTTACTTGTATTATGGGTCGCTCGGGTTGCGGAAAGACGACCCTACTGAAAATTCTTGGCCTCATGCATCCACCAACTGAAGGGGATGTTTTCTTTAAAGAACGATTAACTTCTGAACTTTTTCCAGATGAGATCTCTGATATTCGCAGGCGGAAAATCGGTTTTGTCTTTCAAGATTTCAACTTGATGGAGAGTATTACTGTACGGGAAAATATTCTATTACCGGCAATTCTGGATAAACAAGATACGACAAAATCAGAGGAACGGATGGTACAATTTTTCCAAGTATTGCGAATTGAGCATTTATTGGATAAATTGCCGAATGAATTGTCTGTTGGGGAGAAGCAGCGAGCGGCGATTTGCCGAGCGCTGATGAATGAACCGGAGATCATTTTAGCAGATGAACCCACTGGGAACTTAGACAGCAATGCTGGCGCAGAAGTAATCAATATTTTTCAGCGTATCAATCGAGAATTAGGGATCACGATTGTCATGATTACTCATGATAGCAAGGTTGCTCAAGCAGCGAAGGATGTCATCTTCTTGAAAGATGGACAAATCTATGATCGCCTGATCAATATTGTCGGCTCAGAGGCCAAGATCGCTGAAAAAATGCTGGAGGTCTAAAGAGAATACCAAAATAAGGAGCGTACCGAAAATCGGGCGCTTTTTTGTTTGATTCTATTATGTGTGGAAAACCCCAGTGACAGTTAGCACAGCGGAACTCATTTTTCAAAAACACAAAAAAAAGAGCTCATCGGTGGGTAGCCGACGAGCAAAAGGAGTTAAAAAATGAAAAAGTGTTAGGGTTGTTTGTTGGTATGCTTATATAATAGCAACGAGTTGTGAATTATTTATGAATGAAGCTTGGCATAAAAGTAAAAAAAGTAGGTCGAAAAAAAGTCGATTAAATAGTTTGCTTAATAAATTCATTTCCAAGCTTCTACTAATCTGCTAAAAAACGAAGTTAGATGGATTTAGATAAAAGAACAGTCTAAAAGCATTTTTTCTTCGACAGGTCTATCATTCTCGTAAACTGCTGAAACAAGTAATAGAGCTGACAAAAAAAGAGCTCATCGGTGGGTGGCCGATGAGCAAAGGAGTTAAAAAATGAAAAAGTGTTAGGGTTGTTTGTTGGTATGCTTATATAATAGCAACGAGTTGTGAATTATTTGTGAACGAAGCTTGGCGTAACATTAAAAAAAGTAAGTCAAAAAAAAGCTAGCGAGCTGTTACTATTTTTACTACATCATTTAATTTATTAAGTTGTAAATAAATATTTTAAAGCTTACAAAAAAAAGGAGCTCACCGGTGGGTGGCCGATGAGCAAAGGAGTTAAAAAATGAAAAAGTGTTAGGGTTGTTTGTTGGTATACATTTATAATAGCAAGGAGTTGTGAAAAAAGTGTGAACGATGCTTGTTCGAAAATTAAAAATTCCATAAAGAAACTGGAACATAAATAACTTGACAAATAAATATGGCTTACTCTTTGACAAAAAAAGGAGCTCATCGGTGGGTGGCCGATGAGCAAAGGAGTTAAAAAATGAAAAAGTGTTAGGGTTGTTTGTTGGTATGCTTATATAATAGCAACGAGTTATGAAAAAATTGTGATGAAAGACTAGCGAAACCATTAATTTTATAAAAAATAAAGCTCATTGATAATTATAAACACAAAAACATTTACTTTTCTCTTGGAAAAGACCGTTCTTTTATATAAATCAATTCAAAATAGTTTAAATACAAATTCCTAATAACTTAATAATACTGCATGATTTTGATTGCTGAAAACATCACCTTGAATAAAAAAATGACCGAAGCAAAAGGCTTCGATCATTTTTTATTCATACACACGATTTTTCTTATCGTAAATATTACGAAGTTCCAAATATAGCGGAACGAGTTCGTTCTTTGTATATGGGAAGTCCAATTGATACAATTGGATATTTGGTTTTTCTTTTTTCAGCAGTGAAGACGAGCTGATGATCAAATCATAATCATCCTTCAAGGATACGTCATATGGCTCTGCATCGATGAAACGCAAATCTTCCAAGAAACGATACAAGTCACGAACAAAGATGGCATTGTGCTCTAAAGCAATTCCAACCATTAAATTATGGGCATATGGAAATTGATTAAAGTATGGTAATAACAATCGCTTGAATGCTCGGGTAATCATTGGATGAACAGAGCTGATAAAGCCGTATGACGGATTGTCTTTTGCCATTTGCATAAAGTTTTGGATGTTTTGGAATAAAATATATTCGCCTCTTGTTTGTTTTTCATTTGGATCCATCACCAATTCAATCATGCTTGGGAAGGGTTGACGGAAAATGAAGTAGCCAAAGGTAATGTTCAGCATATTTGCAACAACTAACGGATCATCCATTATCTCCGGACGATCAGGAAATAAAGCCTTTTTAGAAAAGTTGCGGAACTCTGTAACAAAATCATTGACTGGATTTGGTCGCGCATCAAAATCATGGATTGTTTGCTTCATGCTTTGATCGTCACGGATCGTGTAGAATGGTGAATAGTGAGCTAAGAAATAAATAAAACTAGATTCACCCTTCAATTGACGAGTAGTCATCGGAACATCCACTAAGTCACGTAATGAAGTAAAATCGTAATAAGGATTGTCCTTCATTAGGAAATTGTAACGTGGATCGTATTTAACGAATTTTTTATTATTGACGCGGATCATGTTAATACTGGTGAACAACTTGATCTCTTGGGTCCCAAAGTATGTTCGTGATAACGGGAAATAATCTTTGTACGTGTCGACGATTTGATTCAACTGATGCTGGTCGACATTAAGTGGACATTCGATTCCGCGGGTTCCCAGCCATAACAAATCAAATAGAGCCAAACGGATTAAACGTTCGTCGCCGGACATACCGGCTTCTGTATATGTAAAGCGAATATTGAAGCGTTTCAAATGCTTTTTAAGCCGATCAATCTTACGGGAAACTGTGGAACGACTCACAAAATATTTTTCACAAAATTGTTCAATTGTTGGATTTTCTTCATTTAAAAAGTATAGCATGAACTGGAACGGTACAGCCTGCTGCAATAGGTGGTAACGATATTCATCAACGGTCGCGTTGAGATTTTCTAGGTTAACCTTACCTGCACGCATCATGATGGTTTCATGGTTCGGACGAATTTCTGCCAACTCTTGGTCTATTTCATTTAACTCAATGACACTTTGTTGGTAGTTTAAATCTAAATCTTCTGACAATTGACTGATTGCTAGAACTTTTTTGGTAGATTGGTTTAAGTATTTAAAGATATTAAAACGTAAGAGGAGCGACGCATCAAACATAAGTTCCTCGTATAACATCTGTTTTCCTCCTTCATTAAATTAGGCCATTAATCTGAATTTTTTTAAGCATATTTCTACTATATTGTACTTTATTTACATAAACCTGTCAGTTATTAACCAGTAAAAAGTGAGTAAAATTATATAGGGAAAAACAATTATCATGCTATTCTAAGAAAGAAGGTGAAAAAAATGACTAAATCACGTTTAGAAGCATTTACTGATGGGGTAGTCGCGATTGTTCTGACGGTTCTTGTATTAAATATTCAAATACCTGACGCGCCATCACTGACCTCATTACTAAGTATTACGAATATATTATTTGCTTATATTGTTAGCTTTATTTTTGTTGCAGTGATTTGGGTGAATCATCATCGTATGATGCAGATGGCTGAAAAAATTAATTATCGGGTGATTTGGGCAAATATTTTTTGGTTATTTTGGCTAACTTTGTGCCCGGCCGTCACGAGCTGGGTGGGGCGCAATCCTGACCATTTTTGGCCGGAGTTTTCATATGTTGCGGTCTTCACGATGTGGAGCTTTTCCTATGGCGTTCTTTCGAGGCAATTGATTCAAGCGAATGATCCTAACAGTCATGTGGCGATCGTTTTAAAGCGGGATCAGCGGAGCAAATTATCAATGGTGATCAATTTGGCTGTTTTAGCAGGTGTTTTTATTTTTCCGCCAATTGGGATCTTTGGCCGTTTTCTAGTTTCTGGAATTTGGATTGTTTCCTATCGCAAGGCAGATGAATACTATCAGAAGTTGTTTAGACAAAGAAATCGCGACAGAAGCTGAAACCTTCTGTCGCGATTTTTTATACTTGTGGATGTAAGACGCGATGCAAGAATTCTTTGGTACGCGCTTCTTTCGGATTGCCGAAAATGTCTTCGGGAGCTCCTTGTTCAGCGATCACTCCCTGATCCATAAAGATGACTCGATCAGAAACTTCTTTGGCAAAGGCCATCTCATGGGTAACGATAACCATCGTCAAACCACTCTCTGCTAATTTTTTCATGATCTGTAAAACGTCACCGACCATTTCTGGATCAAGAGCCGAGGTTGGCTCGTCGAACAACATTACCTCGGGATTCATTGACAAGGCGCGAGCAATCGCCACCCGTTGTTTTTGTCCGCCGGATAATTGCGCAGGTTTTGCATCGATAAACCGATCCATACCCACTTTTTCTAAGTTTTCCAGGGCAATTTTTTTGGCTTCCTCTTCTTTACGGCCTAGAACAGTCACTTGACCGCTCATACAATTTTGCAACACGTTCATATTATTAAAAAGATTAAAGGATTGGAAAACCATCCCTAGATGCGTTCGGTATTTTGGAAGGTTGTAACCAGGAGCTAAGACATTCTCTCCTTGGTAGACAATTTTCCCATCTGTAGGTGTTTCTAATAAATTAATGCAACGCAGGAAGGTCGATTTCCCTGAACCAGATGCGCCGATAATTGTTACGACTTCTCCTTTGTTGACATTCATACTGATATCTTTTAAGACGAGATTATCGCCGAAGCTTTTTTTCAAATGTTCGATTTCAATGATACTACTCATAATGATCCTCCTTTAAACTATTTATCTTCGCCAACGGCTACATCAACATCATCTAAACGGACATAAGCAGAAGGGCCGTCCATTTTCTTCTCAACTACTCGTAAAATTCGAGTCGCTGTAAAGGTTAATACGAAGTAAATCACACAAATGATGAAGTAGGTCTGGAAGAACATGTAGTTCGTTCCAGCAGCTGATTTCCCTTGGAAGAACAATTCGGAAACAGAAATAATACTTAAAACAGAGGTATCTTTGATGTTGATAACCAACTCATTCCCTGTCGCTGGTAAAATATTTCGTAGTACCTGAGGTAAGACTACTTTGCGCATCGTTTGTCCATGAGTCATCCCGATAGCATGTGCCGCTTCAAACTGTCCTTGATCAACAGCATAGATTCCGCCACGAACGATTTCTGACATGTAAGCACCGGTGTTAATCGAAACAATGAATAAAGCTGCCGCGGTCCGATTTAAGTCAATTCCGAAGGCCATGGCGATTCCGTAGTAGATTACGGCTGATTGAACGATCATTGGTGTGCCACGGAAAATTTCGATATAGGCGTTTAGTAGCCAGCCGAAAACTTTCTGCAATCCGCGTTTTGCGGAGTTGTCTGATTCAGGAATTGTTCGGAAGACTCCGATTAGTAAACCAATCAAAGTACCGACGGTTGTACCCACAATCGCAAGTAGCAAGGTCATTCCTGTTCCACGTAAAAACATCGATCCGTTTTGTTTTAAGATACGAACAAATACATTTTCTTTTTTTCCAGAGTCGTTTTGTGTTTCATCGGTAGCAGGCTGATCTTTGATAGCCTGATCCATAATTTGTACTCGTTCATCCTGCGAAATGCTTGATAGAATCTGATTAACCTGAGTCATATCGGAGTCACCTTTGCGCATCCCCACTGATACTTGAACATCTTCAGGATTTGTTTGGAAACCATTCGCTTTGTCAAATTCCACCATTTTTAGATCTGGATTGACACTTTCAGCAGTGACCCCTTCAGGACGTTCACTGACATATCCATCGATTGTTCCTGATTCCAACGCGACACGCATAGCGGGGAAATTATCCATGGCTTCCTGTTTGTTCACGTCAGGAATCTGAGGAATGACATCATAGTGGAATGTGCTTAGCTGAGCAGTGATTTTCGCACCTGCAAAATCTTTGATTGACGTGGCTTTGGCATATTTTGTGTCTTTGCGTGTGACGATAACTAACTGGGATTCGTAATAAGGGTCTGAAAAGTCGACTTCTTTACGGCGTTCAGCCGTTGGCGACATGCCGGCGATGATTGCGTCGATTTTTCCTGATTGAAGGGCGGGCAAGAGACCATCCCATTCAGTTTTGACAATAACTAATTTACGATTCATTTTAGCTGCGATTTTTTTCGCCATTTGTACGTCATAGCCGCCAGCGTAGGCTTGGTCGCCTTGAATCTGTACGGCGCCATTCCGATCATCTTTTTGTGTCCAGTTGAAAGGCGCATAGCCGGCTTCCATACCAACGCGTAACTCTCCTTCAGGTGTTTTGCTATCTGCATGTGTAAGTAACGGCGCTCCTAAAAACGAAATGAACAATGCAATAAGTGCGATAACTGAAAATTTTCTTCTATTCATAATTTCTCCCTTTCTTGAAATCACGAGATTGGGTAGGGCTGTCTTTGAAAATCTGCAACAAAAAAAGCCGCCGATTTGTCGATAAGGCCGCTTGCAGATAATAAGAAGATGATGTTCCCTCTCACAAAAACATAGCGCAACTTAGCATCACTGCTAAGACAGTCCGCAAGTTATTCGCTTGCGTCCCAACATACAAAATAAAGAGAATTTTGTACATTTCGGCGAAACTTCCTAGACCTATTTCAACGTGTCTCTACACTCCATAGGGTTAATAAGGTTCGCGACCTCTACCTCATTGTTCTGAGGCATCTCGTATTCAGTTATTATGTTTCACAGTCTAAAGGCTAGAAATGAAAAAGTCAATGGAAATCATTTGGAACGAACAAAAAAATGTTTGAACTTATTAAAATATAGGGAATGATTTGTCAAAAAGACAAAAAAAGCATAAATTCGTTCGTTATTCAATAAAACAGCAGCTTTTTTTCATACCGACAAACAGAATTCAACTGAAATAATGAAATAGAAATGATACGATAAAGTATTACCACGAATACAACAAAAAAATGACTTCGGTACAATCGTTTGCATTTTTACAACGTAAATTGTACTGAAGAATGATCGAAAATAAAACGGTTACATCCTATACTTTAGTCAGGAGGTGAGGAGAAAGTGAATTACAAGATGAGCTATCTCCTATCCAACAATCATAATTGTTACGTAACATTAAAAGAAGCGACACAACAAACTGGGTTATCTGCGAAAGAGCTCGCGACTCAATTAGCAGAATTGGACTTGGTTGTAGAGACAACTGTTGACACTGAAGAACATCGGGTGTTCATTGCTCCGATATCGATTGAGCAGTGGACGCGAAAACTTGTGAATGAAACAAAAGACTATTTTATTTACTCTGAAGAGCAACGACAGGCATTGATTTATTTACTCAGTTATTCCGCTTTTGAAGAATTGTCACTCTTTCATTTCCAAGATTTTTTGGAAATCTCAAAAGGAACGGCGATCGCCGATGTAAAAAAACTGCGCACCTATTTAAGCTCACAAAAAGTCGAATTGGTCTATTCTAGGAAGGGTGGATTTTATCTTTCTGGTGATGAGCTGGAAATTCGGCGAATCGCACAGAATTTTGTCGCGCTCTTAGTGCAAGATTCGATTGGCAAGTTTGGTTTGTTCTATTGGTTAAATCAATATGATCTAACGTTATATGCGCAGATCCGGGATGTTATTCAAGAGCAGACAAATACGTTGGGACTGACGATTGTCCCCAGCAGGATCGATGAAGTCAGTTTACTGATTGGACTATCTTACAAACGAATTCACGAAGAACGATTAACAAAATTAACCGATCTGAATATTTTACAATCATTGACGGTCTATCAAGCGAGCGAAAAATTCTTTCAAATCTTTTTTAATGGAAGCAGTTCACATGAAATAGGCTATATGACAATCGTGTTGATGACGATTGTACAAGGAGAGATTCGTGATCTGCAATTGGATTTCTTATTGAGTTGTTCAGCCGAGATTATTCATCAAATGGAGAATTATTCGGCGATCCAATTTTCAAGTTTCCGCGAATTATTGATGAATGTATTCTATCATCTTGTCCCCGCCTATTTCCGTATTCGTTTTAGGTTTTACCTGCCAAATGTCTTGATTGAAAATATCCAAATGGACTATCCAGAAATTTTTGAATTTACGAAAAAGGCTTTGGATCCGCTAGAGAAAGTTGTGGGACAGAAAATTCCCATTGAAGAAGTCGGGTTCTTTTCAATTTTATTTGGTGGCGCTATCACAAATCAAAAAGCTGAAGCGGTAGAAAAGGAAGTACGAGCGATGATCGTTTGTCCAAGTGGAATCAGTTCTTCGTTGATCTTACAGACTGAGTTGAAAAAAATGTTCTCAACGATCCATTTTCAAGAAGCCAGTTCGGTAGATCAATTGCAAAGTGTCTCGGAAGAAAACTATGATGTGGTTTTCTCAACGATACCCTTGGATAGTAAGAAACGTGTTTATCTCGTTAAACCACTAATGTCGCAACTAGAAAAAAATCAATTAATCAATCAGGTTCAGGAAGAGCTGCTCGTTCCCGGTTTTTCAATGCCGAGCGCCGAAGAGATTATTAAGGCTTTATCGCCTTATATTGAATTGAAGAAAGGTGTGACGGATGAAAAATTGTACAAAGTATTAAATAAAAAAATGAACCGCTTAATTGAGCAAAAGGAGGACAATCGTCCAATGCTAACAGAACTTATTACTCCCGAAATGATTCAAATCAGTGATCAAGTGGCTGATTGGGAAACTGCCATTCGTTTAGCGGCACAGCCTTTGGTAGATAGCCGAAAAATTGAGAACCGTTATTCGGAAGCAATGATCGATAAAGTAAAACAATATGGTCCCTTTATCCATATCGGTAAAGGAATCGCTCTGCCGCATGCCCGACCAGAAGATGGTGTAAAGACGTTAGGTATGTCGTTATTAAAGATAGAAAAACCAGTATTATTACTAGATGATGAAAAGCACGATATTCAACTATTTGTCTGTCTAGCGGCAGTCGATAATGAAGCCCATTTACGTGCGTTATCCAGCCTAACAAAACTATTATCCAATCGGAAAAACTTGGACGATTTATTAGCGGCAACAACTAAAGAAGAAATCACAACTATTTTAGCTAGAGGAGAGAATAACTAATGAAATTTGCAGCAGTATGTGGATCAGGCTTGGGATCAAGCTTTATGGTGGAAATGAATATCAATAGTGTTTTACAAGAATTAGGCGTAAGTGATGTAGAAGTGGCTCATTACGATATGGGAAGTGCGACACCAGATTTGGCGGATGTCTTCTTTGTTGGAACCGATTTAGCAGATAGTGCTCAACACCTTGGAGAGGTTGTCGTCTTAGACAGTATTATTGATATGGATGAACTTAAAACAAAGGTTCAGGCAATTTGCGAAGAAAAAAACTTACTATAATTAACTAAACGGGGGAATACAAATGAACGGGATTTTAGATATATTAATCGATATCGCCAGTACACCGGCACTATTAGTTGCGTTGATTGCGATTTTAGGGAATGTTCTCCAGAAGAAAGATACTGCTGCGATTGTAAAAGGGGGGATCAAGACATTTGTCGGCTTCCTAGTAGTAACAGCAGGAGCTGGTGTCGTTGAAGGCTCATTAGCACCATTTGGTGAAATGTTCCAAGCTGCCTTTAATATGCAAGGTGTCGTGCCTAATAATGAAGCGATTGTTGCCTTAGCCTTAACAAAATATGGAACGTATACAGCACTTATCATGTTAGTTGGAATGGCCTTTAATATTTTGATCGCTCGTTTTACTCGGTTTAAATACATTTATTTAACAGGTCATGCGACCTTGTATATGTCGTGTATGATCGGTGTAATCTTGAGCGTAACGAAGATGGGAACAGTGCCGTTAGTATTATTCGGAGGATTAGCATTAGGGATTGCCAATACGATTTTTCCGGCGATTGCGCAGCCATTTACGAAGCAAATCACTAAAAATAATACAGTTGCGTTAGGACATACGGGGAATTTTGGCTATGCCTTGAGTGGCTTGATTGGTAAATATGTCGGCAATAAAGAAAAATCAACAGAAGATATCAACTTTCCAAAGGGACTTTCTTTCCTACGTGATTCAACGGTCAGTATCACAATCACCATGGCAGTTGTTTATGTGATTGTGGCCTTGTTTGCAGGCAATGATTTTATCACGGAAAATCTAAGTGGTGGCACAAACTACATTATTTATTCCTTGCAACAAGCAGGTTCATTTGCTGCTGGAGTATTTGTCATCCTAGCTGGGGTGCGTTTGATTTTAGCGGAAATTGTACCAGCGTTTAAAGGGATATCAGAAAAATTAGTTCCAAACTCAGTTCCAGCATTGGATTGTCCGATTGTTTTTCCTTATGCTCCAAATGCGGTATTGATTGGTTTCTTGACAAGTTTTGTAGGGGGAATTGTTAGTCTGGTAATCATGGTACTTACTGGAACGACAGTTATTATTCCAGGTGTGGTCCCTCACTTTTTCTGCGGCGCAACGGCTGGTGTATATGGGAATGCTACAGGTGGGTTGCGTGGTGCAGTCATCGGCTCTTTCGTTCACGGAGTCATCATCAGCTTTATGCCGATTCTTCTGATGCCTGTTATGGGTGATCTAGGCTTCCAAGGCTCAACATTCTCTGACACTGATTATGGTGTCGTAGGAATCTTCTTAGGTAACCTAGCCAATGCTGGTGGACAGATAGCGGTAATCTCAGGGATTGTCGCTGTGTTAGCAGTATTAATCGGACTGACAGTCTTCTTCAAAAATAAAAAAGCTAGCGCCGTTTCAGAATAAGAGGAGGCAGTGAATGGAGAAAGAGTTAGTAACAGAGTTAGAAGCTCTAGCAGCAAAAATTCGTATCAATAGTATCGAAGCGATCCGTAAAGTCGGAGCTGGACATATTGGTGGTTCACTCTCTATCGCCGATTTGCTTGCGGTTTTATACGGCAAACAAATGGTTTACGATCCAAAAAATCCACAATGGGAAAAACGTGATCGTTTAGTATTATCGAAAGGACACGCAGGCCCAGCTTGGTACAGTGCGCTATCAGCAGTGGGATTTTTCCCTGAAGAGTGGCTGTGGACGCTGAATGACGGCGGCACAAAGCTACCGTCACATCCAGATCGCATAAAAACTCCGGGAGTGGATGCAACGACGGGTTCCTTAGGGCAGGGAACATCATTAGCAGCTGGGATCGCGACAGGTTTGCGGATGCAAGGCAGTGAGAGCTATGTATACCTGATCGTCGGCGATGGCGAATTAAATGAAGGGCAGTGTTGGGAAGCATTTCAATATCTTGCTCATAACAAATTAAATCGCTGTATCGTGTTCATTGACGAAAACAAGAAACAATTAGATGGATTAACACAAGATATCTTGAATCCGTTTGATATCGCAGAAAAAATGCGGGCTTTTGGATTTTTGACACAGAAAGCCAAAGGCGATGACCTAGTCGCAATTGATCAAGCGATTGAAAACTGTAAAAAAGTGACAGATCAAGCAGTTTGTATTGTTTTAGACACTATCAAAGGTCAAGGTGTGAAATTCTTTGAAGAAATGGATGCCAATCATTCAGTGAAATTTGCTAACGAAGCAGTCCAAGAAGCAACAGATGAAGCCCTAGCAGAATTAAGAAAGGGGCGTGCCTAAGATGTTTACCTTGGCAGACAATCATGAAGTTGGAAAAGAATTACGAGGGACAGTCGTTGATGCATTAAAAGAAACAATGACAAATGATGAAACAATCGTTGCTTTAGATGCTGACCTAGGCGGCGCCAGCAAATGGACAGATATCGCTAAAAGTTTTCCGGAGCGCTTCATTAACGTAGGGATCGCAGAGGCGAATATGGTGGGTGTAGCCGCCGGTCTGAGTTTAACTGGTTATACCCCATTCATTCATACTTTTGGCCCATTTGCGACACGGCGGGTGCTGGATCAAATCTATCTTTCCGGGGCTTATGGCGGAAACACACTCAATATTTATGGTTCTGATCCAGGATTCACTGCGGGACATAATGGTGGAACGCACACTACTTGGGAAGATATCGCATTATTGCGTTCGATCCCAGAGGTCGTGATCTGTGATGCAGCAGATGAGGTCCAGATGGATTGGATTATCAAAACATTTGCACAATTAAACGGGGTTCATTACGTTCGTGGCAATCGTAAAGGTGTAAAAAATATTTATGCACCTGAGTCAACCTTTGAAATCGGTAAAGGTAATTTATTGCGCGAAGGTCAAGATTATTTAATCCTTGCTGCCGGACAGCTTGTTTCAGAGGCATTAGAAGTGGCGGCGTCATTAGAAGAGGAAGGCATGTCAGTCGATGTGATTGATATGTTCACCATCAAACCATTGGACAAAGCATTATTAGTGGAACGAATAGTTGGGAAAAAAGCTGTAGTGACAATCGAAAATCACTCGATCACAGGAGGATTAGGCAGTGCTGTTGCTGAAGTTCTAGCAGACAAAGGACTGGCAGTTCCATTAACACGAATCGGTGTGGATGAGCGCTTCGGTCAAGTTGGAACGCCAAGCTTCTTACAGGAAGAGTTTGGTTTGACGACTGAGAAGATTCTGGAGCAATTAAAAAGTTTATAAAAAAGAATTCCTTCGGCTATTTAGTTGGAGGAACTCTTTTTATTTTACCGCGGAATTATACTATACTGATTTATGAGGTGACAGAGATGGAAATCACGATCGATCAAGCGGTGAATATGATTAACCAAAGCAAGAGAATTACGTTTTTGACAGGTGCTGGAGTGTCTACTCCTTCTGGGGTACCAGATTATCGTTCGTTGCAGGGTGTGTATCACGGACTTGAAGCCCCGGAATATTTGTTGAGCAGCGACTGTCTAAATCGTGAACCCGAGAAATTTTACGAGTTTGTTAAACATTTATACCATGAGGAAGCGAAACCCAATGTGATCCATCAGGCGATGGCGCAGTTGGAAAAAACGAAAGATACGCGGGTTGTCTCACAAAATATTGACGGTTTGCATGCATCAGCAGGAAGCCAACATCTAGTAAATTTTCACGGTTCCCTTTATGATTGTTACTGTCGCAAATGTTATCAATCGGTGGAGTGGTCCGATTATTTGCAAAATGACCGTCATGAAGATTGCGGTGGTCAAATTCGCCCCAACATTGTTTTGTACGGGGAAGGATTTGAAGAATCCGTTATCCAGCAAGCTGTAATGGCCGTTAGAAATGCTGATCTTATAGTGATCGTCGGAACGAGCTTCCAAGTTCATCCATTTTGTGATTTAATTTATGAAAAAAGCACGGACGCGAAAGTGCTGGTAGTCAATCAGACACCGATCCACATAGCTGAGAGTTATAGTTTTGTTCAAGCGAACGGGGTCGAAGTATTTGAAAAGTTGTAGGAGGGAAATGCGTGGAGTTAACTGAAAAGGAAAAAATGATCGCCGGAAAATTATATTTTGCAGGAGATGCCGAATTAGTGGCAGATCGAAAAGATGCTCGAGAAAAATTACGTGCGATCAATCAGGAAACAGATAAAGAAAAACGGGAAGAGTTTGTAAAAGAAGCGTTTGGCGGAACTAAGAATCACGTCTATGTTGAACCGACTATTTCCTTTGATTATGGGTATAACATTTTTGTCGGAGAGAATTTCTATTGTAATTTCCATAATGTCTTCTTAGATATTTGTCCAATTACCATCGGAGACAATTGTTTGTTTGGTCCAAATGTTCAACTATATACAGCGAGTCATCCGTTGGAGCCAAAAAAACGCAATAGCGGACAAGAGCTGGGAAAACCGATTACGATCGGAGACAACGTCTGGATTGGCGGGTCAGTCGTAGTAGTTCCTGGAGTAACTCTAGGTGATAACGTCGTGGTAGCCGCCGGAGCGGTTGTGACAAAATCATTTCCAGACAATGTTGTGGTTGGCGGAAATCCAGCTCGGATCATTAAGACGATCGAAGAAGAAAACAACGAGGACGCGCTGACACAGGCACGGAAAAAAATCGATCAGATCGATCAAGAAATCGTAGACTTACTAGAAAAAAGAATGACCGCTGTGAGCGATGTTACTGCTTATAAAGCACAAACGAAGAAAGCTGTTTTAGATACGAATCGAGAAGAAGCGGTATTGGAAAAAGTTGCAGATTTAGTGAAGGATGAAAATTATCGTGAGACGATCGTTGAGACGTTTAAGGATATTATGAAACAATCGCGGAACTATCAAGAAAGGCGGTTGAAATAGTATGATTGATGGCGATAAACGTAAAGCTGAGATTTTAGCAGCGCTGCAGCAAGCAGAAAAACCAATTAGTGCGACCAGCTTTGCAAAAGAATTCGGGGTGAGTCGTCAGATTGTAGTAGGCGATGTGGCTTTGTTACGGGCAGCAGGTGAGAATATCATTGCTACTGCTCGAGGATATTTATTAGACCGTGAGTCAGAAAAAATGATCAGCAAGATTGCAGTACAGCATGCCCCTGAAGAGACTGAAAAAGAGCTGCGGACGATTATTGAACACGGCGGAGAAGTAATTGATGTCGTGGTAGAACATCCTTTGTATGGCGAGCTAGTCGGTGGATTACACTTAACCACACAGCAGGACGTCGATGTCTTCCTAGAAAAGGCTGGAAACTTAAAAGTCACACTTTTGTCTGAACTGACTGGTGGCATCCATTTACATACCATTGCGTATGAAACAGTGGAGGATTTAATAAAAATTAAACAAGCGTTATCGGAAAAAGGAATATTATATGAAGAAAACCGTCACGCTTAAGCGTGACGGTTTTTGTCTGTAAGACGAACTAGCCGCTACTCGATAACTAAAACGCCATCTTTCAAGTGTAGTGGATTTTTTTCATCGATGTGGTCGTAGAACATGATGCCGTTGATATGATCGATTTCATGCTGGACGACGATCGCATTATAGTTTTTCAAGCGAATCTTGTGTTTTTCGCCTTCTGCGTCAAAATAAGAAACAGTAATACGTGCGGCACGAACAACATAACCAGGGACTTCGCGGTCAACAGATAGACAGCCTTCACCCTCGCCTAAGCAGGCTTCTTGAACAGAGTGGCTCAAAATTTTGGGATTGTACATCACGGTGCTAATTCCATTTTCCGGTTTTTCTGGATCGACACTTGGAACATGAACGGCAATGATCCGTTTTGAAATATCTAATTGGGGCGCGGCTAAACCGACACCGCCACGTAGGTTTAATTCTTCTGCTTTAACGGGATCTTGGCTATTTTTAAGAAATTGCAGCATCTCTTTTCCAAGCTCCACATCTTCAGCAGTTGGAGGGATCGGGACTTCTTTGGCAACTTCCCGTAGAGTGGGATGACCTTCCCGAATAATATCATCCATTGTGATCATTAAAAAATCTCCTCTCAAGACATGATTTCATCACGTTAGTTTAACACAAAAAGTAAGTAAGGTAAAAAAACTGTTTTCATTCATGCGGTTCTTTAAAAAAATTGTAATGATTCTAAAAGTCAGCTTTAAATTGCTGTACAGCTTGATTTTTTAGTATAAATCGAGTAAAGTGTTAGAGTGTGCAGAGCGCACCACCTATCACTTGGTTGGGCGATTCACCAACGCTTTACTCAGTCATAGGAAGAAAAAAGGAAGAGGTGAAAACCATGGCATTATCAAAAGAACGTAAGAACGAAATCATCAATGAATTTGCTCGCCATGAAGGAGATACTGGTTCTCCAGAAGTACAAATCGCTGTATTGACGGAAGAAATCAATCAACTAAATGAGCATGCACGTGTCCACAAAAAAGACCACCATTCATACCGCGGTCTAATGAAAAAAGTTGGTCATCGTCGTAACTTGTTAGCTTACCTACGTAAGAACGAAGTACAACGTTACCGTGAATTAATCCAACGTCTAGGACTACGTCGTTAATTCGTACTACTATTGAAAGTGAGGTTCCTAGGAATCTCACTTTTTTGCTAGTTGCCAGTTTTTCTTTACGCTTTAGTGTAACTAGAAAAATGATTTCACTAAAAATGAGCTAGCTACTGCATTGTAGTGTAAATCTAAAAAAGGGTTAGCTTTTTAACTAGTGAATTTGCATAGGTTTCTAAGTTAATCTTACACCGAGGTTTTCTCGGAAAAATAAAAGACCTTTGATTAGCGTGTTGTCACTCTACTAACCAAATGCAAGAAGCGAAGTATTTCGCTGTTTCCATTTGTTTAGTAGCGTCGCACTGGTCAAAGGGAAAAGGAGAAGTTATGTCAGAAAAACAAGTTTTTAAAACCACTTGGGGCGGACGCCCTCTGCAAGTTGAAATCGGTCAGCTTGCGAAACAAGCCAATGGCGCAGTTTTAGTTCGTTATGGCGATACTGTTGTATTGAGTGCAGCAGTTGCCTCAAAAGAAGCAAAAGATACCGACTTTTTCCCATTAACCATCAATTATGAAGAAAAAATGTATGCGGTAGGGAAAATCCCTGGTGGCTTCATTAAACGTGAAGGCCGTCCAAGTACAGAAGCGACTCTTACAGCTCGCTTGATTGACCGCCCAATTCGTCCAATGTTTGCTGAAGGCTTCCGTAATGAAGTTCAAGTAACGAACTTCGTCATGAGTGTGGAACAAGATTGCTCACCAGCAATGGCAGCAATGTTTGGTTCTTCATTAGCGTTAGCAATTTCCGATATTCCATTTGATGGACCAATCGCAGGTGTTGATGTAGGTCGTGTAAACGGAGAATACGTGTTGAACCCAACAGTGGAACAACATGAAGCTTCAGACATTGACTTAACAGTTGCCGGTACAAAACAAGCCATCAACATGGTTGAATCTGGGGCAAAAGAAGTTTCAGAAGAAGATATGTTGGGCGCGTTATTATTCGGTTTCGACGCAATCAAAGAAATGGTTGCTTTCCAATCTGAGATTGTTGCTGCCGTCGGCAAAGAAAAAATGGAAGTTTCTTTATTACAAGTGGATGCAGACTTGAAAAAAGAAATCTTCGACGGCTACTACGAAACAATGAAAACAGCCGTAATGACGATGGATAAATTGGCTCGTGAAGACGAGATCGAAAAAGTCAAAGAAACAGTCAAAGAAGTCTACGCTGAAAAGTTTGCGGATCATGAAGAGGAAGCGCAACTAACGAAAGAAGTAAAACAAATCGCCGAAGATCTTGAAAAAGACGTGGTTCGCGAATTGATTACAATTGATAAAATTCGTCCTGATGGTCGTAAATTAGACGAGATCCGTCCGTTAGATGCTGAAACTGGTGTCCTACCACGTGTTCACGGTTCAGGTCTGTTTACACGAGGACAAACGCAAGCATTATCAGCTTGTACGTTAGCACCTTTAGGGGAACATCAAATTATTGATGGATTAGGATCAGTTGAAAGCAAACGATTCATCCATCATTACAACTTCCCGCAATTCTCGGTTGGTTCTACAGGACGCGCTGGTTCTCCAGGTCGTCGTGAAATTGGACATGGAGCATTGGGTGAACGTGCACTAGCACAAATCATCCCAAGTGAAGAAGACTTCCCTTATACAATTCGTTTAGTTGCGGAAGTATTGGAATCAAATGGATCTTCTTCGCAAGCAAGTATCTGTGCTGGTACGTTGGCATTGATGGATGCTGGTGTACCAATCAAAGCACCAGTTGCCGGGATTGCTATGGGTCTTGTATCTGATGGTGAAAATTACACTATCTTAACGGATATCCAAGGCTTGGAAGATCACCTTGGCGACATGGACTTTAAGGTTGCCGGAACAAAAGACGGAATCACTGCTTTGCAAATGGATATCAAGATTCAAGGAATCACTGAACAAATCCTTTCTGAAGCGTTGACGCAAGCGAAACAAGCGCGGATGGAAATCTTAGAAGTCTTAACGGACACAATCGCTGCACCACGTGAAGAATTAAGCCCATATGCACCGAAGATTGAAATGATTCAAATCGATCCAGATAAGATCAAAACAGTCATCGGTAAAGGCGGCGACACAATCAACGGGATCATTGAAGAGACTGGCGTGAAGATCGACATTGATCAAGAAGGTAACGTCAGCATCGCTTCATCTGATGCAGATTTGATCAAGAAAGCGATCAAGATCATCGAAGAATTGACTAAAGAAGTCAAAGTCGGCGAAGTTTACTTAGGTAAAGTCGTTCGTATTGAAAAATTTGGTGCTTTCGTGAATTTGATCAAGGGCAAAGATGCTTTGGTCCACATTTCACAGCTTGCTAAAGAACGTGTCAACAAAGTTGAAGACATCTTAAAATTAGGCGATGAAGTTCTAGTTAAAGTAACAGAAATCGATCGTCAAGGTCGTGTGAATGCTTCTCGTAAAGCAATGTTGAAAGATGAAGAAAGCAAAAAAGAAGAAAAATAGTTGATCCGTGAGGGTATTCTTTGACAATTCTCTCCGTAAACTAGATAATACGAGTAAGTTTTAGGGGAGTAGCGACATAGAGCAGTCTCTATGCTTTTAGATCAACAACTAGTGCGCAGCGCTGGTCTAAGAGATAATTTGCCAGACCTAAACAATAGTGAAAACTGTTGTTTAGGTCTTTTTTGCGAGTTTCTCTTCGCGTCTCAGCGCGATTAGAGAAATCGTATGTGTACGAAAATGGCTTATTAAATGAAGCTGCCTAAAACTTTTTAAATAAATAATCAATACCGATTCAGCAGATGCTGTAACAGGAGTGTGCGAGATGGAAAAGAAAAAAGATCATACTAAAAAGCTTTCAGCAGCAGGGCTGTTGATTGCAATGGGCGTTGTTTATGGCGATATCGGAACAAGCCCGTTGTATGTAATGAAGGCCATTTTAGAAGAAAACGGCGGACTGAGTACCGTTACTCAAGATTTTGTGCTTGGCGCAGTCTCGTTGGTTTTTTGGACCGTTATGCTTTTAACGACAGTCAAATATGTATTGATTGCATTAAGGGCTGATAATCACGGTGAGGGAGGGATCTTCTCTTTATATACGTTGGTCCGTAAAGGTGGAAAATATTTGATCGTACCAGCGATGATCGGCGGAGCCGCCCTGCTGGCCGATGGAGTGCTTACGCCAGCGGTAACAGTCACGACCGCAATTGAAGGGCTAAGAGGAATTCCAGATTTTTATCAAAAATTTGGCAACAATCAAAACGTCATTGTGATGATAACTCTAGTGATTCTGCTATTTTTATTTTTAATTCAACGCTTTGGAACGGATTTTGTCGGTAAGGCTTTTGGTCCGATCATGTTTTTATGGTTCACATTTTTAGGATTGATGGGTCTACTGAATATTCCTTATGATTTCAGTGTGATCAGAGCCTTGAATCCTTATTACGCGATTCATTTATTATTTAATCCAGATAACAAGATGGGGATCTTTATCTTAGGCAGTATTTTCCTAGCGACGACTGGTGCAGAAGCCCTGTATTCTGACATGGGGCATGTAGGAAAGAAAAATATCCATATCAGTTGGCCATATGTACTGCTTTGCTTAATGTTGAATTATGCAGGTCAAGCTGCATGGATCTTACATGTTAAAGGAAATGCTTCGATCGAAGGGATCGAAAACTTGAATCCTTTCTTCCAGATTTTACCTGAGGGCTGGATGATTTTCGGTGTGGTGTTTGCGACGATCGCTGCGGTGATTGCATCACAGGCATTGATTTCCGGTTCGTTTACGTTAGTTTCAGAGGCGATCAAACTAAAATTGCTGCCAAGAATGCGGATTATCTACCCTGGGAAAAGCATCGGGCAAATGTATATTCCGGCAATCAATATGATTTTATGGGCAGCATGTTCATTGATCGTTTTGACCTTCCGCACGTCTAGCCATATGGAAGCGGCTTACGGGCTGTCGATTACCGTAACGATGTTGATGACGACGTTCCTTTTGTATCATTATCTATTGCAAAATGGGACATCGCGATTTTTAGCTGCTCTTATGCTCGTTTTCTTTGGAACGTTGGAAGGCTTCTTCTTTATTTCGAGTGTTACGAAATTTTTCCACGGCGGCTTTGTTGCGGTGGCGATGGCACTCTTAATCTTAAGTGTCATGTATATTTGGTATCGCAGTAATCGAGTGCAGGAAAATACAAGTCAAGATGTGAATTTCAAAGATTATCTGCCGCAATTGCAAGAGCTGCACGACGATGACAAGATTCCTTATTATCAAACCAATGTCGTTTTCTTGGTTCCGCGTTTAGATGGAGACGCAATCCCGCAACAATTTATTTATTCGATTTTGGATAAGCGTTTGAAACGGGCAAAAGTTTATTGGTTTGTGAATGTGGAAGTAACCGATGAACCCTACACTGAAGAATATAGCATTGATATGATGGGCACGGACTTTATTGTAAAAGTAAAACTTTATCTGGGATTCCGAATCTCTCAAGACGTAAATGTTTATTTGCGACAAATCATCCATGATTTAATGAAACAGGGACGATTGCCAAAACAACCGCAGCACTATTCGTTAACACCTGGGCGACAGGTTGGTGATTTCCGTTTTGTGATGATCCAAGAAGTGTTATCGAATATGACGAAGTTGGACAAATGGGATCGGCAAGTCATGCAGGCACGCCTTGCGATCAAGCATCATACTGTAACTCCGGAACGTTGGTTCGGAATCGAATACAGTGAAGTGACTTATGAGACGGTTCCATTGATCGTTGGCGAAACAAGGAAAACATGGCTTAAAGAGCGAAGAGGATAATTTTATCCAGCCTTTACCAAATAATTTATTCATTGAAGGAGTTTTTGGCGGAAAGAAATGCCAAAAGCTCTTTCTTTTTTATTGGAAATAAGTTAAATTAAGATTAAAAAACAGCGAAGGTGAGGGTTGCGAAATGGAGATGACAATTTCGGGATTACGAGAAAAGCTGGGTGAAGCGGATGAAGAACAATTGAGGAATTTAATTTGTGAGCTGTATAAACACTCAGAAGTTGCTCAACAAATCGTAGATACACGATTTTTAGGTGATGATTACGGAATGCAGCTAGCGCAAGCTACAAACCAAAAATTGGAAAAAGCCTTTTTTCCGCATGGAGAGGTTGATCGTACTTTAGTAAAGGCGAAAGAGTTATTGCGGAAATTTCGCAGAACTTGTCAAAATCAGCGAGCGCTGATTGATGTAGAGCTCTATTTTGTTGAATGTGGATTGGATTTTGTAGGTATTTTTGGCGAATCAGATGAAACGATCAAAGAAATGATGATTACGAATTATGCTTCAGCGGTTGCACGGATACTAGAGGATGATTCGCAGATTTATTTTCACCTCTATTTTTCCAGATGCAATCAGATCGTTGATACAACTAGAGAATTTACTTCAGGATTTTCACAGGATATGTTTGATGTGTACTATCAGTTAGCAAAAGAGTGAGGCCTAGGCCTCACTCTTTAATTCCAATTGTACTTGTTGCTCCTGATCTAATTTTTTTAAGTGACGCATGGCTTTGAAATATGAAGTCAGTAAGACTGCTGTTGATCCCATCCATGCCAGAGGTGAGGCAAAAGCCGCTCCAGCAAAGCCAAAGGCATGAGTCAAAATGATAGCAGCGAATGAGCGCATAACGAGTTCCATAATCCCGGCGATCGTCGGGATTTTTGCTTGCCCTAATCCCTGCAGGGTATAGCGAAGGATAAATAATATCGCTAGAACCCAATACAAAGAACCGTTAATCACAAAATACGTTTGAGTTAATTGAAACACTTGTACTTCACTAGGATTTACAAAAAGAGCTACGAAATAATGACCGCATGTAATTACTAAAAGTCCTACAAAAATACTGAAGGCACCACTCATCATCAAACATTGCTTCACGCCAAGCAAGATTCGACCGTATTCTTTTGCGCCGAAATTCTGGGCAGTAAAGGTCGCCATTGTGATCCCAAACGACATCATTGGTAAAATCGCCAACTGATCAATTCGGCTTGCGGTGGTCTGGGCGGCAACGACATCTGTTCCTAAGGTATTCAATGCCGACTGTAAAATCACAGCACCGATGGCGATGATTGATGATTGAAAACCAATAGGCAATGCCGAGTTCAAATGAACGCGTAAATCCTCTTTATCCAAAGAAAAATGCTTGCGGCTGATCTGCAATAAAGGAATTTTTTTCCGGATAAACCAAACACACATCAAACTTGCAGCAACTTGAGCGATGACTGTTGCAAATCCCGCGCCAGCAACCCCCATATGAAAATAAATGATAAAGACTAGATCTAAGACCACATTAATTACCACAGCAAAAGCTAGAAAGAATAGTGGAGTACGGCTATCGCCTAGCGCTCGGACCATGTTGGATAAAAGATTAAAAGCCATCGAAGCGAAAATCCCGCCTAAAAGAATCGAGATGAATTCTTGTGCTTGATCTAATAATTCCGGAGGCGTCTGCATAAGCAATAGTAACGGACGTAAGAACAACAAGCTCAAAGCCGTTAAGACAATCGTGACACCAAGGCTGATGATAATCGAAGTGGCGAAACTTTTTCGTACACCTTGAGCATCTTTGGCACCAAAGCGCTGAGCAGTAATAATCGAAAGCCCAGAAGTTAACCCCTGTGCAAAACCAATAATTAAAAAGCTGACACTGCTGGTAGCCCCAACAGCTGCCAGAGCATCTTTTCCTAATGTCTGACCAACGACTACCATATCAACCATACTGTAAAATTGCTGAAAAACATTTCCTACAAACAAAGGCAAGGCGAATAAAATAATCAGCTTTGCCGGATTTCCTCGAGTCAGTTCTTTCATCTTTTTCCTGCTTTCTAATAAAATTTTCTGATTGATATTACCACAATATTTTCTGAAAGCAAGTGTCTTGGACAAAAAGTTAAGAAAAAAAGACAACCCTTAAGAAAGGTTGTCTCGTGAGTTTGGGATTAGCGTTGACGAATCTCATTTGGTAATAAAATGGTTTGACGATTTCCATCATCATAAGCGTAGACTTCTTGCGGAAAATCGTAAGAAAATCCGAATGGCAAATCGATCCCCATTTCAACTTCGCTACCTTCTTGAGAGAAGTGCATCGTGACACGACCATCATTATTGATCAAATCAAAACTTAAGATATTGTCTAATGGGACCAATCCCTTTAAGTCTAGGTCAATGATATACCAGATACTATCAATCAGCTCGCCTGGCAAGCTGGACACCACACCGACAGAGGCATAACGACTTTTTTTCGAATCAAATGTTTCAAACATAGATTTTTCCTCCTTTAGTTGGAATCACTTACTTAAAGTACAAGTAAGCTTTGTAGTGACTAATTGTAATTCTTTTTTACAGAAAAAACCACTCTTAGCGCTTGTTATCTAAGAAAAAGTAAAAAATCTATGAATTTAAAGTCGGGATGGTCTTTATAAAAGTAGAAAAAGAAGTGTCGCAAAATGCGGCACTCCTCGTTAAATTCTTATTCTTCTGTTGATTCGCCAATCACTTCTGGTTCTGCGCCTTCAGCAACTTCGTCTTCTTCAGGAAGTTCTTGTGCTTCTTGGACAGCGACGATTTGTTCTTCAGCATCAGTAACGATTGAATAATCATCGTTTTTAGGAAGATCACCGACTGAGATTGACTGACCGATTTCTAATCCAGAGATATCAACATCAATACCTTCTGGCAATTTTTCAGGTGTTGCAGAAACGGTTGCTGTATAAAGTGTTTGAGTTAATACACCACCAGCTTTCACACCAGCAGATTCACCAACTAAGTTGATTTCTGTTTCAGCTTCTGTTTCTTCAGACATGTTTACAGATAATAATTCAATGTGCGTCAAACGATGAGTAAAGGTATCCATCTGTGTATCACGCAATAACGTGTTTACTTTCTTACCGCCGATTTCGATAGCAAAAACGGTATTCGCTCCATTTTCACGCAATAATGCTGAAAATTCACGTTCGTCGATTGAGATAGGTGTGCTTTCAACCTGATACCCATTAACGACTGCTGGAACTTTTCCTTCGTGACGTAATTTGTTGCGAATGGAACGGGGACGTGTTGCTCTTTCTTCTACTTTCAATGATACTGCCATAACCAAATTCCTCCTTAAAATGTGACTGCCTGTGGTTTTCAGACAGATTTTATTTAAGTGACGGGTTATTCTCAGCACAATGGCTTTGCGAAAAAACGCAAAAAGACAGTCGTCTACACAACTGTCCAAAAAAAGTCTACGTTCAACTTTCTCTACCAGGTCATAACGCTGTGTATGAGAAACCTTTGACACCGGAGTGTCGATTCACTTAATCATACGAATCTCTGACTCGTATAATTAAATTCTAGGACTTATCTAATCAAAATGCAAGTATAAACGCCGGCTTCTATTTGGATGGGAACAAACTATCCGTTAAAAACGTTCTGGGTAGTACCATCCTACCAAGAGTTAATAATCTATTAAAATGGAAAAGAGTCGTATAGAAAAACTATATCATGAACAAGAATTCCGAATGGCGATCAGACTTTATGATAGTAAATTTGCATCAATGACCAGCCTTGATGATGTTGTCTTTACTTCCAAAGGTGAATAAAAGGATAGAGACGGAGCTTGAGGGTTTTGTCTTTTTTTTGAAATTGGGTATAATGAGTCCGACAGATTTTAAAGGAGTTTCATGATGCGGCTAGACAAAGTGATTGAACAAAATTTGAAGACAACGCGAAAAGAGATGAAACGTTTATTTCTGATGAAGAAAGTTTTCGTTGATGGTGTAGTCGAGTTGAATCCACAGCGTAATGTCGATAGCCAGTTACATGATATTCGAGTGGAAGAGCAGAAATTGCAGACGAATCATGTGTATTACTTATTGAATAAACCAAACGGGGTCGTAACAGCGAAAAAAGATAGAAAATTTCAGACTGCAACCGATTTGATAGCAGCTGGTGAACGTCCGGCAGATTTGTATCCGGTGGGTCGTTTAGATCGTGATACAACGGGTTTGTTGTTATTGACTGATAATGGACAATTAGGTTACGATCTTTTGCAGCCGGGTTCTAAGGTTTCAAAGACTTATCGTGTGACAGTCAACGAACGGGTTACAGATGAGGATGTCACTGCTTTTGCAAAAGGAATCGTTTTCCACGGAGGGGTTCGCTGTCAGCCTGCCCAGCTAAAAATTGTAAGCTCTGAGCCGAAATACTCAGAAGTTTTGTTAACGATCAAAGAAGGAAAATTCCATCAAGTCAAAAAAATGTTTTTGACTTGCGGTAAAAAAGTAACGCGGTTGACGCGTCTCACGATGGGACCGTTAGAATTGCCGGAGGATTTAGCAGAAGGTGAGTATCGGTCGGCGACGCTTGCTGAACTCCAACGATTAAAATCATATTTTAGATAGAAGGTTTGAAGATGGGATACGAGACGATTTTATTTGATATTGACGATACTCTGCTAGATTTTAAAGCAGCAGAAGAACAAGCCTTGAGCTGGTTATTTCAAGACATGGGGGTAGAGCCTTCTTTATCAGTAAAAAATAATTACAAAAAAATGAACCAGGGTTTCTGGCGTGATCACGAAGCTGGCCTGCTTTCGCGTCAAGAATTGTTAGATAATCGCTTCCGCTTGTTTTTTGAACAATATGAACAAGAGGTAGACGGGCCAAAAACAGAAGCACGCTATCGTCACTATTTGAATCAAGGGCATCAGTTGATTTCAAACAGCTTAGAAGTCGTCGAAAATCTAAGCCAAAAGAATGATCTGTATGTAGTGACTAATGGAGTGTCCGCAACCCAGCATCAACGATTGACAAAATCAGGCTTAGCGCCCTATTTCAAAAAATTCTTCATTTCCGAAGAAATGGGTGTCCATAAACCGATGAAGGAATTTTTTGATATCGTTTTTGCAGAAATCCCGCGTTTGGATAAAGAGAAAACAGTGATTATTGGAGATTCACTGACTTCTGACATCAAAGGTGGGCAGATAGCTGGTATCGATACGATCTGGATGAACCCGCAAGAAAAAGAAGCCAATGAGATCAAACCGACATATCAGATTAAAGAATTAACCGACCTCTATCATATTTTAGAAGAATTATAAGTTTTTTATAGCAATTTGACAGTGTTTCGCTATAATAGGACTAATGAAAAACGAAAGAGGTTTTATTTGCATGAAAAACAAGCCGATCATTATTGGTGTAACGGGCGGTTCAGGAAGTGGAAAAACGAGTGTCAGCCGCGCGATCTATAATCGGTTTCCTGATCATTCGATCATGATGCTGGAACACGATTCTTACTATAAGGATCAAAGCAATATCAGCTTTGAAGAACGATTAGAAACGAATTACGACCATCCTTTTGCGTTTGATACGGATTTATTGATTGAACATCTAAAGGATTTGGTTAACTATCAATCAGTAGAAGTTCCGATCTATGACTATGTAGCTCATACACGCAGTGAAGAAATTTATGTACAAGAGCCGAAAGAAGTTATCATCTTGGAAGGCATCTTGATTTTGGAAGATCAACGCTTGCGTGATTTGATGGATATCAAAATCTATGTAGACACTGATGATGATACGCGTATCATTCGCCGGATTAAACGTGATATGAATGAACGCGGTCGTACTTTGGAATCAATCATTGACCAATATTTGACGGTAGTAAAACCGATGTACCACCAGTTTATCGAACCGACGAAGCGTTATGCAGATATCATCGTGCCGGAAGGCGGCGAGAACCATGTAGCGATCGATTTGATTGCCACTAAGGTAGCTAGCTTTTTAAATCATGATTAAAGTGACGGGGTGAGAGCATCCCCGTTTCTTTTTAGTATAAGCTATACGATTATTTCACCATTTTTTTCTTTTTGTGCTAGAATAGAAAAGTAGTTATTTTTGCGGTCGTGGCGGAATTGGCAGACGCGCTAGCTTCAGGCGCTAGTGGTAGCAATACCGTGGAAGTTCGAGTCTTCTCGGCCGCATTCTTTTTGCTTTATAAACGTTGATATAATCAGCTTTCCACAGTCTTTTTTAGAGTTTGTTTACTCTAAATAGGGCTGTTTTTTTACTGCCCTAAAAAAAGGTTGTGGCTAGTGAATAGGCTAGTGAAATGATTAGTGCGATGGATTAAGCAGAAAGAGGGTTCTATATGGGACGAAAAGGGAAATTAACAGACGAACAATTACACAAACTTTATTCGGCTGGTGTGCAGAAGGCAAATAGTGATGATTTGATTAAAGAGTTTGTCAATAGCAAGAAGCTTATTAACGTGAAGGCATCTACGATAAAACGTTATTACGATGTTTTCCATATCCTAGACAGGGATATGGCGAGGATGGGGCTAGAAACGCCTCTAGCTGACTTGAGAACGGATGAAATAGAAAGCTTGATACTTTTTTGGCAGGACGACCCTATAACGCCTGCTACGATTAATGGTAGGCTTAGAGTTATGCGGACATACTACAAATTTTTATTCGAGAGTAAATACAGAAAAGATCATCCAATGAAGCAAGTGAAATCTTTGAGAGAACCAATAAAGATTAAAGATACTCTGGAAGAAAAAGAAATAAAGCAAATGGCGGATTGGTTCAAAATGAGGCGATCTTTTGCAGGATTCAGAGACTTAGTGATGTTTCAGCTTATACTTGAAACTGGGCTGAGGATTGGTGAAGTAATCGGAATACAGCTAGAAGACCTTAGAGGAACTGTTATACACGTTGTAGAGGCTAAAGGGTTAAGGCAGAGGGTTGTTTTCATTTCAAAAGAAATGCATCAGACGTTAGACTTATATTTAGAAATTAGAGGTTCTTTACCTACACCCTATCTGTTTGTAAACAACGAAGGTACTCAACTGAAACGAAGGACGTTTCAAGATGCTATAAAATACGCTAAGGAAGCCTGTGGGATAGAAAAAGATATAACCCCTCATGCTTTGCGTAGAACGTATGCTAAGTTTGCTGTGCTCGCTGGGATGGATGCATTTAGTCTTGCATCGCTTATGGGGCATAGTTCGGTGGTAACTACTCAGAGGTATGTCTCTATTTATGGGAAGAACCTTGAAGAACAGGCGAAAAAGCGTGGAGAGTTTAGTAAATATTTTTGAGATGATATGCGATTAATGATATAGAACGTTCGTTATGAAAATATTGTTGTAAATTATATGATACGCTAGAAAAAAGGACAAAATTACAGAGAAATGAGGGATAGTTTATGAAATTACTTGGAAGGCATAAAGACATGATTGAGAGCGCAATGATTAGAATAAATAGAACTACTAACAGTGATGATTTAGAATGTTTGATAAACGAGCTGGATATAGAATTCAGTAAAGAACCCGCGGAAGTATATCAGTTCATTTCAAAGGATATTTTACTAAAACGGCAAGAATTTTACGTTGAACCCGAACCTCTCAAAGATGGCGATTGGGTAATCATCACACATAATCGTTTAGAGGTAGATTTAGTAAATGGTAAGACTATTGTTGTTGCTACTGGTGATCATCGTGATTCTGCAAAAGACCTCGAATTCGATATAGAAGAGGCTTTTGAGCAGGGTCGTGAAGTTGTCGAGTATTATCTTGATGACTCATTTGGGAAAATATACGTTAAATATATCGTTAGTCAGGTGCTTCATTCGAATGAATATAGAATCTATAAAAATGGGGATTCTTGGTATCATGAAGATCATCGAAGAGCAACCCCCACCAAATACCAACTCAATAATGCAATGCGTGTGAAGAGCGAATAGATATATGTAAGATCAACTGATTAGTGAGGTTGATCTTTTTGTTTAGCCAAAATTAGATTTTCATGAAAAATGAAAATGTTTTCAAAAATACCGTTGAGTCTTTCAGAAAAAGATGGTATTATTCTTTTTGTTAGAACAAACGATTTTTTGTTATCGAAATCGTTTACATATTAAAATATATAAAGGAAGTGTTTTATTTAGATGTTTTTTTACAGAATGGACTTGCTACGAATAGCCTAAGTTCAGAACAGGCAACAAGCTTGTTTGATTTTCTTAAAAATTATAAGGGTGTAAAGTTTGAAGGGTCTAAAGATGAACTAAAGAATTTTAAGCGACAAGATGCTCCCTACCTCTTACCTTGCGAGATGATTAGACCTGAGAGAAAGAGAGAAAATGTTGAGAATCGATTAACCATAACAATAGATATCGACTTTACAAATGGGGACTCGTATGATGAGGTCGTAACTATCGTTAAAGAATTTATTAAAAGCTCATTGGGTAATCCGGCTTATATTATCTACCCTACCATCTCTTCAAGTATTGAGGAACCCCGATGTCGAGTTATTATTTTCACTGATCGAAGTCTTTCAGAGGGAGAAAATAGAAAGATTTTAAAATTCTTAGAAGAAAACTTTCCTTACGATGTAGACACAGCAGGGATGGCTTTTAGTCAGCTAGTCGGATTACCCGTTAAGACCGAGTGGAATAACTCGCAAACGATGGTTGTAAATGAAAGCGCCTACTTAAAAGTTAATACTTTGATGAATCGTTTATCAGAAGAACTTTTACCACAAAAAACACAAAAAAAGAAGGTGCGGCGCCTATTAAGAAACTGGATTTTCAAGAAGCAGTGGTTTTGGTGAGCGAGTACGTAAATCGCAATCAAGCTTACATGGAAACTTATCCATTCTATCTAAATTGTCATCTAGTTATTGCGAAAGCAAGTTATACTGGCGAAATTTCTCAAGAAACTGCCGTTTATCTCGTGAAATTACTGGCGGGTTCTAATCTAAGTTGGCAAGAAGCTAATGTTGAGCGGCTGCGTAAAGAGAATGGCGCAATAGTAGAACTACCTTATACAATCACCCAGTGGTTCGGTAATGAAGTTAAGGTTGATCTCTGGTATTCCATCAATGAAAATGGGAAAATTTATGTCGATCCTGCTAAACTCGGTGAGAAAATTATTGAATCAAATCCCATGATGCGATGTCCTTCATTAGAGCATGGGATGTTCTACACTAAAGCAGGGGTATGGACTCGGCGAGCTGACTTGAAGTCATATATTGACAAATTGGTACAAAATGAGTTGAATGGAATTGATTCATGGACTCAAAATATAGCTAATGCAACTCGCCACTATATTTGGTCTGCTATCTATGATGAAAGTCTATTTACAAATCCGCTCGATGATTCTGACCCATTTTTAGTTAGTTTCACAAATGGGACTTATGATATTCGCACAGATACTTTGAGAGAACATCACGAAGAGGATTTTATTGGTATCTTACATCCCTATGATTTAGATATTTCTGATAGACCTGCTCAAGCCACGAATGCATGGCTTGCCGATTTAACTGATCCTGAAACGACTCTTTATCTAAAGCAGTTGATAGGGTACTGCTTCTACCGAGGCCACGACATTTTCAATGAGTTCACTATATTCACAGCGAGTGGTGGAAATGGTAAATCAACGATGACCAATCTCATAAAAAATATTTTAGGCCCAGAAAATGTAAGCGCCATCCCTCTTGAGAAGCTCGGGAACTCAAATGATCGATTTTCGTCTTCAGCACTTTATCAAAAATCCGCGAACTTAATGGCTGACGTGTCATCGGACTTTATACAGTCTACTAGTCTAATCAAAAGTTTAACGGGCGGGGATTTTCTAAGTGCGGAATTTAAAGGCAAGGACTCCTTTCAGTTTATCAACCATGCCAAACTGATTTTCAGCGCGAATAACCTACCAGCTTTCAATGATCACAGCGAGGGATTCAGACGCCGCTTGAGAGTTGTTCATTTCTCAAAGACGATCGATGAAGATTTCAAGTCACAGCATGACTTGAAGAAAATCTATCAAGAAATTCCTTATTTTTCATATGAATGTATACGAGCTTTTGCGGCAGTTATGAATCAAACTGGAACATATGAGAGCCCTTCAATGAAAGATGTAAAAGATCAATGGATCAACGCAAACTATCATGTGAAACGTTTTGTTGAAGAGCGGTTGGACAAAGAAGTTTCCTCTTCAGTTGAGTGCGCTAAAGTATACGACCATTATGTGGTCTTTTGCTTAGAAGAAAATCTCAAGGCATTGAGCGCCACTCGTTTCAAAAACCAGATGGTAGATTTGGGATTTACTCAAGTCAGGCCAAAAGCCATTAAAGATGGACAAAGACCGTATCATTATAAAGGCATTGGTTCGCTAGTTAAATAAAATGTCACGGATGTCATACCTAATTCTAATTCATACAAAAATTTAGTATATATAAAAATGTAAGGGTAATTGAAAATTTTCATGACATTTGCGACATACTTTGAATTTTGGGGCTTGCGAAATCAGGCTTGCAAGCGAATAGTTGACAACTAGTTAATCCCGTTTTGAGCATATGACCGTATGAAGGCGAGCAAAATGGGAAAGACATATTTCGTACAAAGTCTATCAAACAACTACGCTTGTGGATCGAAAACTTTTATTGATGGGTTTAATGTCTTAAAAATGACATCTAAGTAGTCATAAAAGTTGTTAAACCGCTTTTTAAGTATGTTTTACTCATTTCTGAGAATTCCGATAAAGCGAGAATGCTACGACTTTCAGGGCGGTGCGTTCCCGAAAGCGACTTGCATCAGGTATTTTGAGATGGGGGTGCCCCCCATGCTTGGGGAAGAGACTAGCAAGTACCTAGCGAACTCACCGAGTTCTAGCCAAAATCCTATGAAGTATGGTTAGACTCTCATGAGAGCAAGAGCGATGCTCTTAGAGCCCGTATAAGCTCGTTTAAGTAGATTACACGATCCCTTTTGGGATGGCATCACCGTGCTCTGGTCGCTTACAGAACACACAAAATAAATTAATAGACGTTCGCTAGAGATAGCTTGAACGTCGAGGAGCATTATTATGATAAACCAGACAATGAATAAATTAAAACTCAGCAAGACCTTGAGAGAATTACACGAGCGTGTGTCATGCTTGGGCTATACTATTCAATCAGTTGATTTAGAAGTTTGTCTGACCAAACAATTTGAAGATGAACTAAATACGTGGATTGAAGTCAGCGGAGCTAATAGGAAAAACCTTACCTCAAAAAATGCGGCTATAGTTTACATTTGGCAGACGCTAAAAAAAGATATGCAACTACGATGCACAGAGATCAGACATATTGATACCAACCACGATGATTTGTGTGCGATGCTTTACAAGCTAGAGAAAAGATTTACGATCTAACTAGACATATCATGGTTCTGAGCTTTGATCTATGAAGGATACAGGCACGATCGATGATAGAACCAGAACTTTACTTGATCACTGTTACCTATGCAATAAATCAATAGAATACACAAAAAATGGATACGAGTCTGTCGTATCCATTTTACCTATTCAGATTTATAGAATAACATTCCTCTTTTTGGTTTACATAATGCGCCTTACCTGAAGTTGTAGTTATATCAAGGGGTTCAGAGTTCTAGTTTGTGAAAATAACGAGCAGTGATATTGAAAGTTTGATATATCAATGTTTTCTTATTACAAAAGATTGTGAAATGACCTTATTTTCAAAATCTAAATAACAAAGTAAAGCCTACGCCTGTTTTTTCTAACGTGAATTACGGTGTAAGTAATAGCAATATTTCATGATTCATTGTTTTTAATATATTTGTATTACTATGAAAAAAGAAGACTGTATCCACAAAGGGACACAGTCTCCCACTCAAAATCGTAAAGGGACGTGATTCCCTATGAATTCAATATTATCAGCCTCTTTTGATTTTATCAAGTCCGTGTATTCATTAGGTAATATAGCATATGATAATTATCATAAACGAAAATTTTTTTGCCCCTCATTTGATTTACGCGAGCCAAACTAACAACCGACATTTACATGATGCCGCATTATAATGTGTTCTCAAGTAGTATTTTATTTTCAATTTTGCTATACTGAACACAGTTGAGTAAATGGCTAAGCTCTCTATGAAGGAGTTGATGCCATGAATGATAATTATTCATTGCTTTTGTCCTGCTCTATTTAATAATATAGGATATCCTTGAAAGACTTTATTAAGGATGTTGCTTCTAGTATAACGGTTAAACTTATTGTTTACCTGATTGTAGAAGCATTGAAATTTTTAATGCTTCAATAGAATATAAAAAGACCACTATCAGCTTTTGGTCAGGAAGATAGTGGCAGATGAATATTTGAGCTGAGTCAAACTCAACTATTAAAGTCAGTGTTGGTAGCACTGGCTTTTTTTCTAGTTTTATCATACACGTTATAGCGCATGCGCTATAAACATAGCTTACAGTATTTGTTCAGAATTGTAAACAAAATTAGCTCATTTTTTAGCTCTAAAACAAACTGGCTCAAATTCAAAATTGTTGATGTATCAATGTTTTTTTGGATTGTTAGTTTGGAAATGAGCTTGATATATTAGCTAATAAATTAACAGAACTGTAAGTGAATCAGTAAGTAAAATAGTAAGTCCTTGATATAAGCGAGCAATTATCTGAACTAGTATTTAATCTGTTTAAAATAAGCAAAGCTATTGAACTTTTATCAATACACCTTTAAACTATGTTTATAGAGTATAAACGAATTGAAAGTCTTTAAAGGACTGTTAAAGCATTGGAATGAAGGGCTATGCTCTTGGCTAGCCTTGGCTGGAAATCGAGCGCTAGCTTCAGGCGCTAGTGGTAGCAATACCGTGGAAGTTCGAGTCTTCTCGGCCGCATCATTAATAAACGCAGTTGGAATTAGTGCTTAGGCACTTTTAATCTGGCTGCGTTTTTTGTGTTTTTCGCTAAAACAAGACTGATTTGTCTTTTTCTGTTCATACATAAAGATTAGTTGTACTATAAGTAAACATTAATTAAGGAATTTGTTGAGGAGTGGAAAATATGAATAAAGAAGATACAAGCGGGCCTTTTTATCATGGAACAAAAGTCAAACTGGAGGTGGGAGACTATCTTACTGCTGGACACCATTCAAATTATCGGCCGAATGTGGTAATGAATCATATCTATTTCACCGCTTTGAGGGATGGTGCTGGATTAGCAGCCGCTCTCGCGCAGGGAGAGGGCGAAGAGTATGTCTATCTAGTTGAACCTACGGGAGAATTTGAAGATGATCCGAATGTGACGGATAAAAAATTTCCCGGAAATCCGACAAAATCTTACCGGAGTACTCACCCTTTGAAGATCGTTGCTCGCGTAACTGATTATAAAGCTTTGACTGATGCAGAACGAGCAGATTGGAAGAAACGTCTGGCGGATATCAACACCAGTGATGACAAGATCATCAATTAAACCGCCGGATGTGTCGACAGATTTTTTTATGAATCATTTGTTCCAAAGAGTTGAAAATGAGCTCGATTTCGCTACACATACGATTCTACTACTTTGTACTTTAGGGCAAAGTAGTACTAGCAAAAAAAATCCCGGTTCATTACTGAGCCGGGAAAAATTTTACAATTTTATAGGTAGTATTTTTTAGCAACTGTTAAGTCATCGTTCAAGTCATAAACAAGTGGTTGACCTGTTGGGATTTCTAAGTCCATGATATCTGCATCAGAAATACCTTCGATGTGTTTAGCCAATGCACGTAGTGAGTTACCATGAGCAGCTACTAAAACAGTTTTGCCATCTTTCAAAGCAGGAGCGATTTCGTCTTGCCAGAAAGGTAATGCACGTTCTAAAGTAACCTTCAAGTTTTCGCCCCCAGGAATGTCGCGAGGGTCTAACATTGAGTAACGACGATCTTGAGCTGCCGAGCCTTCGTCAGTTGCTTCCATTAATGGAGGTAAAACGTCGTATGAACGGCGCCAGATGTGAACTTGTTCGTCACCGTATTTTTCAGCGGTTTCTTTCTTGTTCAATCCTTGTAATTTACCATAGTGACGTTCGTTTAAGCGCCAAGATTTTACAGTTGGCACCCAAAGTTGATCAGAATACTCTAAGATATAGTCACAGGTTTTGATCGCACGAGTTAAAACAGATGTGTAAGCTACATCAAATTCAATTCCTGCTTCTTTGATTTTACGGCCGCCTTCTTTTGCTTCTTCGACACCTTCTGGAGCCAAATCAACGTCCGCCCAGCCTGTAAATTGGTTCAATTTGTTCCATTCACTTAAGCCGTGACGAGAAAAAACTAATTTTGGCATAACATTCTCTCCTTTTGAAATTTCTGAAATTTTCAATTCCTGAATCATTGTACAATGTTTCTGCCGTGATTTCCATTAAATTGAGTGTGTTTTTTATCAAAACACAAGCTTTAAAGGGATTTTTATGAAATTATTTTGCTGGAACCTCTAAGATTTTTGGTCCTTCAGGAGTACCGACGATTGCACGTGAAATCATATCGATGAACAATCCGTGTTCGACGACACCAACACACGTATCCAGTTCTGCTGCTAATGCACGGGGGTCTTCGATGACCTCCAAGTGCAGATCGATGATGTGATGCCCGCCGTCTGTCGTTAAAAGTTCATTGGAATCGGTCATTCGCCATGTTGGATTGTAGTCTTTTGCTTCAAATAGACGGAAAACATTATGGCTGCCGAATGGTACGACTTCAACTGGCAAAGGGAACTTGCCCAATTTGTTAACCATCTTGCTTTCATCTACAATCCAAATGCAGTCCTTAGAATAGGTCGCTACTACTTTTTCGAAAAGCAGTGCTGCACCTCCGCCTTTGATCCCTTGGAAATCATCGCTGATTTCATCAGCACCATCGATAGTCAGATCAACCGATTCTACATCGTCGATTGCTTTCAAAGGAATCCCTAGTTCTTTAGCTTGTTCTTCGGTTTTTGAAGAAGTCACGACGCCTGTAATCTTTAAACCTTCTTCATTCACGCGCCGACCTAATTCCTTTACTAAATAGTAGGCTGTTGATCCAGTTCCTAATCCGACGACCATGCCGTCCTTGACAAATTTTGCTGCTTCGATCCCAACTAACTCTTTCAAATTCATTGAAAATTCCCACCTTCTGCTAAGTTACGTCCATTGTAATCGCAATAAAAGAAAAAAGATAGCCTTTTAAGTAAAAAAGACCAAAAAGATGAAGGCGTTTTATTGGTTGTCAATTAAATAAAGTATCACGATTTTATTTGAAATAAGATTTTTTTTATTTTAAGTGATTTTGAAAAAATCTGACCTATAAATAAAAGCAGAAAAAAACTCTAGATAGTTTGTTGACAGCTAAAATCAATCATGGTATGCTATCAAAGGTGCTTTGTGAACAGGTCTCTCGACAGAGACGTGCTGACTGTGTCGAAGTACGCTTGATAGAGAATGCAGGGATGCATTATTTTTTATCGCTGAAAAAGAACCACCAGGATGTGTGGTACTAGACAGTGAATCGAGGAAGGAGGAAACAAGGAATGCCTACAATTAATCAATTAGTACGTAAACCTCGTAAATCAAAGGTGGAAAAATCAAATTCACCAGCATTGAACAAAGGATATAATAGCTTTAAAAAAGCTCAAACAAACGTGAACTCACCACAAAAACGTGGAGTTTGTACACGTGTGGGGACTATGACACCTAAAAAACCCAACTCAGCATTGCGTAAATATGCTCGTGTTCGTTTGTCAAACTTGATCGAAGTAACAGCTTATATTCCAGGTATCGGCCATAACCTACAAGAACACAGTGTTGTTCTATTACGTGGTGGTCGTGTAAAAGACTTACCAGGGGTACGTTACCATATCGTTCGTGGCGCACTAGATACTGCCGGTGTAAACGATCGTAAACAAAGCCGTTCTAAATACGGTACTAAAAAACCTAAAGCTTAATCAAACGAATAGATAAGACATATTTTCGGAAGGAGGAGTTACGTATGACTCGTAAAGGAACTACTGCGAAACGTGATGTTTTGCCAGATCCTATGTATAACTCTAAGTTAGTAACTCGTTTAATCAACCGTGTAATGGTTGACGGCAAACGTGGTACTGCTTCAAATATCGTATACAACGCTTTTAGCACAATCAAAGAATCAACAGGGAATGATCCATTGGAAGTTTTTGAACAAGCAATGGAAAACATCATGCCTGTATTAGAAGTTAAAGCTCGCCGTGTTGGGGGTTCTAACTATCAAGTACCCGTTGAAGTACGTCCAGAACGTCGTACTACTTTAGGATTGCGTTGGGTTGTAAACTTCGCTCGTTTACGCGGCGAACATACAATGGAAGAACGCTTAGCGAAAGAAATCATGGATGCTGCTAACAACACTGGTGCTTCTGTGAAAAAACGCGAAGATACACACAAAATGGCGGAAGCCAACCGTGCATTTGCTCATTATCGTTGGTAAGATTTTTTCTATTGACGAAGTTCAACAGAATTCTGACCAAACAACGCTAAATTTAATTTAAGAGAGGAGCAAACTAAGAAATGGCAAGAGAATTTTCTCTAGAAAACACTCGTAATATCGGTATCATGGCTCACGTTGACGCTGGTAAAACAACAACAACAGAGCGTGTATTATACTACACTGGTAAAATCCATAAAATTGGAGAAACCCACGAAGGCGCTTCTCAAATGGACTGGATGGAACAAGAACAAGAACGTGGTATCACGATCACTTCTGCCGCTACTACAGCGCAATGGAAGGGCCACCGTGTAAACATCATTGATACCCCAGGACACGTGGATTTCACAATCGAAGTGCAACGTTCATTACGTGTGCTTGACGGTGCAGTAACTGTTTTGGACTCACAATCAGGTGTAGAACCACAAACAGAAACTGTTTGGCGTCAAGCAACAGAATACCGTGTTCCACGTATCGTATTCTGTAATAAAATGGACAAAATTGGTGCAGACTTCCTTTATTCAGTAAGCACTTTACATGATCGTTTGCAAGCGAATGCTCATCCAATCCAATTACCAATTGGTGCGGAAGATGATTTCACTGGGATCATTGACTTAGTTAAAATGAAAGCTGAAATCTATACGAACGATTTAGGTACGGAAATTCAAGAAACTGAAATTCCTGCTGAATATCAAGAACAAGCTGAAGAATGGCGTGAAAAATTAGTTGAAGCAGTTGCTGACACTGATGAAGATCTAATGATGAAATTCTTGGAAGGTGAAGAAATCACTGAAGAAGAATTGAAAGCAGGTATCCGTAACGCAACTCTAGCAGTAGACTTCTACCCAGTACTATGTGGTTCAGCCTTCAAGAATAAAGGGGTTCAATTGATGTTGGATGCAGTCATTGACTATCTTCCAGCGCCAACTGATGTACCTGCAATCAAAGGTTTCGATCCTAAAACAGACGAAGAAACGGAACGTCCAGCTGATGATTCAGCTCCATTCTCATCACTTGCGTTTAAAGTTATGACTGACCCATTCGTAGGTCGTCTAACATTCTTCCGTGTTTACTCAGGTGTTCTAAACTCTGGTTCGTACGTGCTAAATGCCTCTAAAGGCAAACGTGAACGTATCGGACGTATCCTGCAAATGCACGCGAACACTCGTAAAGAAATCGATACGGTTTATTCAGGTGATATCGCTGCTGCTGTTGGGTTGAAAGATACAACGACTGGGGATACATTGTGTGACGAAAAAGCACCAGTTATCCTTGAATCAATCGAATTCCCTGATCCAGTTATCGAAGTTGCTGTTGAACCTAAATCAAAAGCTGACCAAGATAAAATGGGTGTTGCCTTACAAAAACTTGCTGAAGAAGATCCTTCATTCCGCGTTGAAACAAACGTTGAAACTGGCGAAACTGTAATCGCTGGTATGGGTGAACTTCACTTGGACGTATTGGTTGACCGTATGCGTCGTGAATTCAAAGTGGACGCTAACGTTGGTGCGCCTCAAGTATCTTATCGTGAAACATTCCGTGCTGCTACTAATGCAGAAGGTAAGTTTGTACGTCAGTCTGGTGGTAAAGGTCAATACGGTCACGTATGGATCGAATTTACACCAAATGAAGAAGGTGCTGGCTTCGAATTCGAAAACGCAATCGTCGGTGGTGTGGTTCCTCGTGAATACATCCCAGCAGTTGAAAAAGGATTAGAAGACGCAATGGCGAACGGTGTATTAGCTGGTTATCCATTAGTCGATATCAAAGCGAAGCTTTATGATGGTTCATACCATGATGTCGATTCAAATGAAACGGCATTCCGTGTAGCTGCTTCTATGGCGTTGCGTGCTGCTGCGAAGAAAGCTAGCCCATCAATCCTTGAACCAATGATGAAAGTTACGATTACTGTTCCAGAAGATTACTTAGGTGATGTTATGGGTCACGTGACTGCTCGTCGTGGTCGTGTTGAAGGTATGGAAGCGCATGGTAACTCGCAAATCGTTAACGCTATTGTGCCGTTAGCTGAAATGTTTGGTTATGCTACAACACTTCGTTCTTCTACACAAGGACGCGGAACATTTATGATGGTCTTTGACCACTATGAAGATGTACCGAAATCAGTTCAAGAAGAAATCATTAAGAAAAATGGCGGTAAAGCTGAATAATTCTTAAAAGTCAATTGATTTTTGACGGCTTTTTCCAAAAGAACTGTATTTTTAACAACGTTTCATGTAAAATAATTAACTGATGATATGGGCTCGCATCGCTTTTGTGGTGCGGACCTATCAGATAAAAAACTAAACTCATTTACTTAGGAGGAACATTTTAAATGGCTAAAGAAAAATTTGACCGTTCAAAACCCCATGTTAACATTGGTACTATCGGACACGTTGACCATGGTAAAACTACTTTAACAGCTGCAATTACAACTGTACTTGCTAAAAAAGGCGGAGCGCAAGCAATGGACTACGCTCAAATCGACGGAGCACCTGAAGAACGCGAACGCGGAATCACTATCAACACTGCTCACGTTGAGTACGAAACTGAAAACCGTCACTACGCTCACGTTGACTGCCCAGGACACGCGGACTACGTTAAAAACATGATCACTGGTGCTGCTCAAATGGACGGAGCTATCTTAGTAGTATCTGCTGCTGATGGCCCTATGCCTCAAACTCGTGAACATATCTTGTTATCTCGTAACGTTGGTGTTCCTTACATCGTTGTATTCTTAAACAAAATGGATATGGTTGACGATGAAGAATTACTTGAATTAGTTGAAATGGAAGTTCGTGACTTATTAACAGAATACGACTTCCCAGGCGACGACACTCCAGTTATCGCAGGTTCAGCTTTGAAAGCTTTAGAAGGCGACGCTTCATACGAAGAAAAAATCTTAGAATTAATGGCTGCTGTTGACGAATACATCCCAACACCAGTTCGTGATACTGACAAACCATTCATGATGCCAGTCGAAGATGTATTCTCAATCACTGGTCGTGGTACTGTTGCAACTGGTCGTGTTGAACGTGGACAAGTTCGCGTTGGTGACGAAGTTGAAATCGTAGGTATTGCTGACGAAACTGCTAAAACAACTGTTACAGGTGTTGAAATGTTCCGTAAATTGTTAGACTACGCTGAAGCAGGCGATAACATCGGTGCATTATTACGTGGTGTTGCACGTGAAGACATCCAACGTGGACAAGTATTGGCTAAACCAGCTTCAATCACTCCACATACAAAATTCTCTGCAGAAGTTTACGTTTTAACTAAAGAAGAAGGTGGACGTCATACTCCATTCTTCACTAACTACCGTCCTCAGTTCTACTTCCGTACAACTGACGTAACTGGTGTTGTTGATCTACCAGAAGGTACTGAAATGGTAATGCCTGGTGATAACGTAACTATGGAAGTTGAATTAATCCACCCAATCGCGATCGAAGACGGAACTCGTTTCTCTATTCGTGAAGGCGGACGTACTGTTGGTTCAGGCGTTGTAACTACAATCAAAGCTTAATCAACTTTACACTTAAAATTTATGCTCGGACGTAAAAGGCTCACCGGTTTTTCGGTGAGCCTTTTTTTACGTTTTAAGATGATAATGAAAGTTTTAAAACAAACTAGTAGCCAAAGTTTTATTTAACAATGTTAACTTGTAAGGGGTCGAATACGATTAGTTCCTATTAGGTGAGAAATTTAGTACCATAGCACCATGATGCTATGAGAGGAAGATTGAAATGATGCTTATCCCATTGCCGCGATATGGGTTCGACCCGACAGAGGGCGCTGTCCCGTGGAGGTATTTAACTAGTCAAGGTATGAAAATCATTTTTGCCACACCTGATGGTCAAGTCGCCGCAGCTGATGTCCGTTTAATTACAGGTAAAGGTTTTGGTGTCTTTAGGAAATTCTTGATGGCTGATTCTGAAGCGATTGAAGCTTATCAACAGATGGTTGAAAGTGAAGCTTTTCTAAATCCAATCAGCTATTCTGAAATTCAAACATCTGAATACGATGGAATTATATTACCCGGTGGGCATGATAAGGGGATGAAGTCATATTTAGAATCCGGTATTTTACAAGGGAAGGTTGTAGAATTTTTTGTTAATCAAAAAATAATTGGCGCAATTTGCCATGGGACAGTTTTGGCTGCAAGGTCAATCGATTCACGCACGAGAAAATCTGTACTTTATGACTATCAAACAACGTTCTTATTGAAAGGGCAGGAGTTAGGCGCAGATTATCTAACAGCTATGTAGTTGAGAGATTATTATCGTACTTACCAAATAGCAGTTGAAGATGAAGTGAAATTTGCTCTGAGAGACTCGGACCAATTTCATTCAGGAGATTTTTCGTTGGGTAGAGATTCATTGAATAATGAGAAACCAGCCTTTGTGTTGCAAGACCGTAATTACATTTCGGCTCGCTGGCCAGGGGGTGCTTATCCGTTTGCGAAAAAGTTTTATCACCGATTGATGAAAAACGAATAACGTCATAAATCTATTTATATTATATAGAAGTAAAGCTAAAAGTTTTCTCTGTCAAATGTGTTTTCAGAAAACAATACAGAAAAACGAAAGTTTCTTAGAAAATCCTTGCAATCAGTAGTCTCATGTAATATAATCATAAAGGTGCTGTTTGCAGAAGTGCAAATATCACTGGGGGGTTCAGAAAAGAATCCGTCGGCTTTGAAACGAGAGGTTGCGACACGCCCGGACGCTTTGCCACGAACGAGTGTGACGGAGATTTTCGTGGAGCTATGTCTACTTTTTAAAATAGGCGAAGGAGGGAACAAGATGGCAAAACAAAAAATTCGTATCCGTTTAAAAGCGTATGAACATGGTATTTTAGATCAATCAGCGGATAAAATCGTGGAAACTGCAAAAAGAACTGGAGCTAGCGTGTCTGGTCCAATTCCATTACCAACTGAACGCAGTCTTTACACTGTAATCCGTGCGACTCATAAATACAAAGATTCACGCGAACAATTCGAAATGCGTACTCACAAACGTCTGATTGACATTGTGAACCCAACACCGAAGACAGTCGATGCTTTAATGAAGCTTGACTTACCATCAGGTGTGAATATTGAAATCAAACTATAATAAGAAGATGGAGGTGTAATCATGACCAAAGGAATCTTAGGGAAAAAAGTGGGAATGACTCAAATCTTCACAGAATCTGGCGAACTAATTCCAGTAACTGTAATCGAAGCTACTCCAAACGTTGTTTTACAAGTGAAAACAATGGAAAACGATGGCTACGAAGCTGTTCAATTAGGTTACCAAGATATGCGTGAAGTTTTGTCTAACAAACCTGCGAAAGGTCATGTTGCAAAAGCAAACACGGCTCCTAAGCGCTTCATTCGAGAATTCAAAGATGTTGAGCTAGGAGACTATGAAGTAGGTAAAGAAGTGAAAGTTGATACTTTCCAAGCTGGAGACATCATTGATGTTACCGGAACGACTAAAGGTAAAGGATTCCAAGGCGTTATCAAACGTCACGGACAAAGCCGCGGCCCAATGGCTCACGGTTCCCGTTACCACCGTCGTCCTGGATCTATGGGTCCTGTTGCACCGAACCGCGTATTTAAAAATAAAAAACTTGCTGGTCGTATGGGTGGCAACCGCGTAACAATTCAAAACCTTGAAATTGTTCGTGTTGACGCTGATCGCAACGTTATCTTAGTAAAAGGAAATGTTCCTGGAGCTAAAAAATCTTTAATCACTATCAAATCAGCTGTGAAAGCTAAATAATTAGTTATAGGAAAGGAGGAACTAAGGAATGCCAACTGTAGCATTATTCAAACAAGATGGAACTCAAAACGGTGACATCACTTTAAATGAAGAAATCTTCGGAATCGAACCAAATGAAAGTGTTGTTTACGATGCAATCGTTATGCAACGCGCTTCATTGAGACAAGGAACACACGCTGTGAAAAATCGTAGCGCAGTTCGTGGCGGTGGCCGCAAACCATGGCGTCAAAAAGGAACTGGACGTGCTCGTCAAGGTTCTATCCGTTCACCACAATGGCGTGGAGGTGGTATTGTCTTCGGACCTACACCACGTTCATACAGCTACAAACTTCCTAAAAAAGTTCGTCGCTTAGCAATCAAATCTGTTTTATCAGAAAAAGTTGCTGGAAATAACTTAGTTGCTGTTGACGCTTTAAGCTTTGACGCACCTAAAACAAAAGAATTCAAACAAGTTTTAACTAGCTTGTCTATCGATTCAAAAGTATTGGTTGTTTTAGAAACAGGAAACGAAGTTGCAGGCTTAGCTGCTCGTAACTTATCAAACGTAACTGTAACTACTTCAGACAACGTTACTGTATTAGATGTAGTCGCTAATGACAAAATCTTAGCAACGCAAACTGCTCTTACTCAAATTGAGGAGGTGCTTGCATAATGAACTTACTAGACGTAATCAAACGCCCAGTGATCACTGAAAAATCTATGTTAGACATGGATGAAAAGAAATATACTTTCGAAGTAGACACTCGTGCGAACAAAACTTTAGTCAAACAAGCGGTTGAAGCTGCTTTCGACGTTAAAGTTAAAAATGTAAACATTATGAATGCTAAACCAAAAGCAAAACGTATGGGTAAATACCAAGGCTTCACGAAAAAACGTCGCAAAGCTGTTGTGACTTTGACTGAAGACTCAAAAGAAATTCAACTTTTCGACGCTGAATAGGCGTTAGAAAATCACTAGTAAATAGGAGGGAAACTAGACGTGGCGATTAAAAAGTACAAACCTACCTCAAATGGTCGTCGTAATATGACAAGTTCTGATTTCGCTGAAATCACTACTTCAACGCCTGAAAAGACGTTATTACAACCATTGAAAAACAACGCCGGTCGTAACAACAACGGTCGCATTACAGTACGCCATCAAGGTGGCGGACATAAACGTCAATACCGTGTTATCGACTTCAAACGTAACAAAGATAACGTGGTTGCTAAGGTTCAAACGATCGAATACGATCCGAACCGTTCAGCAAACATTGCATTAGTTCATTATACAGATGGAGTGAAAGCATACATCTTAGCCCCTAAAGGCTTAGAAGTTGGCATGACTGTAGTATCTGGACCAGATGCAGATATTAAAATCGGGAATGCATTACCACTAGAAAATATTCCAGTCGGTACTGTTGTCCACAATATTGAAATGAAACCTGGCAAAGGCGGACAATTGATCCGTTCAGCTGGTACAAGTGCACAAGTACTTGGTAAAGAAGGCAAATACGTATTAGTACGTTTGAATTCTGGCGAAGTTCGCATGATCTTAGCTACTTGCCGTGCAACAATCGGTTCTGTTGGTAACGAACAACACGAATTGATCAACATCGGTAAAGCTGGACGTTCTCGTTGGATGCGCAAACGCCCAACTGTACGTGGTAGCGTAATGAACCCTAACGATCACCCACACGGTGGTGGTGAAGGTAAAGCTCCAGTCGGACGTAAAGCTCCAGTATCTCCATGGGGACAACCTGCATTGGGTTACAAAACGCGTAACAAGAAAGCTGCATCAGACAAGCTTATCGTACGTCGTAAGACTAAATAATATCATTGACTATGTGTCGCATATTTTGAGAGGAGGTACACCATGGGTCGTAGTTTGAAAAAAGGACCTTTCGCTGATGATCATTTGATGAAAAAGGTCGAAGCGCAACAAGGTGTTGAAAAGAAAAAAGTTATCAAAACTTGGTCTCGTCGCTCAACAATTTTTCCTAACTTTGTAGGATTTACTATTGCTGTTTATGACGGACGCAAACATGTGCCAGTTTACATCCAAGAAGACATGGTAGGACATAAATTAGGTGAATTTGCACCATCAAGAACTTATCGTGGACATGCCGCCGACGATAAGAAAACAAGACGTTAATTTTGAGGGGAGGATATTAACATGGCAGAACAAATTACATCAGCTAAGGCAACTGCGAAAACAGTTCGCACTTCTCCTCGTAAAGCACGTTTAGTAATCGATCTTATTAGAGGAAAAAGCGTAGCAGAAGCAATTTCAATTTTGAAATTCACACCAAACAAATCTGCTGGAATCATCGAAAAAGTGATGATGTCCGCAGTTGCTAACGCAGAGAACAACTTTGACTTAGATGTTGAAAACTTGGTAGTTTCTGAAGCATTTGTTAACGAAGGACCAACAATGAAACGTTTCCGTCCACGTGCAAAAGGTTCAGCTTCACCAATCAACAAACGTACAAGTCACATCACCGTTGTGGTATCAGAAAAATAAGGAGGGATAATCAGTGGGTCAAAAAGTAAATCCTATTGGAATGCGTGTAGGCATCATCCGTGAGTGGGATGCTAAATGGTATGCCGAAAAAGAGTATGCTGAATTTCTACACGAAGATTTGAGAATCCGTAAGTTCATCGCAACGAAACTTGCTGATGCCGCTGTGTCAAAAGTTGAAATCGAACGCGCTGCAAACCGTGTGAACATTTCAATCCACACAGCTAAGCCTGGTATGGTTATCGGTAAAGGCGGATCTGAAGTCGAAAGCCTAAGAAAAGAATTAAACAAATTAACTGGTAAACGAGTTCACATCAACATCGTTGAAATCAAAAAACCAGATTTAGATGCCAAATTAGTCGGAGAAGGAATCGCGCGTCAATTAGAAAACCGTGTTGCTTTCCGTCGTGCACAAAAACAAGCGATCCAACGCACTATGCGTTCTGGCGCTAAAGGAATCAAAACTCAAGTATCTGGTCGTTTGAATGGTGCGGATATCGCTCGTTCAGAAGGATACTCTGAAGGAACAGTTCCTCTTCATACATTGCGTGCCGACATCGACTACGCTTGGGAAGAAGCGAATACAACATACGGAAAACTAGGAGTTAAAGTGTGGATTTATCGTGGAGAAATTCTTCCTACAAAGAAAAACACTGAGAAAGGAGGGAAATAGACATGTTAGTACCTAAACGTGTAAAACACCGTCGTGAATTCCGCGGAAAAATGCGTGGAGAAGCTAAAGGTGGAAAAGAAATCGCATTTGGTGAATTCGGCTTACAAGCTGTTGAATCTCATTGGATTACTAACCGCCAAATCGAAGCATCACGTATCGCCATGACTCGTTACATGAAACGTGGTGGGAAAGTGTGGATCAAAATTTTCCCTCACAAATCATATACATCTAAAGCTATCGGCGTACGTATGGGTAAAGGTAAAGGTGCTCCAGAAGGTTGGGTTTCACCAGTTAAACGCGGCAAGATCATGTTTGAAATCGCCGGCGTACCTGAAGAAGTCGCTCGTGAAGCATTACGTCTTGCTTCTCACAAATTACCTATGAAAACGAAGATCGTAAAACGTGAGGAAATGGGTGGTGAATCGAATGAAGGTTAAAGAAATCAGAGAATTAACCACTGCCGAAATGATTGATCAAGAAAAACAATTAAAAGAAGAATTGTTTAATCTTAGATTCCAATTAGCAACAGGTCAATTAGAGAACACTGCACGTATTAAAGAAGTACGTAAATCGATTGCACGCATTAAAACTGTGTTGCGCGAACAAGCTGACAAATAGTGGAAGGAGGCCATTTCCAGTATGACTGAAGAAAGAAATCAACGTAAAGTTTATCAAGGACGCGTGGTATCTGACAAAATGGACAAGACGATCACTGTTGTCGTTGAAACCAAAAAGAATCATCCAATCTACGGTAAACGTATGAAGTATTCTAAAAAATACAAAGCTCACGATGAAAACAATGAAGCAAAAATTGGCGATATCGTGAAAATCATGGAAACTCGTCCATTATCAGCTACCAAACGTTTCCGTCTGGTTGAAATTGTTGAAAAAGCAGTGATTATCTAATCACACGAGATTTTCCTATATAGATGTTTCTTAAATCTGAAAGGAGGATACACAAGTGATCCAAGCAGAAAGTCGTTTAAAAATTGCGGACAACTCAGGCGCTCGTGAAATTTTAACTATTAAAGTTCTTGGCGGATCTGGTCGCAAAACTGCAAATATCGGTGATGTGATTGTTGCTACGGTTAAACAAGCAACGCCAGGTGGTGTTGTCAAAAAAGGTGAAGTCGTTAAAGCCGTTATCGTTCGAACTAAATCAGGCGCTCGTCGTTCTGACGGTTCTTATATCAAATTTGATGAAAATGCAGCTGTTATCATTCGTGATGACAAGAGCCCAAGAGGAACACGTATCTTCGGACCTGTCGCTCGTGAACTACGCGAAGGCAACTTTATGAAGATCGTTTCATTGGCACCGGAAGTATTATAATCGAAAGATTCAACCAAAGGAGGTGCGCAACAGTAATGTTCGTTAAAAAAGGCGATAAAGTAAAAGTTATCTCTGGTAAAGACAGAAATAAAGAAGGCGTAGTATTAGAAGCCCTTCCTAAAAAAGACAAAGTCGTTGTTGAAGGCGTCAATGTCGTGAAAAAACACAAAAAAGCCTCTCAAGAAGCCCCTCAAGGCGGAATCGTTGAGGTAGAAGCACCAATTCATGCATCTAATGTTATGGTGATCGACCCTTCAAATGGAGAAGCGACACGCGTTGGCTACAAAGTGGTTGACGGTAAGAAAGTCCGTGTTTCTAAAAAAACCGGCGAAGCTCTAGATAAATAATTAAACAAGGAAGGAGGATCTTATAGATGAACCGCCTAAAAGAAAAATTTGTAAGTGAAATTACACCATCTTTGATGGAAAAATTTAACTATAATTCAGTTATGGAAGTTCCTAAAGTTGAGAAAATCGTCATCAACATGGGTGTTGGTGATGCGGTATCAAACGCAAAAAACTTAGACAAAGCTGTTGAAGAATTAGCATTGATTTCTGGTCAAAAACCAATTATCACTAAAGCTAAAAAATCAATCGCTGGTTTCCGTTTACGTGAAGGAATGCCTATCGGTGCGAAAGTAACACTACGTGGAGAAAGAATGTATGAGTTCTTAGACAAATTAGTGTCTGTATCACTTCCACGTGTACGTGACTTCCACGGAGTAAGCAAAAAATCCTTTGATGGCCGTGGTAACTTTACTTTAGGTGTCAAAGAACAATTGATCTTCCCTGAAGTAGATTATGATTTAGTTGATAAAGTCCGCGGTATGGATATCGTTGTTGTAACAACTGCTAAGACAGACGAAGAATCTCGCGAATTATTAACACAACTTGGAATGCCATTCCAAAAATAATCAAGGAGGCGAAAAAATTGGCTAAAAAATCAATGATTGCTAAAAACAAACGCCCTGCAAAACATTCAACGCAAGAATATACTCGCTGCGAACGTTGCGGACGTCCACATTCAGTTTATCGTAAATTTCATCTTTGCCGTATTTGCTTCCGCGAACTTGCCTACAAAGGTCAAATTCCCGGCGTGAAGAAAGCTAGCTGGTAAAATAAACTCGCATAAAGGAGGTAAACAGTTCAATGGTCATGACAGATCCAATTGCAGATTTTCTAACTCGTATTCGTAATGCCAACATGGTAAAACACGACTCAGTAGAAGTACCTGCTTCAAAAATCAAACGTGATATCGCAGAAATCCTTAAACGTGAAGGTTTCGTACGTGATGTTGAATATATCGAAGATGACAAACAAGGCATGATCCGTGTTTTCCTTAAATACGGTAAAAATGACGAACGTGTTATCACGAACTTGAAACGTATCTCTAAACCAGGCTTGCGTGCTTATGTCAAAGCTGACGAAGTACCAAAAGTATTAAATGGTTTAGGTATCGCAATCATCTCTACTTCTGAAGGTTTAGTAACCGACAAAGAAGCAAGAGGCAAAAACGTCGGCGGCGAAGTACTAGCTTACGTTTGGTAAGAACAAACAATCCATGAGGAGGTGTCTTTAAGTGAGCCGTATTGGTAATAAATTAGTCGTTTTGCCTGCAGGAGTTGAAGTAACTCAAAATGGAAACGACGTAACTGTTAAAGGACCTAAAGGTGAATTAACGCGTACTTTTTCTTCTGATATCAAAATGAGCATCGAAGGAAATGAAGTAACATTTACTCGTCCAAATGACAGCAAAGAAATGAAAACAATCCACGGAACAACTCGTGCAAACTTCAATAACATGGTTGTTGGTGTTTCTGAAGGGTTCCAAAAAGCATTAGAATTAATCGGGGTTGGGTACCGTGCACAATTACAAGGGTCAAAACTTGTATTGAACGTTGGTTACTCACATCCAGTTGAGATGGTAGCTCCAGAAGGCGTTACAATCGAAGTTCCTTCTAACACTCAAGTAATTGTTAAAGGATCAAACAAAGAAGTAGTAGGCGAATTAGCTGCGAAAATCCGCGGAACTCGTCCTCCAGAACCTTATAAAGGCAAAGGTATCCGTTATGTTGGCGAATACGTACGTCGTAAAGAAGGTAAAACTGGTAAATAGTAGGTCGAACCTACACGCGGCTTAGGCCAGCTTAATTAAAGAGGTGACAATTGTGATTACAAAACCAGACAAGAATAAAACACGCCAAAAACGCCACATGCGCGTTCGCGGAAAAATTTCTGGTACTGCTGAGTGCCCACGCTTGAACGTTTTTCGTTCTAACAAAAACATCTACGCGCAAATTATTGATGACGTAGCGGGTGTGACGCTAGCAAGTGCCTCTGCCTTGGATAAAGAAATTTCAGGTGGAAACAAAACTGAACAAGCACAAGCTGTTGGGAAACTAGTAGCAGAACGTGCATCAGAAAAAGGAATTAAGAAAGTAGTCTTTGACCGTGGTGGATACCTTTACCATGGCCGTGTAGCAGCTTTAGCTGAAGCAGCTCGCGAAAATGGACTAGAATTTTAGGAGAAGGAGGAACACCATTCATGGTTTATATCGATCCAAAACATTTGGAATTAGAAGACCGCGTTGTAGCGATCAACCGTGTTACTAAAGTTGTTAAAGGTGGACGTCGTCTACGTTTCGCAGCATTAGTTGTTGTCGGAGACAAAAACGGTCACGTAGGCTTTGGTACTGGTAAAGCTCAAGAAGTACCTGAAGCAATTCGTAAAGCAATCGAAGACGCTAAGAAAAACCTAATCGAAGTACCAATGGTAGGAACTACGCTTCCTCACGAAGTCATTGGTGTATTCGGCGGCGGACGTATCTTAATGAAACCAGCCGTTGAAGGTTCTGGAGTTGCCGCTGGTGGACCAGTTCGTGCCGTCTTGGAATTAGCTGGGGTTGCCGATGTAACTTCTAAATCTTTAGGTTCAAACACACCAATCAACGTTGTTCGTGCAACTGTTGAAGGCTTGACTCAATTGAAAAAAGCAGAAGAAGTGGCACAATTACGTGGCATCTCTGTTGAAAACTTAGCTAATTAAGGAGGACGAATGACATGGCTGAATTAAAAATCACTTTAAAACGCAGTATTATCGGACGTCCTCAAAACCAACGTGACACTGTTAAAGCGTTGGGTCTTAAAAAAATGAACAGCACAGTTGTTAAACCTGCCAATGATGCAATCAAAGGTATGGTTAACACAGTGTCTCATTTAGTGGACGTAGAAGAAGTTTAATAGACAATGATGATTAAAATCTAAGGAGGTGCCCAATATAATGAAACTTCATGAATTACAACCTGCCGAAGGTTCACGTAAAGTTCGCAACCGCGTTGGACGTGGTACTTCATCAGGTAACGGAAAAACATCTGGACGTGGTCAAAAAGGTCAAAAGGCTCGTTCAGGCGGTGGTGTACGTTTAGGTTTTGAAGGTGGTCAAACTCCTTTATTCCGTCGTTTGCCAAAACGCGGATTTACTAACGTGAATCGTAAAGAATACGCTGTAGTCAATCTAGATGTCTTAAATCGTTTTGAAGATGGAGCTGAAGTAACACCAGTTGCTTTAGTGGAAGCTGGAATCGTGAAAAACGAAAAAGCTGGAATCAAAGTTTTAGGAAACGGATCATTAGATAAAAAACTAACCGTTAAAGCAGCAAAATTCTCTAAACATGCTCAAGAAACAATTGAAGCTGCTGGTGGTTCAATCGAGGTGATTTAATGTTCAAACTTTTAAAGGATTCATTCAAAGTTAAGAACATCCGATCACGGATATTGTTTACCGTCTTAATGCTATTAGTTTTCCGGTTAGGTGCACAGATCACTGTACCGGGAGTTGACGCGCATGGATTGCAAGGTCTGAGTGAAATGCCATTTTTCAGAATGCTGAACATGGTCAGTGGCTCAGCCATGCAAAACTTCTCGATCTTCTCAATGGGGGTTTCCCCATATATCACTGCTTCAATCGTTATTCAGTTGTTGCAGATGGATATCATTCCTAAATTTGTTGAGTGGTCAAAACAAGGGGAAGTCGGTCGTAAAAAGTTGAATCAAGCTACTCGCTATTTGACTTTAGTATTGGCTTTCATTCAGTCTGTCAGTATTACAGCAGGTTTTGATTATTTTGCACAATTTGGTTTTGTTCCAAACCGTAACGTTCAAACGTTCGTTACGATCGGTATCATTCTTACAGCTGGTACGATGTTCGTTACTTGGCTGGGAGAACAGATTACTGAAAAAGGAATCGGCAATGGCGTATCGATGATCATCTTTGCGGGGATCATTTCTCGATTACCAGAGAGTATCAAAGATATTTATGACGATTATTTTGTGAACATCGATTCTAGTGATCTTTGGAAATCAGTCATTTTTGTTGTAATTTTACTTGTCGCTATCGTGTTGATCGTCGTTTTCGTAACGTACTTCCAGCAAGCGGAAAGAAAAATTCCGATTCAATATACAAAACAAGTCGTTGGCGCTCCAACAAGTAGTTATCTACCATTAAAAGTAAATGCTGCCGGAGTTATCCCTGTTATCTTTGCCAGCTCATTCATTGCTACTCCAAATGCGGTGTTGCAAGCATTAGCTAGCAGATATCAAGCGGAAGGCTGGTACGAAATGTTAACTAAGTTATTTAGTTACAATACCGTTCCAGGTGCTGCGATTTATACTGTTCTGATCGTTGCCTTTACATTCTTCTATGCATTTGTTCAGGTTAATCCTGAAAAATTGGCAGAGAATTTACAAAAACAAGGAAGTTATATTCCTCGTGTAAGACCAGGTAAAGGAACTGAAGAATATGTTTCTGCAATTTTGATGCGCTTAAGTGTGGTCGGAGCTATTTTCTTAGGTTTGATCGCCTTGATCCCAATCATCGCGCAAATGGTTTGGAATCTGCCTCAATCAATCGGTTTGGGCGGTACTAGTCTTTTGATCGTTGTTGGTGTTGCATTAGAAACTGCAAAACAATTAGAAGGACTCATGTTGAAACGACGTTATGTCGGATTCATGGATGAAGAGTAGATTCGTGTGTTGAGGGTCTTCCTCAACGCCGTTCTCGCTTCAATTACTTAGGAGGGAAAACAATGAACCTGATCTTAATGGGACTGCCAGGGGCAGGAAAAGGAACACAAGCAGAAAGAATCGTTGCAACGTACAATATTCCACATATCAGCACGGGGGATATGTTCCGAGAAGCAATCAAAAACGAGACAACACTCGGATTGAAAGCAAAATCTTATATGGATGCAGGGGATTTGGTCCCAGACGAAGTTACTAACGGTATCGTGAAGGAACGCTTAGCTCAAAAGGACACAGATAAAGGGTTCTTATTGGACGGCTTCCCTCGTACTTTAGATCAAGCCAAAGCATTAGCTGAAATGTTAGCGGACTTGAATAAAAAGATTGATGCTGTGATTGAAATTCAAGTAGCAGAAGAAGTGTTAGTTGAACGTTTGGCAGGACGCTTCATGTGCCGCAACTGTGGTGCGACTTATCATAAAATCTTCAATCCTACAAAAGTAGAAGGTACTTGCGATCGTTGTGGCGGTCATGAGTTTTACCAACGTGAAGATGATAAGCCAGAAACAGTTAAAAACCGTTTGTCTGTGAACATCAAAAACAGCGAACCAATTTTAGCTTACTATGATGAAGAAGGTCTGTTATATCCAGTTGATGGAGATCGCGAAATTGATGCCGTATTTGCGGATGTAGAAAAGATTATCGAAAAATAATTTTGCCTGCCGACTTGAGATGCAGTTTATCTTGCCAAGTTCGATGTTTTATGATAGAATTTGTCAGTCCGACTTCTAGCTTTTAGAAGTTTAACTTTAGAATTACGGTGGGAACTGCAGTTTCCGCCATTTTATCGTGTGAAAATGCGAAACAACTACAAGGAGGTACTCTGCGTGGCAAAAGAAGATATGATTGAAATCGAAGGAACAGTCGTCGAAACTTTGCCGAATGCAATGTTTAAAGTCGAATTGGAAAATGGACACGAAGTTCTTGCACACGTATCTGGTAAAATCCGGATGTATTATATTCGAATCTTGCCTGGAGATAAGGTTACAGTAGAACTTTCTCCATATGATTTGAGCCGTGGTCGCATTACCTATCGCTTTAAGTAAGTTGTACTCCGTAAAACTTCAGGAGGTATAATCATGAAAGTAAGACCATCAGTAAAACCAATGTGTGAACATTGTAAAGTAATCCGTCGTAATGGACGCGTTATGGTGATTTGCCCAGCAAACCCAAAACATAAACAACGTCAAGGATAATTGGAGGTGTAATTAAGTATGGCTCGTATTGCAGGAGTAGATATTCCTCGTGATAAACGCGTGGTAATTTCTCTTACTTATATTTATGGTATTGGAAATACTACAGCGAAACAAATTTTGGCCGATGCAGGCGTTTCTGAAGATGTTCGTGTACGTGACTTAACTAACGAACAAACAGACGCTATCCGTGCTGAAGTTGACAAATTAAAAGTTGAAGGCGATCTTCGTCGTGAAACTAACTTAAACATCAAACGTTTGATGGAAATCGGTTCATACCGTGGAATCCGTCATCGTCGCGGCTTGCCTACACGTGGACAAAACACTAAGAACAATGCTCGTACTCGTAAAGGCCCAGCTCGCGCTATTGCTGGTAAGAAAAAATAATTAGTGAAGGAGGTATAAATCTTCATGGTAGCAAAGAAAGTCAATCGTAAACGTCGTGTGAAGAAGAATATTGAAACTGGTATTGCTCATATTCATTCGACTTTCAATAATACAATCGTCATGATTACTGATGCCAGCGGTAACGCTGTAGCATGGTCATCTGCAGGTTCATTAGGGTTTAAAGGTAGCAAGAAATCAACTCCTTTCGCTGCTCAAATGGCTGCTGAAACTGCAACAAAAGCTGCAATGGAACATGGATTGAAAAGTGTTGAAGTAACTGTTAAAGGACCTGGTTCTGGTCGTGAAGCAGCGATTCGTTCATTGCAAGCAACTGGTTTAGAAGTAACTGCAATTCGTGACGTGACTCCAGTACCTCATAATGGATGCCGCCCTCCAAAACGCCGTCGTGTTTAATGAGTGCCCAACTCTATGAGTTTTACAGGAACGTCATTGAACAAGACACTTTTCGTTTTGAAAGGGGTAAAAGACAAGAATGATTGAATTCGAAAAACCAAGAATCACAAAAATTGATGAAGACAGAGATTATGGCAAGTTCGTTGTCGAACCTTTGGAAAGAGGTTATGGAACTACTTTAGGTAATTCTCTACGTCGTATTCTACTTTCTTCTTTACCGGGCGCTGCCATTACTAATATTCAAATCGATGGGGTGTTACACGAATTTTCAACCATCAAAGGTGTAAGAGAAGACGTTGTACAAATCATCTTGAATATCAAAGGTTTAGCGTTGAAATTATTCGCGGAAGAAGAAAAAACCCTTGAGATCGATATTACTGGACCAGCTACGGTAACTGCCGGCGATATTATCGTTGACAGCGACGTTGAAATCTTGAATAAAGATATGTACATTTGTACTGTTGCTGAAGGTGCGACATTCCATGCTCGCCTAACAGTAAAACCTGGTCGAGGCTATGTTCAAGCAGACGAAAACAAAAAGGAAGATATGCCAATTGGTGTCCTTCCAGTCGATTCTATCTATACACCAGTACGCAAAGTTAACTACCAAGTTGAAAACACCCGTGTTGGTCGTCGTGATGACTTCGATAAATTAACGATGGAAATTTGGACTGACGGATCGATCATTGCTCAAGAAGCATTGAGTCTTGCGGCGAAAATTTTGACTGAACATTTAGATATTTTTGTAAATCTTACTGATGAAGCGAAAAATGCTGAAATCATGGTAGAAAAAGAAGAAACTCAAAAAGAAAAAATGTTGGAAATGACCATCGAAGAACTAGACTTGTCTGTACGTTCGTACAATTGCTTGAAACGTGCCGGAATTAATACGGTTCAAGAATTAACGAATAAGTCTGAACCTGAAATGATCAAAGTACGTAATTTAGGTCGTAAATCACTTGAAGAAGTGAAAGCTAAATTACATGATCTTGGTTTAGGACTACGTAAAGACGATTAATATTGTTGACAAAGGAGGGAAACCTACGTGAGTTACCGTAAATTAGGACGCACATCTAGCCAACGTAAGGCAATGTTGCGTGACTTAACAACTGACTTAATTATCAACGAACGTATCGTAACGACTGAAGCTCGTGCGAAAGAAGTTCGTTCAACTGCTGAAAAGATGATTACCTTAGGAAAACGCGGGGATCTTCATGCGCGTCGCCAAGCTGCTAGCTTTGTACGTAATGAAGTCGCTGATGTTCGCGAAGAAAATGAGAAAGTTGTTGTTGAATCTGCATTACAAAAATTATTCAATGACATCGCTCCTCGTTACGCTGAACGTCAAGGTGGATACACTCGTATCTTGAAAACTGAACCTCGTCGCGGCGACAACGCCCCTATGGTCGTTTTAGAACTTGTATAATAATCACTCTTCACTTTATAGATGATTCTTTTAGAGTGTTATGATGTTGGAGATTTTCTCCGAGTCTAGCTCAGCGCCGCTTCCCAGATTGACTGGGAAGCCGGCACTCATCATAAAGTGTTTTTTTATACCCAAAAATACTGTCAAGACAGATAGGTATACAAAAGCATTTTATTGAGTATCAAGGATTGATAAAGTGAAGCTTTTTTGCTAGTCTTAGTACATATTTGCAAGGAAGCGGAAAGGTGTAACCATGAAGCCAATTATTGAAATCAATCAAATTGAATTTAGTTATCAAGAAGAAGCAGCACCAGCCTTAAAAGATGTGAGCTTTTCAATTCAAAAAGGAGAATGGATCGCTATTGTCGGTCATAATGGCTCCGGAAAATCAACGTTAGCAAAAGCGATTAATGGTCTTCATTTGCCGCAAAATGGAACTGTTACGGTAGGCGGGATGGAATTATCTGAGGAAACTGTCTGGGATATTCGCCGAATGGTTGGAATGGTTTTTCAAAATCCTGATAACCAGTTCGTCGGAGCGACAGTGGAAGATGATGTGGCCTTTGGTTTGGAGAATCAAGGAATCGAACGCAGTGAAATGCAGTATCGTGTCAAAGATGCTTTGGAAAAAGTCAAAATGCAGGACTTTGCAACTCGCGAGCCTGCTCGTTTGTCTGGTGGACAAAAGCAACGGGTAGCGATTGCGGGTGTGGTTGCTTTGCGCCCAGACATTATCATTTTAGATGAGGCGACCAGTATGTTGGACCCTGAAGGTCGTGATGATGTGATCGCGACAATCAATAAAATCAAAGAAGAAAGCGATTTGACCGTTATTTCAATCACCCATGATATCGATGAAGCAGCGAGTGCAAATCGAATCTTGGTGATGAGAGACGGCAAACTGTATCAAGAAGGAACGCCAGATGAAATTTTTTCTGCTGGTCCAGAGTTAGTTTCTCTGGGGTTGGATTTGCCATTTCCTGAAAAATTAAAATCGGCATTAAAAGCTCGCGGTGTGAATGTGCCGGCGAACTATTTGGATGAGGAAGGGATGATGGACTGGTTATGGACATCCGTTTTGAAAAAGTAAGCTACGTTTATCAACCGAATACTCCCTTTGAGCAACGAGCACTTTACGATATTGATTTAAATATTAAGGAAGGTTCTTATACCGCGTTGGTGGGACATACCGGTAGTGGTAAATCGACTTTATTGCAGCATTTAAATGCTTTGTTGAAGCCAACTGATGGGCAAGTCGTGATTGGTGATCGAACCATCACACCTACGACAGATAATAAAAATTTAAAACCGGTTCGTAAAAAGGTCGGGATCGTCTTTCAATTTCCTGAAGCTCAATTATTTGAAGAAACGGTTGCGAAAGATATTGCATTTGGTCCAAAGAATTTTGGTGCCAGTGATGAAGAGGCACAGCTTTTAGCAAAAGAGAACTTGAAATTAGTGGGCATGGATGAGGAATACCTGGAGCGTTCGCCATTTGAGCTCTCAGGAGGGCAAATGCGTCGTGTAGCGATTGCTGGGGTCTTGGCTATGGAACCAGAAATTTTGGTCTTAGACGAGCCAACAGCGGGTTTAGATCCGCTAGGTCGTAAAGAAATGATGGAAATGTTCTGGCGATTACACCAAGAAAAGAATATGACGATTGTTTTAGTCACTCATTTAATGGATGATGTAGCGAATTTTGCTGATTATGTTTATGTCTTGGAAAAAGGGCGTGTAGTGAAGCATGGTGAGCCACAGTTTGTATTTGAAGATGTTGACTGGTTGAAGGAGAAGCAACTAGGTGTACCGCAAGCAACAGCCTTTGCTGAGAGAATGCAGGCTCGCGGCGCAACCTTTGACGAACTGCCATTAACAGAAAATGAATTGGCGGACTGGATCGTAAAATTTGCGGGAGGTCCTGCTCATGATGAATAAATTGATTTTTGGTCGTTATATTCCAGGCAATTCTTTGATCCATCGCTTAGATCCGCGGGCAAAATTAGTCGCTAGTTTCTATTTTATCGGTATTATTTTTTTAGCGAATAACTGGCAGAGCTATTTGTTTTTAGGCATTTTTACTCTATTTGCCGTATTTTTATCTAAGATTAATTTGAATTTTTTCTTGAAAGGTGTCAGACCGCTGATCTGGCTGATCATTTTTACGGTGGCATTGCAGATGCTGTTTACCCGTGGTGGGACTTTATATTGGTCATGGGGCGTATTCAGCCTTTCATCTTATGGGATCCAGAACGGCTTATTTATCTTCTGTCGTTTTGTCTTGATCATTTTCATGTCGACGTTGTTGACATTGACGACACCGCCTTTATCGATGTCTGATGCGATTGAATCATTATTGAATCCGTTGAAAAAGTTTCATTTACCTGTACATGAAATTGCGTTGATGTTATCGATTGCTTTACGGTTTGTACCGACTTTGATGGATGAAACGGAAAAAATCATGAATGCTCAACGTGCTCGTGGGGTCGATTTTAATGATGGTAACTTGATTCAAAAGGTCAAAGCGATTGTCCCATTGTTGATTCCGTTATTTGTCAGCAGTTTTAACCGTGCGGAAGACTTAGCAACAGCTATGGAAGCTCGCGGATATCGTGGTGGTGAAGGACGTAGTAAGTACCGTAAATTACAATGGACATCACGAGATACGATCGTCATTGGTGTTTTTGCTGTTGCAACCATTATTTTAGTTTTTTTAAGAAGTTAGAGATTGTAGACACCATCCATTTGTTTGGATGATGTCTACTTTTTTGTGTTTTTGAATAGTTCTAAAAAGAGTGTGTCTGTCGCTACTGCTTATGATAGGATAAATGGAGTAACTAAGTGGAGGATAAAAAATGACGGAGAAGCGACCGGATTTAGATGTTGGATTGAGACCAGAAACATTTAGAGAGTATTATTACTTAAAAGAAGAGCTACAAACGTTTTGTCAGGAACAGGGATTAGCTAAATCAGGAAGTAAAGCTGAACTAAATGAACGAATTGAACATTTTTTGCGAACAGGTGAAAAACTAGTAAAACCGACGAAAAAGAACAGAACTCTTCGGACTGAGGAATTGACTTTAGAAAGCATGATCGAAGAGAATATTGTTTTTTCAGAAGTTCATCGTGCTTTTTTCAAAAAGGAGTTAGGTGATTCCTTTACCTTTAAGGTAGCATTTCAGAATTGGCTGAAGCAAAATGCTGGGAAAACTTATCGTGAAGCCATTGCGATTTATCCCGAGATTGCAACTCAGAAACCAAGAAAAATTGACGCGCAGTTTGAGTACAACACGTACATTCGTGATTTTTTCGCTGACAATCAAGGGCGTTCTTTACAAGAGGCTATTACTTGTTGGAAGTATAAAAAGAGTCTGCCAGGCAGCAATAAATATCAAGTCTCGGATCTAAGCGCGTTGGATTCCGAATAAAAAGCTGGTATAATGACTAGAATTTATTTTTTGAGGAGCGAAACGATGGTTAGATACAAGGCAGTGATTGCTTATGATGGGACGAATTTTAATGGGTTTCAGCGACAGCCGAATGGACGAACGGTACAGGAGGAAGTCGAGAAGACGCTGAAAAAAATGAACAACGGATCTCCAGTAACAATTTTTGGTTCTGGCCGGACGGATGCAGGGGTCCATGCGATTGGTCAGGTAATCCACTTCGATTATCCCCAAGAACGACCATTGGAACGGATGCGTTTTGCCTTAGATACACAGACACCAGATGATATCGCGGTCTCTTCCGTTGAAATTGTGGATGATGAGTTTCATGCACGCTATCACGTAACCGAGAAGACCTATCATTTTAAGGTTCAGATTGCTAAACCACGCAGTCCTTTTCGTCGATACTATGCCGCTTATTATCCTTATCCATTAGACTTGGATTTGATCCGTCAGGCTTTGCCGGATCTGCTAGGAACTCATGATTTCACGTCCTTTTGTGCAACTGGCGGTTCGATCGAAGATAAGGTTCGGACGATCTATCAGGCGGACCTAGAAGTAAATGACGCTGGGACAGAGTTGACCTTCATTTTTCGTGGCAATGGTTTCTTATATAAGATGATTCGGATCTTAGTTGGAACATTGTTGAAAATTGGCAATGGACGTATTCCAGCAGATAGTATTCCCACTATCATTGAAGCGGAGGATCGTAATGCTGCGGGACCAACCGCTCATCCAGAAGGGCTTTATTTGGCAGAAGTAAAATATGAATAAACGAAAAAGCATCCAGCAACAGTCATTTGATTGTTGTTGGATGCTTTTTTTGTGAGTTAGGCTTTTCGCAGTTTGTTGAACTTGAGCAGCAATAATAGATTTTTAGCAAGATAGCGAACAAGCAGTTTAGCCTAATCGTATGCGGACGAAAATCACTTCATTTTCCGTGGGCTTCGAAGAATGAATTCCTTACTCTGAGTTAGCTGTCCGTTAGGTTTTTCACAGTGATTAACGATCAAGCTCTACTCATTTTTTGATAGAGAAAAAATGAATCTGCTGTGTAGCCTAATGATATGCGGATCGAGAATCAGAATTATTTTTCCGGTTTTTGGGAAATAATCTCCTTATTTCGAGCTATCTAGGCTTTCACTTCGGACGCCAATTGGGTCAATGTTTCAATATCTTGAATGAGATAGCCTTTTTTCATCTTTTTCAGATAGCCATCCTCCACAAATTGAGCAATCACGAAGAGCAGATGGCGATAGGAAACACCTAGATATTCGGCGACCTGCGTGTGTTTTTCACGGTAGGTTCCTTCGTTCTGCGTCAATAAAATAAAGGAGGCTAGACGTTGTGAAAGTGGAAATCCTTGATTTTGAGTCGATGCTTTGATATTACGATAATTTTTATGGGCGAAATAGATGCAGAGCTTTTGCAGAAAAAGTGCGTCCTTCAATAAGCGTTTTTGGCAAACCTTTCTTGCTAGAGCCAGGCACCAGCAGTCTTCGATCGCCTGTACACTAAAGGCGGTTTGATTTTCATCGACGAGCTCCATCTCACCAATAAAGCAAGGCGGAGAAAAGAAATCGATTAATGCAACTTTTCCATTGGCTAAGGTGTCATATAATTTGGCTTTCCCCTTGACTAAATAGAATAAATGGGTAGGCGCATGGTCTTCTTTAACGATATAGCTGTTGGCTGGAAAGAAAAATAATTGTGTGTCTAAGCTGACATCGAAGGAAAACTGATCAAGGTAGTCAGATGAGCGGATGAATTGCTGTTTTAATTTTTCATTTTGCAACTTCTTCATTTTTCTGCCTCCTTATATGAGAATTCTCATACTTATCATAAGCAGGAACTTACTATAATGCAAATAGATAAAGGAAATAAATTTTCTTAGGGGGTTTTCAAAATGGAAAAACGGAAAATTATCTTAGATTGTGATCCGGGGCATGATGATGCCATTACGATGCTGATGGCGGCGGCACATCCGAAAATTGATTTGTTAGGAATCACTATTGTAGCAGGAAATCAAACGTTAGACAAGACAGTGGTAAATGGGTTGAATGTTTGTCAGTTATTAGGAATTGATGCAAAAGTTTATGCAGGAATGCCAAAACCACTGGTACGTGAGCAAGTGGTAGCAGGAAATGTTCACGGGGAGTCTGGCTTGGATGGACCTGTCTTCGGTCCGCTGCATCGTCAGGTAGAAAAAACAAATGCGATTGAATATATCATCAATACATTAATGGCTAGTGATGGTGATATTACACTCGTGCCTGTGGGGCCATTAACAAATATTGCAGTCGCGATGCGGATGGAGCCATTGATCATTCCGAAAATCAAAGAAATCGTTTTGATGGGCGGAGCTTATGGAACAGGAAACTTCACACCTTCTGCTGAGTTTAATATTTTTGCCGATCCGGAAGCGGCGCATGTTGTGTTTAGTTCAGGAGCACCGATCGTCATGATGGGACTTGATCTGACACATCAAACAATTTGTACGGAAGATATTATCGAACGAATGGAAGCAGTGGGAAATGTCGCTGGAAAACTATTTGGCGATATCATGCGCTTCACATTGAAGAGTCAGTTCGAATGCTTCGGTTTAGCTGCTGGTCCATTACATGATGCTACTTGCGTTGGTTATCTGATCTCTCCTGAAGCGTTTGAAACACAGGAAATGTATGTTGAAGTTGATATCAATCGTGGACCTTGTTACGGTCGTACAGTTTGCGATGAGCTTTATGTGTTAAATCAGAAGTCGAATGCAAAAGTTGGTAAGAAAATCAATGCAGAGCATTTTTGGGATTTAGTCGAAGAATGTATTCGCATGTACTCTGATGTGTACGCTGAAGCAAAATAAATTGGTGAAAATGGAGAGGAGCAGCTTAATAGAACTGGTAACGGTTGTTTCTCTTTCAATGTTTTGTAAGCGGTTTAAGAGATGGAAAGAGGAGTGAGTTAAATGAAAGTCGTGGTTGTTGGGAGCATTAATTTGGACTTAGTCGTTCAAGCGGAACGTTTTCCTGAAGTCGGCGAGACGATGTTTGGAACAGACAGTAAAATGCTGCCAGGCGGAAAAGGCGCGAACCAGGCTGTCGCGGCAGCGCGATTAGGAGCGGACGTGACGATGATCGGCTGTGTTGGTGAAGATGCTTACGGCGAGATTATCTTGAAAAACTTTAAAGAGAATAATGTCGATACGTCATGTATCAAAAAAGTTTCAGAGCCGACAGGTGTGGCGTACATCACAATCGCAGAAAATGATAATTCGATCATTCTCGTTCAAGGGGCGAATGCTTGCGTTGATCGTTCATTGATTGATGAAAATAAAGCGCAAATTTTGGCAGCGGATATCGTGATCGCTCAATGTGAGATTCCGATCGAGGCGAATAAATACTTGATTGATTTTTGTGTTGAAAATAACGTCTGTCTAGTATTGAACCCTGCGCCCACGCCAGAGATCGAGTCAGAATATTTAGCTAAAGTAGCATTTTTAACACCAAATGAGATTGAGATCAATCAATTGTTTCAACAGGATGTTCAGACTGTTTTGCAGGAGCATCCCAATCAAATCATTATGACCTATGGGTCTAAAGGTGTTCGTTATTACAACGGTGAAAAGCTGATTGAAGTGCCAAGCTATCAGGTTTCAGTTGTTGATACGACAGGAGCCGGCGATACATTTAATGCAGCATTTGCCGTTGCCTATGCCAAAGACCAAGAGCTGGAAGCAGCGATCAAGTTTGCTAATCTTGCAGCCAGTAAAACGGTCCAAGGATTAGGTGCGCAAAGTGCGATGCCAAGAATCGAAGAACTAATTTAACCATAAAATTACAATAATAAGAAAGCGCTATCAAATAAGAGGAGGATTTTTTAAATGAAAAAAACGAAACTTTTTTCTTTAGGTGTTGTTGGAATGGCTGCTTTACTGACCTTTAGCGGGTGCGGCGGCGGTAATAAGAGCAGTGCGTCATCGGGCAAAGAAGATGCAGATCACAGTGTTGTGATGGTTACAGATGTTAGTGGTGTTGATGATAAATCCTTCAACCAATCTGCTTGGGAAGGTTTGCAAAAATGGGGCAAAGAGCAAAAATTCAAACGCGGAATCGGCGGATATGACTATATTCAATCTAATGAGATCGCACAGTTCGCTTCTAACATTGATACGGCTGTGTCGAATGGCTTCAAGACTGTCTTTGGGATTGGTTATTTATTAGCGGATTCGATCGAAGCAGCTGCAGGACAAAATCCTGATACCAATTTTGTCATTATTGATACAGTGATCGAAGGGAAGGATAATGTCGTTTCGGCTACCTTCAGAGATAACGAAGTTGGTTATATTGCCGGAGTGTCTGCTGCCTACACGACGAAGACAAACAAAGTTGGTTTTATTGGCGGGGAAGAAGGCAAAGTAATCGATCGTTATGAAGCCGGGTTTACTAAAGGTGTAAAAGATACTGCGAAGAAATTAAACAAAGATATTTCGGTTGATGTGAAGTATGCAGCTTCCTTCGGCGATCCGGCTAAAGGCAAAGCTTTAGCAGCGAATATTTATCAAAACGGTGCAGATATTATCTATCAAGCGGCTGGCGGAACTGGCGCAGGAGTATTCTCAGAAGCGAAGGCCCTAAATCAGGATAAAAATGAAGCGGATAAGGTTTGGGTACTAGGTGTGGATCGTGATCAGCAAGATGAAGGAACCTATAAATCTAAAGATGGCAAAGAAAGCAACTTCTGTCTTACTTCAACCATCAAATCTGTTGGTGTAGTCGTACAGGATATCTCAACCCGTGCGCTTGATGGTAATTTCCCTGGCGGCAAACACTTATCATTTGGTTTGAAAGATGGCGGTGTGGAAATGACCGATGGTTATTTGAGCGATGAAGCAAAAACTGCCGTAAAAGATGCCAAAGAACAAATTATCGCTGGTGATGTAAAGGTTCCGGAAACACCGGAAGATTAGTCTGATCGTGCCCAGTAATTTTGGCGGGCATTTTTTAAACAGGAGAGGTGTGAAATAAAGTGGCAGAAGAACACTATGTCATAGAAATGCGCCATATCACCAAGCGATTTGGCGATTTCAAAGCGAATGATGACATCAATCTGAAAATTCGTAAAGGTGAGATCCACGCCTTACTAGGCGAAAATGGCGCTGGTAAGTCAACGTTGATGAATATACTGTCAGGATTATTGCAGCAGACTTCCGGTGAAATCTATATGGATGGTCAGGCAGTCAAGATCACGAGTCCAACTAGAGCGAATCAATTGGGAATCGGGATGGTCCATCAGCATTTTATGCTGGTTGATGCTTTTACGGTAACAGAAAATATTATTTTAGGCAGTGAACTTAGCACTAACGGTGTGTTGAATACGCAAAAAGCCAAGGAAGAAATTACTCGTTTATCGAATGATTATGGCTTGCAGGTCGATCCAGATGCTTATGTTCGGGATATTTCAGTTGGGATGCAACAGCGGGTGGAGATTTTAAAAACGTTGTATCGCGGTGCGAACGTGTTGATTTTTGATGAGCCAACAGCTGTTTTGACGCCTCAGGAGATTGATGAGCTGATCGAGATTATGGCGACCTTAGTCAAAGAAGGTAAGTCGATCATCTTGATCACCCACAAGCTTGATGAAATTAAAAAGGTGGCGGATCGCTGCTCTGTTATTCGTCGCGGGCGTTATATCGGAACTGTTGATGTAAGAGATGTTAGCTCACAGGAATTGGCCGATATGATGGTGGGGCGTTCAGTTTCATTTAAAACAGACAAACAAGCAGCTAATGTTGGCGAAGTCATTCTGTCGGTCAAAGATCTAGTTGTAAAAGAAAGCCGCGGACTTGAGGCGGTCAAAAATTTAAGCTTAGAGGTACATCGTGGGGAAGTTTTAGGGATCGCCGGCATTGATGGCAACGGACAATCAGAATTGATCCAAGCATTGACTGGGTTACGTAAAATCGAAAGCGGCACGATCACCATCAATGGCAAAGATGCCACGAATAATAAGCCAAGAGAAATCACCGAGATGGGCGTTGGACATGTACCAGAGGACCGACATAAATACGGCTTGGTTCTGCCTTTGCCACTGTCTGAAAATATTGCGCTGCAATCTTATTATCATGAACCATTCAGTAAAAACGGTATTTTAAACTTTGGCGAAATTCAAAAATATGCTAATCGTTTGATTGAAGAGTACGATGTGCGGACGACTAGTGAACAAGCACCGGCTGCTTCCTTGTCTGGCGGAAATCAGCAAAAGGCGATCATCGCTCGTGAAGTTGATCGTGATCCAGAGCTTTTGATCGTAGCCCAACCAACGCGCGGTTTAGATGTCGGGGCGATCGAATATATTCATAAGCGTTTGGTAGAACAACGTGATAAAAATAAAGGTGTCCTGCTGATCAGCTTTGAACTGGATGAAATTCTAAATGTCTCTGATCGTATTGCCGTTATCCACGCCGGTGAGATCGTTGGGATCGTGGATCCAAAGGAAACCTCGGAAAATGAGTTGGGCTTATTGATGGCCGGCTATAGTTTGGAAGATGCACGAAAAGAGTTAGTAAAGGTTGGTGAAACTAATGAATGATCGTTCAGAACAGATCAGAAATGCTTTAGTTCCGATTATTTCAGTGATCCTTGGGTTCTTGCTTGGCGGATTACTGATGTTGGTGACGGGGTATAATCCGGTCATGGGGTATCAAGCGATGTTCCGCTCGGCATTCCAAAGCAGTATCTCGATCGGTGAAATATTAGTTGGTGCAGGTCCTCTGATTTTTACGGCTCTGGGCTTCTCGGTAGCAAATTCAGCAGGCTTCTTTAATGTTGGGCTGTCTGGGCAGGCTTTGTGTGGGTGGGTAGCAAGTATCTGGGTCGCGTTGAGTATGCCGACAGCGCCTAAATTAGTCGTTGTACCATTAGCGATTATTGCAGGGATGTTGGCTGGTGGCTTAGCGGCGGCGATCCCAGGTTTATTACGAGCTTATTTCGGAACGAGTGAAGTAATTATCACTATTATGATGAATTACGTGTTGCTGTATACAGCCAATCATATAGTAAATAATGTTATGTCACCGGAAATTATTTCTAATAAGGGTGTTACAAAAATCGTCGGGGCAAATGGATTACTGCGAGAACCATGGCTAACGAATCTTTTCGGCGGTTCCCGGGTCAACATGGGATTTGTTTTGGCCTTGATCTTTTTAGGGTTGGTTTGGTTTTTGATGAAACGAACTACTTTAGGATTTGAGATCCGTTCTGTTGGGATTAATCCTTTTGCCTCTGAATATGCTGGGATGAGCAGCAAGCGAACAATTGTGATCTCGATGATGATCTCAGGGCTATTGGCAGGATTGGGTGGTGTGGTCCAAGGATTAGGAACTTTTGGAAATTATTTTGTTCAAGGTTCATCTATCAGTATTGGGTTTGATGGGATGGCTGTTTCTTTATTAGGAAATGGCGGATCAGTCGGGATTCTATTGTCAGCCTTATTATTCAGTATTTTAAAACTTGGCGGACAAGGCATGCAATTTGCGGGAGTTCCCAGTGAGTTGGCTAATAGCGTGATTCCTTTGATTATTTTCTTCGTCGGGATCAATTATGTGGTGCGAGTTGCTTTGACAAAAGTTCAGGTAAATAAAAAAGCGGAGAAAAAGGTGGAAGAAGTAAAGATACAGTCGTTAAAGCAAGAAGGAGTTGATTTGGAATGAACATTCAATTATTAAGCTCGCTGATTTCGCAAACTCTTGTTTATTCTGCTCCGTTAATTTTAACAGCTCTAGGCGGTGTTTTCTCAGAACGGAGTGGGATTGTAAACGTTGGGTTGGAAGGAATCATGGTTACTGGTGCTTTTAGTTCGGTGATCTTTAATTTGAGTTTTGCCGATCAGTTCGGAGCGCTGACTCCTTGGCTAGGTGTTTTAGTCGGGGGGATCGCTGGGATGCTGTTTTCGCTGCTTCATGCGATAGCAACAGTCAACTTTCGAGCGGATCATGTCATCAGCGGAACGGTCATGAATTTGCTGGCTCCGCCGTTAACGATCTTTTTGATCAAGGTTCTTTATGGCAAAGGACAGACAGATACGATTCAAGAACAATTTGGTTATTTTGATTTTCCGGGATTAAGCAAGATTCCGATCATTGGTGAATTGTTCTTCAATAAGACCAGCTTGCCAGCCTATTTTGCCATTGCTATGGCACTGGTTGCTTGGTTCATTATTTATAAAACCAAATTCGGTTTGCGTTTGCGATCAGTAGGGGAAAATCCGCAGGCGGCGGATACATTGGGAATCAATGTCTATGGGATGCGTTATGCTGGCGTACTGATCTCAGGTTTCCTTGGCGGGATGGGCGGTGCGGTATTTGCTCAATCAATTGCCGGACGTTTCGCGATTACGACGATTGCCGGACAAGGATTCATTTCACTGGCAGCGATGATCTTTGGTAAGTGGAATCCGCTAGGGGCGATGGGAGCCGCGATGTTCTTTGGGTTTGCTCAAAACTTGAGTATCGCCGGAGCAAATCTGCCGGTTATTTCACAGATTCCAGATGTCTATCTGCAGTCTGCACCATATGTACTGACGATCCTTGTTTTGGTAGTCTTCTTAGGAAAGGCAACAGGACCAAAGGCGGGTGGCGTCAACTATATCAAATCTAAATAGCTTTTTGGAAAATGCAAAACAGGAGACTCGAGCTGAGCCTCCTGTTTTTTAATGCTGATGTGTTTTCTTAGGTTTTAATGATCGCAGATAAAGGATAAACATACCGATTGCGACTACGAAAGAGATCGCTCCGGGGATAAACCCTTTCGGCATATAGCTAAAGGTAACTTTGTGTTTGCCTTTTGGCACATGGATGCTGACAAAGGCGTTTTGGAAGGCTTTCGTGTCGACTTTCTTTCCATCGATTTTAGCCGTCCAGCCTTCATCGTAGGGAATCGTCGTGATCAAGGTTTGCGCTTCTTTGACATTGACCGTTCCTTCAGCACTGTGCTGGCCGACCTTCATATCCACGCCGTTGTCCTTGATCTTGTCTACGGCTAGGCGATAGGCTACTGTATCTAAAGCTAATACTTGCGGGTTCTGGAAGCTGATGGATTTTGTTCCATAGAAGCTGGCAGTAAAGGTGACCATTGTTGACTCTTGATAATAGCCTAAGTCGTAATACTGACCGCTGATTCCGATTTGAGCCTGCCGTGTTTGCCCGTTAGTTGTGACCGTCGCTGTCGAGCTTTCTAATTCAGCAAAGTCGTAAGGATAGAGACTTAAGTAAGCCTGTGTATTCGCTGGGACCTGAACCTTCCAAGTAACATCTTTTGCAACGTTTCCTTGTTTTTCGGTAATGGTCGTGATATTGCCAGCGTTAGTGACGTTGGCGTTTTTTGTATCTATTTGCGTGATCGGTAGGAACTGGAAGTATTGGAACTGCTCTTGCGATAACGCATTGAATAGTTGTGTTTGTGTACCAAGATTATCATTTGGCGAAGGCTGTAATTTATCGATACTCTGTGGTGCGGTAAAAGCTAATGGCAGAGCATAATTATTCTCGAAAAGATTGTACTCGCCAACGCTCTTTGTTTTTGTAAAGCCGTACTTATTCAAGTTCTTGGCCTTAGCAATATTGTATTTGATTCCCGTGAAGGCATCCGCTAACAGGGTGTTGTTCTGATAACGGATATTCAGACTGGTTCCTCGTGAACGAAAGCCTAGTTGATCCATGTAGCCGGAAGAATGCCGGTTACGGATCGAAGAAAACATGCTGATGCCGCTATAACCATAATTAAAGGCATCATTGGAGGAAACAGGATCCAAATTTTCCATCCGATAGAAATTTTTATTATCGTCCTTCGTTTCGTCAACTAAGGCTTTGATCGAAGGATAAGGTTCGGTATAAAGACTGCGTGACGCGTAATTCCAATCCTTCAAAATACCGCGTGTCATAAAGCTGCTATTGATAAAGGCTTCGGAACACATCAAAAGCAGCAGCAGGACACTAAGTACTTTCAGCGGAATCTTGTTGAAATGATGAGCTGTAAAGACTAACGCATAGACAGCCAAGAAAGCAATCGTGATATAAAACGAGATGTTTTTAAGGTAATTATAGTCTTTGCCCTTCATACCCCAGAAAATCGCGAAGACAGCGATCAGCAGCAGACAGGCGGCGACCAATTGTAAAAGATTCTCCCGCTCCAATTTTTCCCAGCCCCAGGCAGCTAGTGTGATTACTAAAAATGATAGCAAGTAGGCATAGCGGAACAAGAACATGTTGGGCGCGTGCATTCCATGCCAAAATAAATTCATTGGCTGGATATAGAAACTTGCGATCAAGATCGCGGCAACCGCGCCATAAGCGATTTTATTCTTCCAAGGAATCTTTTTGCAGATAAAGAAAAACAGACAGAAAGCTAATGGCAACAGACCAATGTAAATAAACGGGATCGAACCATACTTTGTTGTATCATACGAACCGATTAAATTTTTAGCAATAAAATCCCACCAGTTCGTTGCTTCGGTCCTAAAAGTTGAGATGGTCGATAATTCTTCACCATTGGCGCGTAAATCCAAAATCGACGGTAGGATCATAATCATGGAAGCAAATCCTGCCAACAACGAGGTGAAGCCGTAAGGGATGATACTTTTTTTATATACCTTCCAATTTGTGATTAAACGGGCGATAAAATACAGTACCGAGAAAACGCCAATCATAAAGCCCATATAAAAACTGGTCAAAAACAACATTAAATAGGAAACAAACAGTACAGTCGGCTTTTTCAAGTCCATGACACGATTGATGCCCCAGATAATCAAAGGCAGATAAACAAACGCGTCCAGCCACATGATGATCTCAGAATGGGCGATGGCAAAGGACATTAAGGCATAGGTGACGCTTAGTGCTACCCGCGACCAATTTGGCAGCTTAAAACTGCCCTTGGCGTAAAACCAAAATGCTAGTCCGGCTGAGCCGATCTTTAACAGAGTCAAAAAATACAGAGCATCAGGCATTAGTTGGTTGGGGAAGAAAATTACCAGCGGGGTAAAGAAACCACCGAGATAATAGGATACTAATGATAGATAATTCAGCCCCATAGAGGCATTCCAATTATATAAAAGGCCTTGCTTGCCTAACAGCATATTCCTAAAACTTGCGTGGAAATTCGAAAATTGTGAAAAAGCATCGCTGGCTAAAATACTGCGGCTTGATCCAGGATAAATCCCGATCGTCAAATAAACGATCACCATGAGCAGGAAAGGCAGGAAGAAACTGGCCAATAAATACCAACGGTTTTCTTTAAGATAGTTTTTCATATAAAAATTCACCAAACTTCTTTCAACAGATTATTCAAATTTTACCATACAAGTAACGAAAATAATGTGAAAGAGGTGTGAAACTCGACCTAAGAATTTAAAAGTGAGAACATTTAATTATAAATGACAATGTGAAAAAGAGCCGATATGATCGGCTCAATGATATGTATAAAGGGAGTCAGTTTCTTAAAGTGACATCAAAAAATGCCATCTTTGTAAGTAAAAATCGACAAAATAAAAAACCGCTCGAAATGAACGGTTTGATTGGATACTATTAAACGCGCTCAACTTTTCCAGATTTCAAAGCACGAGCTGAAACCCAAACTTTTTTAGGTTTTCCGTCGATTAATACGCGAACTTTTTGCAAATTAGGTTTTACAGTACGTTTAGTAGCGTTCAAAGCGTGAGAACGGTTGTTTCCGCTACTTGTTTTACGACCAGTAAAATAGCAAACTTTTGCCATGTGATATTTCCTCCTTTAGCCTTGATATTGGAGCGCTTCTTTGGCTCATACTAAAATAAAATAGCATAGATTAGCAAGATTAGCAAGCAAATTTTTTTAGAAAGATTGACAATCTAAGGATTTGCAGGTAAATTATACTCTGTTAGCGTAAAATTTTTTAGCAAAAGTTTTGATGTAAGAAAGTTAGCAGAAACTTGCGGCGAGCAGGGAGTGCCCTATCAGCAAATCGCAATGGAACTTTCTTTTATTTGTCATAGGGCTATGATAAACTATTATAGTAGAAAAAATGGGCGAATAGGCCTATTTAAGGAGGCTAACAACTATGGCTGTGAAAATTAATACACAGACTGGTATGATCGAAATTTCAAACGACGTCATCGCGACGGTTGTCGGCGGTGCAGTTACTGACGTGTTTGGTATCGTCGGTATGGCTAGCAAAAATCAAATCAAAGACAATATCACAGAGATTTTAAGAAAAGAAAATTATTCACGCGGCGTCGTTGTACGTCAAGAAGAGAACGGAATCGCAGTCGACGTCTATACGATCGTCAGCTACGGCACGAAGATCTCAGAAGTATCGCGCAATGTCCAAGAAAAAGTGAAATACAATTTGGAAACGATGCTAGGGGTTACAGCCAACTCAGTGAATGTCTATGTTCAAGGTGTACGTGTTCTGCCTGACTAAAGGCAGCGTTCTTAAGGAGGACTAAGTAAGTGAAGGTAACAGAAATCAGCGCGAGTCAATTCCAAGAAATGGTAGAGGCTGGCGCTAAACGTCTGCAAGTCAATGCAGAATATGTCAATTCATTAAATGTTTTTCCAGTGCCCGATGGCGATACTGGGACCAATATGAATTTATCAATGACCAGCGGTGCAACTGCTGTGGTCAATTCCGCTTCTGAAAAAGTTGGCGAATTGGCTAACGTTTTAGCAAAAGGTCTATTAATGGGAGCACGTGGAAACTCTGGCGTAATCCTATCTCAATTATTCCGGGGTTTTTCTAAAGCGATTTTGGATGTTAATACATTAAATGCTGAAGATTTAGCAAAAGCGCTGGTTCACGGAGTGGAAACTGCTTATAAAGCAGTGATGAAACCCGTAGAAGGAACGATTTTGACTGTTGCGCGCGAATCAGCGAAAGCCGGCGAACGCAAAGCTAGACAAACGGATGACGTGATCGAAGTGATGACAGCAGTCGTTAAATATGGGAAAAAAGCATTGGATAAAACACCAGACATGCTGCCAGTCTTGAAAGAAGTTGGCGTAGTAGATAGCGGCGGTCAAGGATTATTGTTCATTTATGAAGGCTTCTTAAGCGCGTTAAATGGCGAATTCCAAGTAGATGACACGTATGAACCAAGTCCAGCTGAAATGGATGAAATGGTTAATGCCGAACATCACCGCAGTGTTCAAGGTCAATTAGCAACAGCGGACATCAAGTTTGGCTATTGTACTGAGATTATGGTTCGTCTTGGCGAAGGACCAACTGTTGACAGCAACTTTGACTATGATACATTCCGTAACTATTTAGATGGTATCGGTGATTCATTATTAGTCGTTAATGATGACGAAATTGTCAAAGTTCATGTGCATACTGAGCATCCAGGGGAAGTCATGAATTATGGCCAAAAATTTGGTGCTCTGATCAAGGTCAAAGTCGACAATATGCGTCAACAGCATGAAACGATCTTGGAGCATGATGAAGAAGTTGCGGCTTTCGAGGCAGCACCAGCGGAACATAAGCCTTATGCAGTGATCGCTATTGCGGCAGGTGAAGGTGTGCAAGAATTATTCAAGAGTCTTGGAGCAGCGTACGTGATCAGTGGTGGTCAAACGATGAACCCAAGTACCGAAGATATTCTAAAAGCAATTAAAGAGGTCAATGCCGATCAAGTAATCGTTTTGCCGAATAATAAAAATATCTTTATGGCGGCTGATCAGGCGGCAGAAGTTGCCGATATCCCTGTAGCGGTCGTACCAAGTAAAACCGTCTCTCAAGGAATGACAGCGATGCTGGCCTTCAATGGCGATCAAAGCTTGGAAGACAACAAATCAGCAATGACTGAAATGCTGGATTCTGTTGTCAGTGGACAAATCACCAATGCAATCCGTGATACAGCAATCGATGGCGTTGAGATCCACGAAGGCGATTATTTAGGCATGGTCGATGGTAAAATTGTTCTTTCTGAAGCCGATAGATACCAAGCGACTTTAGATACTTTGAACAAAATGATCAGTGAAGATATCGAGATCATCACCATTATCGTTGGTGAAGAAGGCACACAAGCCGAAGCTGAAAAATTAAGCGAAGCAGTCGAAGCAGGCTATCCAGACTTGGAAGTTGAGATCCACGAAGGAAAACAACCAGTCTATCCATACTTGCTTTCAGCAGAATAATTTAGAAAAAAGTCGGAGGGAGCGAGCCAAGTATATCTGGCTCGCTCCTCATTTGTTTAGTAAAGCAATGATTTAAACAAGTTCTTGTTAAAGATACTTTGTGCAATGATATGAATGACGAGAAACGTATTTTAAATGGAAGGAGGTTGTTTATGACGATTCAAGAATCTGTATCGGTGCTGCCTGGTGTAGGGCCGAAGCGCGCACAAACCTTAGCTGAATTGGGAATTGTGACGATCGAGGAACTGTTAAGTTACTATCCTTTTCGCTACGAGGACATTCAGGAGAAAAATCTATTAGAGATTAATGATCAAGAAAAAGTCACTCTAAAAGGTGTAATCGTTTCTGCGCCGGTGGTTAGTCGTTTTGGTTACAAAAAGAGTCGGCTGCAGTTTCGAATGATGCAGGATCACGCGGTCTTCATGGTCTCCTTTTTTAATCAGCCTTATTTAAAAGACAAAGTCGAAGTCGGCGAAGAGTTGGCGGTTTACGGGAAATGGGATGCCAAACGCAAGTCGTTGACTGGGATGAAAATTCTTGGCGGCAAGCAGACGGAAGAGTATGCACCGATTTATCATGTGACTAAATCGATCCGTCAAAGTACACTAGTCGATTTGATCAAAGTCGGCTTTGAAAAATTTGGTGATCAGGTAACGGAAAATTTGCCGGATTATTTATTAGAAAAATATCGCTTAATGCCGCGGAAGCAAGCAATGCGGGCGATGCATTTCCCAAAAGATCCGAAAGAAAATCAGCAGGCTAAACGTCGCGTGGTTTTTGAAGAGTTTTTCCTCTTCCAAATGCGAATGCAGGGCTTAAAGAAGAGTGAGCGCAGTGAGAAAAATGGGATCGCGATCCGGTACGATGTGGAACGTTTGAAGCAATTCACGCAAAAGCTGCCCTTCGAATTAACTGATGCTCAAAAACGGGTTACCAATGAGATATGCTATGATCTGCGGAGCAAGAAGCATATGCAGCGGTTACTGCAAGGAGATGTCGGGAGCGGGAAAACAGTCGTTGCGGCGATTGCGTTATATGCTACGATGACAGCAGGATTCCAAGGGGCCTTGATGGTGCCGACAGAAATTTTGGCACAGCAGCATTTAGAGAGTTTGAATCAATTGTTTGATCCGTTAGAACTCACAACAGCATTGTTGACTGGTTCCACCAAGACCAAAGAACGGCGCGCGATTTTGACTGGATTACAGAACGGCGAGATCGATGTCGTAATCGGGACACATGCACTAATTCAGGATGATGTGCAATTTGCCAATCTTGGTCTAGTTATTACTGATGAGCAGCATCGTTTCGGAGTGAATCAGCGACGCGTTTTGCGGGAAAAAGGATTACATCCAGATGTTCTCTTCATGACAGCAACTCCGATTCCGCGGACACTGGCAATCACGGCATACGGTGAGATGGATGTCTCAATTATTGATCAAATGCCGGCCGGTCGGATTCCGGTCAAAACTAGTTGGATCAAGCCAAAACAGTTGGAACATACATTGGATTGGGCCAAGCAGGAATTACAGTTGGATCATCAGCTCTATGTAATCTGTCCTTTGATCGAGGAGTCTGAAGCGCTAGACGTAAAAAATGCGACAGAAATTTATGAGCATTTGAAAGAATACTATGCGCCAACTTACCAAGTTAGCCTTTTGCATGGAAAAATGAAGAATGCTGAAAAAGAAATGATTATGGAAGAATTTAAAGACAATCAAAGCCAAATCTTGGTTTCCACTACCGTTATCGAAGTGGGTGTCAATGTCCCCAATGCCACCGTGATGTTTATCATGGACGCGGATCGCTTTGGGTTGGCGCAGCTGCACCAATTGCGCGGTCGGGTTGGTCGTGGTTCGGATGCGTCATACTGTATCTTAGTAGCCAGTCCGAAAAATGAAATGGGTAAAGAGCGGATGAAGATCATGACTGAAACCAACAATGGTTTTGTGTTGAGTGAAAAGGATTTAGAATTGCGAGGTCCTGGTGAAGTCTTTGGTTTCCGTCAATCGGGATTGCCGCAATTTTTGATTGCGGATTTAGTGAACGACGCAAATGTTTTAGAAGTTGCCAGAGACGAAGCAAATCAAATTTGGCAGGTGGAAAACTGGCGAGATCAACCGGCCTTCGCTCCCTTGGCGCAAACGTTAAAACCAACCGAAACCGGCGAAACATATTTCGATTAGTCTGTGCTATACTGTAGAAAAATTAGAGCAGCCAGACCCTTTTATTAGCGAAAGGGTATCCGGCTTGAAAAATGAATTCATTATAAAGGAGAGATTTTTCTCATGAAAATTGCTGTAGACGCAATGGGAGGCGATTTTGCCCCAAAAGCGATCGTGGAAGGTGTAATGCTAGCGCAAAAAAATCATCCAGAGATCGAATTTCAATTATATGGAAAAGAAGATGCGATTCGCCAATATGTGACGAACGAAAAAAATATTACGATCATTCATACAGATGAAAAAATCAACAGTGACGATGAACCTGTAAAGGCGATCCGTCGCAAGAAAAACGCCTCAATGGTTCTAGCTGCCCAAGCAGTTAAGGAAGGCAAAGCTGATGCGATTTTTTCAGCAGGAAACACTGGCGCGTTATTAGCCGCGGGTCTGTTTGTTGTCGGACGGATCAAAGGAATTGAACGACCAGGTCTAATGTCGACCTTGCCTGTTTTAAATAGCGATCAAGGATTTGATATGCTGGATCTCGGTGCGAATGCAGAAAATAAACCTGAGCATATTCATCAATATGCGATTCTGGGTTCATTCTATGCCAAGCACGTTCGTGGGATTGCGAATCCCCGCGTTGGATTGTTGAACAATGGGACAGAAGAAACTAAAGGTAGTGAGTTGACGAAGGAAGCCTTCAAACTGTTGCAGGCGGAAGAAAGCATCAACTTTATCGGCAATGTAGAAGCACGCGAACTGCTAAACGGTGCTGCTGATGTTGTCGTAACAGACGGCTTTACCGGTAATGCGGTTCTAAAAACGATCGAAGGTACAGCGATGGGCTTGATGGGCTTATTGAAGGGTAGTATCAATGACGCAGGTGTCAAAGGAAAACTTGGTGCGGCAATGTTGAAGGACACGTTGTATGGACTAAAAGATAAATTGGACTATTCTTCTCATGGCGGTGCCGTGCTATTCGGACTTAAAGCCCCTGTGATCAAAACACATGGTTCTACAGGACCTGAGGCAGTGGCAAACACGATTGATCAAATCTATACGATGTTGGATACAAATGTGGTTGGACAATTGGTCCAGTTTTTTGAAGCGCCCAAAGCAGAATAAGAACCACGCCAATTTGCCGAAAAAGGTAGACAAAGCAATCAAACATCAGTAAAATGAACTGTGACCTTCTGGTAGAACATAGACGAATATTAGTAGATCAGGCGGAGGTGAATGTTGTTGACTCGTGAAGAAGTATTTAACAAAGTTGCTGAAATAATTTCAAATCATTTTGAAATTGATAAAGACAAGGTGACTGTTGAATTGAGTATCAAAGACGACTTAAATGCAGATTCAATCAGTATTATGGAATTTGTTTTAGAATTGGAAGATGAATTCGGAACAGAAATTTCTGATGAAGATGCTGAAAAAATTGAAACAGTTGGAGCTGCAGTTGATTACATTATGGAAAACAACGAAGCTTAACAGAAAAAGGTGCATCAGCAATCTGCTGATGCACCTTTTTTGGCTATAAAAGACCCAGTCGAGCCAGTTCTTTTTCTAATGCTGAAAAGTTTCTTTTAAAGTGAAAACCGTACATACCGGTCTCTTCTGCGGCTAGGATGTTTGCCGCTGAATCATCAATAAAATAGCATTCAGCCGGATTTAACCGAAAGTGACTGTAAAAGGTTCGGAAAATTTCGTGTTCAGGCTTAGATAATTTCCAATCTGCGGAGATGAAGATACCGTCAAAAGCATGATGACTTGGCACTTTATCTTCATATAAATAGTAATCTTTCGGTGCGTTTGACAGGATATAAAGAGACAACCCCTTTTCTTTTAGTCGTTGAGGAAGCTCAGCCATTTGTGGGATGGAATTCAGTCCATTATACCAAGTAGCCAGTAAATCTTCGGCGACAGCATGTAAATCTTCTGGGAGTCTTGATTTTACTGAAACTAAAAGTTCCGCTCTGTTCATTAATCCTTTGTCGAAACGCAGCCAGTCCACCGAGCCGAAAATTTCGGACATGAGTAGCATCTGCTGTTGGGGATCCTCTGTTTTCTCCATGACGAAACGTGCTGGATCAAAATCTACTAAGACATTTCCCAAATCAAACACAATATTTTTGATCATTAAAACTCCTCCTATCGGAAATAATTTTTTGTTATTGGATGGTTCTGATTTTATTTAATGAGCCGTAAGAATCGTTTATCCCAAATACTTTCGTAAAAAGCAATCGTGTCAACGGCTGAAAGAAAATCATTGTCATAGGTAGTAGAACCGTTTTTCAGCATGGTCAATTGGTAGCCTAAGCCGTGAGCAAATTTTACGGTCGTGTCGATGCAATACTGAGTCTGAGCACCACAGATTTCTAGGCTGTTGATTTGCTTTTCCAGTAAGATTTCTTGTAGATCAGTATGATAAAAAGAATTCGCATGGGTCTTTTGAACGGTGAAATCGTGCTCTTCACGGTCTAGTTCAACTACGATTTCCCACTCTTCTGAATCTGGCACTAAGTCCTCATCACAATGCTGGATGAAAATAATTGATTTCTTTTGTTTTCGATAAAGCTGGATGCGTTGGTTAACTAGAGCAATCAGTTCAGTGAAATGATCAATCGTTTTTCCATCAAAGCATACTCCCCGTTGCAAATCGATGATCAGTAATGCGTCAGACAGTTTTTCCATCAAAATTCCTCCGGTCGTTTTTTCTACTGTAGCATTTTTTGGAAGCTAGGAGAAAAAAGTTCACTGATTCTTTGAAAATTTCTTACTATCACGACTTCTGATTTAAAATTCACAGAAAAAACAGTATAATAAAGCGTGATGGAAATCTCAAAAAAAGGAATGAGCCCATGGATACACAGTTGATCAATGAATTGAAAGAAAACTACGACATCGTCTTTCACGATGTGAACTTATTAGAGCAGGCGTTTACCCACTCATCATATGTGAATGAACACCGTAATATGAATATTTCAGATAATGAACGGTTAGAATTTTTAGGGGACGCTGTCTTAGAAATTCAGGTATCGGACTATTTGTATCACCACTATCCAAAGTTGCCGGAAGGACGTTTGACCCGTCTGCGCTCGGCAATCGTACGAGAAGAAAGCTTATCAAAATTTGCGAAAGAATGTCATTTTGATCATTATATTATGTTAGGCAAGGGCGAAGAAAACTCTGGCGGACGTGATCGTGCAGCTTTGTTGTGTGATCTTTTCGAGGCTTTCCTGGGCGCCTTATATTTGGATCAAGGTTATGATGTGGCATTGCGCTTCATTCAGACCGTTGTTTTTCCAAAAATCGAAGCAGGTGTCTTTACGCGAGAAATGGATCATAAAACCCGTCTGCAGGAAGTCTTGCAAAAAAGCGGGGATGTATCGATCGATTATCGTTTAGTCAACGAAGAAGGACCTGCCCATGAACGAATCTTTACTATTGACGTGTATGCCGATGATCGATTGATTGGTTCTGGTCAAGGCAAATCGAAGAAATTAGCAGAACAAGATGCAGCGGAAAAAGCATTAGCCAAAATCGCGGCAAAGTAGCTTACATTTCTTGGTGAAATTTTTAGGAGGAACATTTTGTATTTAAAACGAATTGAGATCGCTGGCTTTAAGTCTTTTGCTGACCGCACGAAGATCGAATTTGAGCAGGGCGTGACAGCGGTCATCGGACCAAACGGCAGCGGAAAAAGTAATATCACTGAAGCGATTCGCTGGGTTCTAGGAGAGCAATCGGCGAAAAGTTTGCGGGGCGGTAAGATGCCGGATATTATTTTTGCGGGCTCGGAATCTAGAAAGCAGTTGAATATTGCGGAAGTGACGGTAGTATTAGACAATACTGATAATTATTTGCCGTTGGGCTTTAGCGAAGTCAGTGTGACGAGGCGTTATCGCCGGACTGGTGAGAGTGACTTCTACATTAACAAAAAGGCATGCCGCTTGAAGGATATCCAGGATTTATTCATGGATTCTGGCTTAGGAAAAGAATCATTCTCGATCATATCCCAAGGGAAGGTCGAAGCGATCTTCGCCAGCAAACCAGAGGATCGTCGTGGAATCTTTGAAGAAGCGGCTGGCGTTTTGAAATATAAACAGCGGAAGCGTAAAGCGGAGCAGAAGCTTTTTGAGACGGAAGATAATCTAAGTCGGGTTCAAGACATTATTTATGAATTAGAAGATCAGCTGACTCCTTTAGCTGCTCAAAGTGAAGCAGCCAAGGAGTTTTTGGCGCTTAAAAAGGAACTGACGGCGACGGACGTCAGCTTAACTGTAGCTAAAATCAAACGAACACGTGATTCTTGGCAATCAGCGAAGACCGACTTCGAAGTATTATCTAAAACGGTCGAAGAAAAAGGGCTTTTTATCCAGCAAACGGAGCAGCAATTAGGAACGCTGCGGGAAAAACGCGGCTCGTTGGATGAACAATTAGAAACGGGTCAACAGCAGCTATTGCATTTATCCGAAGCGCTGAAACAGGCGGAAGGTCAAAAAGCCTTATTGAGTGAACGTTCGAAAAATACGCAAAAGACCAGCGCGGAATATCGGGAAACATTGAACGACCAGCGCAAGAAAACAGCAGATGCGCAAGAGAATTTACTAGAAGTTCAAGCTCAGCAGACGGATAAACAAGCAGAAAAGGCAGCGTTAGAAGAGAAAATCCAGCGGCTGACGAATGAAGCGGAAAAATACAAAAAATCGCCGAAGGAACTGTTGGAAGATCTGCGTGGGACTTATGTAGAGCTGATGCAGGAGTCTGCAAATGTCAGTAATGAACTAAAATACTTGGAGCGTCAATATACGCAGGAAACAGCCAAGAACCAACAGAGCGTGACTCGCTTTGAGGCTTTGCGGGAACAATTAGAAGAGTTAACGGCGCAGCAATCGGCTGCTAAAGCCAAGACGCAAACGCTTGAAACGCAATTAACGGAAGAGCAAGAAAATTATCGTCGTTTAGCTGAAGAGAAGAATGCGGCGCAGCAGCAATTGCAAAAGGAACAGCAGTTGATGTATGACATGATGAGCCAAGTCCAACAAGCTCGCGCGCGCCAGAAAAGCCTGCAGGAGATTCAAGAAAATTACAGCGGCTTTTATCAAGGGGTCCGCAGTGTCTTGCAGCACAAAGACCAATTAAGCGGGATCGTCGGTGCAGTGGCAGAGTTGATTCAAGTGCCGCAGGAATATACTTTGGCGATCGAGACTGCGTTAGGTGCTTCAGCTCAACACATCATCGTGGAGAATGAAAAAGATGCCCGGCAAGGGATCACTTTCTTGAAAAAACAACGCAGCGGTCGGGGGACGTTCCTGCCGTTAACAACAATCAAACCACGTAGTTTAGGTACGCATCACTATCAAGCAATCAAAGATGAAGACGGCTTTTTAGGTATTGCTAGTGACTTAGTTTCCTTTTCAGAAAATGTTGCCCCTGTTATGGAGAATCTGTTGGGAGCGATTTTGATCGCTCGTGATCTGGATAGTGCCAATCGGCTTGCCCGCTTGGTACGTTATCAAGTTCGTGTGGTTTCTCTGGACGGCGACGTCATGAATGCTGGCGGCTCCATGACTGGTGGCGCAACGAAGCAAGGAAATCGTGGGAATCTATTCAACCAAGGTCATGAACTGGCCGAATGGACCAAACGTTATGAAGAAATCAATCAAGCGCTGCAAGTAAAAGAAAAACTTGTCCGTGATCTGCAGGCAAAAGTTGCAGAACAAACGGAAGCGTTAGAAACGTTGCGGACGCAAGGCGAGCAAACACGTTTGTCCTATCAGGAAGCCCAAAGCAATGAAGAACGGGTGGAAACGGAATTCGCACGTTTGCAAAAGGAACAAACCTTGTTTTCTTATGAGGCCAAAGAGCTGGAAAGCTTCTTGAATGATTATCAGGCACAAAAAGAAACATTGGAATTTCAACAGGTCGAATTAAAGACGCAGCAGGATCAGATCAATCAAGAGATTCAGCAATTGAATGAAGAAAGCGATCAGCTGGAAGAAAAACGCGCCAGCATCAACGCTGAGTTGAGTCGTTTACAAGCGGATTATGCAGTATTGGATGAACGATTGCTTTATTTGGAACGGCAAGCATTGGGCTTTGAACAGCAGATCAGTGAGATTAATGAGCAGATTGCGAGTTTAGAAAACCAGTTACTGGCACTTTCCAGCGATTCCTCCGATCATGAAGAATCCGAAGAAAGCTTGAGTCAACGCTTAACAGAATTAGCCACTGCTCGTGAACATTTACAGGAACAGCTGGCGATCTGGAAAGAAACCCGTCAAAACTTGCAGCAGCAAGTCGATCAGGCGGATAGCGGGCTGACTGAAGCGAATCGGGAGCAAAAGCAATTGTTGGCACGGCAGTCACAAGCAGATGTTCAAAAAAATCGTTATGAACTGAAGCTGGATAACGCCCTGGCTTACTTGCAAGAAGAATATAGTTTGACCTTTGAAGGGGCAGAAGCTCAAGCAGATCCTGAAATTGATCAGCAGGAAGCTCAATCCGAGGTTACTAGGCTTAAACAAGCAATCGATCGACTAGGACCAGTTAATCTGAACGCCATCGAACAATACCAGCAAGTTGAAGAACGCTATGATTTCTTAACGACACAGCGGGATGACTTACTGTCGGCGAAAGAGCAGCTGTTCGAAACGATGGATGAGATGGATGATGAAGTCAAAACCCGTTTTTATACGACGTTCCAAGCGATTCGCGAAAAATTCAACGTGGTCTTTCCGAATATGTTTGGCGGTGGTCGAGCGGAATTGGTCTTGACGGATCCGGATGATTTATTGAATACTGGGATTGAGATCGAAGCGCAGCCGCCGGGTAAAAAATTACAGAGTTTATCACTTCTTTCCGGTGGTGAACGAGCATTGACGGCGATCGCGTTGTTATTCTCAATCATTCAAGTACGCCCTGTACCTTTCTGTGTCTTGGATGAAGTCGAGGCGGCTTTGGATGAAGCGAACGTTGCCCGTTTTGGCCGCTATCTGAGTGCTTTCCAAAACGATACGCAATTCATCGTAGTGACGCACCGTAAAGGGACGATGGAAGCAGCAGATGTGCTTTATGGAGTGACGATGCAGGAATCCGGTATTTCAAAAATTATTTCGGTACGACTTGAAGAAGTGAAAGAAGATGGGAAATTTCGAGTGAAGGAAGGAAATACACCAGAATGATAAAGTTAATTGCGATTGATTTAGACGGTACATTGTTGACGGATGCGAAGACGATCTCGGATACAAATAAAGAAATATTGGCAAAAGCAAAAGATCGGGGAGTGAAGATCGTTATCTGTACCGGTCGTCCATTGATCGCGATCAAAGATTATTTAGCAGAGCTGAACTTGCTTGATGCGGATGATTACTCGATCACGTTCAACGGCGGTTTGATCCAAACAAACACAGGTGAGATTTTGGGCAAGACAGCGATGGAATTAGCAGATGTGCGGCACATTTATCAATTGATGACGAAGTTAAATCTGCCAATGGATGTATTGTCAGATGCTTTATGTTTTCAACTGATGACATCGAAAGACCATCCTTCGATCTATCCCACAATGAACAAAGCATTGACCTATGTGTCAAAGACCATTGATGCACTAGAAGTCGACGCATTGTACAATAAGGTAGTCACAGCGATCGACGTGGCCTATTTAGACCAACAGATGGCGCTGATCCCAAACGAAGAATACGAGCGTTTTGAAATATTCAAAACACGACCAAATTTATTAGAGTTTATGCCTAAAGGTGTGACAAAAGCATTTGGACTTTCCGTTTTAGGTGACCATCTAGGAATCACAGCGAATGAAATGATGGCGTTAGGCGATGAAGCCAATGACTTGTCCATGATTAATTATGCAGGGATGGGTGTAGCAATGGAAAATGCGACTGATGGTGTAAAATCAGCAGCCAATTTCGTAACTAGAACGAATCAGGCCGATGGTGTTGCCCATGCCATCCAAAAATTTGTATTTGATGAGTTGAATTAAGTGAAGGTATAAGGGGGGATTTTACATGGGATTATTTGACCGCATAAAAAAAGCCTTTAGTGGTGAAACAAAAGAGGAATCTGAAAAACAAGAGGAAGTCGTCGAGGAAAAAGAAGCCTCAGAGGTCGAACCTCAAGCCGAATCAAGCGAAACACCTGAGAGCGAAGAGAAAGCGGCTGAAACGGCAGAGCAGAGCGATGAAGTGATTGAAGAATCGCTTGAACAAGCTGAGGAGATGGTGGATGCTCCTGCACAAGAAATGCCAATACAGGAACCAGAGATAGCTGAACCGGAAGAAAAAGAAGAGCCGATTGATTTAGCAGATACCAGTGAAGAAAAAACTGCTGAGCCAGAAGCAGTCGAAGAAGCTGCTGTAGAAGAAACGATCGAGACTCCAGAAGCGGAGCCGGAACCAGAAATCGTTGTTCCAGCGGAGCCCGCGGCAAAGGAAGAAACGGTTCAGGAGAAATATGATAAAGGTCTAGAAAAGACCCGTAAATCTTTCGGCGATCGAATGAATGAATTGTTTGCTCGTTTCCGCCGCGTAGATGAAGACTTCTTTGAGGAACTGGAAGAAACCTTGATCGGTGCTGATGTTGGTTTTGATACGGCAATCAAATTGACAGATTCGTTGAGGCAGGAAGTCAAGCTGAAAAATGCGAAGAAACCTGCTCAGATCCAAAATGTCATCATTGAAAAGTTGGTGGAGATTTACGAAGCAGAAGGAATCAACGAAAATAATCAAATCAATCTGCAGCCTGATGGATTGAGCGTGATCTTATTTGTTGGAGTCAATGGTACTGGGAAAACTACCAGTATCGGGAAATTGGCGAACCAATATCGCAATGAAGGTAAAAAAGTCTTACTAGCAGCGGCGGATACCTTCCGTGCTGGTGCGATCGATCAGTTAGTCGTCTGGGGCCAACGCTCTGGTGTAGAAGTTGTTCGGGGTAATGCCGGCGGCGACCCAGCCGCAGTTGTTTTTGACGCTGTTGATAAAGCGAAGAAAGAGAACTATGATATCCTGCTGATCGATACAGCGGGACGGTTGCAGAATAAGGTCAACTTGATGAATGAATTGGAAAAAATCAAACGTGTCATCCAACGTGAATTTCCAACTGCGCCCCATGAAGTGCTGTTGGTGGTTGATGCAACGACTGGACAAAACGCGTTAGTCCAAGCACGTCAATTCAAAGAAACCACTGACGTTACCGGGCTGGTCTTGACCAAGCTTGACGGGACCGCAAAGGGTGGGATCGTCCTGGCAATCCGTAATGAATTGCATTTGCCGGTGAAATTGGTTGGTTTAGGTGAAGGATTAGATGATCTGGAAGCCTTTAATCCAAATGATTTTGCAATCGGATTGTTCAAAGGTTTGTTGAAAGAAGAGTAAAAGAAGAACTGTTGAGAGTTTTCCTCAACAGTTCTTCTTTGTCAGTTTCTATTTTTTGAAAAGTGAAGGTATCGAAATGAGCTAATGCGTATCTTGAAAATAGGGTGGCACATGCAGGCTGATATTGGTTTGTCTTGCGTTAGCATCCATTATCCGTTGGACATCGTTGCAATGGAACTGATGCTGGCGATGGGGATGTAACATCACGAATTCTTTAGCTTCTGTTTCTTGACATAAATGGGCTGTATCATTCATCCTTGATGACTTTTCTTTCTCCATGATTGATGCCTCCATTCTTTTTTTATTACTAAATGCATAACTTGATTATCCCTTTGTTAATCTTATTGTTATTATTATTTAATCATAATTTAACTTTTAATGCTATAACTTTTTCAAGCATTTCCGTTCTGTTTCTGGATATACTTCTATATAATGTGAAGCATGGGAGGGCTATGGACAAATGAATACAAAAAAAATGATGGCACAAGAAAAGGTTAAGCCTTTTTTACTGCAAGCACGATATGGGATCGAGAAGGAAAGCCAGCGGGTGACACTGGAGGGAGATTTAGTACAGACAGATCATCCAGCCCCCGTAGGAAATAGAAGCTTCCATCCTTATATCCAAACTGATTTTTCTGAAACGCAATTAGAGTTGATCACGCCAGTCACTGAATCAGTTGATGAGGTATTGGCTTATTTAGAGGCGATCCATGACGTGGCGCAGCGAAGTATGTCCAAGGATGAGATGATGTGGCCATTTTCAATGCCACCCATGCTTCCGGAAAAAGAGGAAGATATTCAGATTGCCAAACTAGAACGTCATGCGGACGTCTTATACCGTCGATATTTAGCACGGGAATATGGCAAACGTAAGCAAATGGTGAGTGGGATTCATTTTAATTTTGAATACGGTCTTGATTTGATTAAGCAACTGTATTTAGTGAGCGATGAAGACGTATCAATGGAGGACTTCAAGACTCGATTGTATATGAAGATTGCCCGCAACTTCTTACGTTACCGCTGGTTGCTGACCTATTTATTTGGGGCCAGTCCGCTAAGCGAAGATCGCTATTTTGATGATGAAGATCGCCCGAAGGAACCTGTTCGCAGTATTCGCACGAGCCATTACGGCTATGTGAACAAGCCAGATGTTCAAGTCTCTTATGAAACCTTAGCACGCTACAGCGAGGATTTAGCTGAAAATGTTGCCTTGGGACGGTTATCTGAAGAAAAAGAGTTTTACGCACCGATTCGGATGCGAGGCGGGAAAAAGGTCGCGGATCTTTTTCATACAGGAATTCGCTATGTAGAACTGCGTAACATCGACTTAAATCCTTTTGACCGTGTCGGAATTGATGCAGACGAGATTGAGTTTATTCATTTGTTCATGCTGTATTTATTATGGACAGATGAAAAGTTGTCGGCGGATGAATGGGTGGCAGAAGGCAATCGGATCAGTGATGCAGTCTCATTAGAGCATCCGGCAAAGCCGACTGCTTTTCTGGCAGAAGGTCAAACGATCTTTACTGAAATGCTGCAAATGGTGAATGAGTTAGATTTAGATGGTGCTGAGTTGCTTGAAAAATATCAAGTTTGGCTAGATCATCCGGAAGAAACGTTAGCCGCAAGAATTCTTGCACTAGATGAGGCAGAAGGCCAAGCGAAAGTAGCGACAGAATTAGGTCGCAAGTTTTACGATCAAGCTTGGGCGCATCCTTATCAATTGGCAGGCTTTCAAGAGATGGAATTATCGACTCAGAACCTATTGTTCGATGCGATTCAAAAAGGTATCGAGACGGAAGTGCTGGATCGGCAGGATCAATTCGTTAAGCTGCATCACGGCGATCACCAAGAGTTAGTGAAAAACGGCAATATGACCAGCAAAGATACCTACATTGCGCCATTGCTGATGGCAAATAAAACAGTGACAAAAATTGTATTGGCGCGAGCAGGTTTCCGGGTACCGGATGGCGAAACATTTGGTTCGATGGAAGTTGCGAAAAAGGCTTATCCGCGCTTTGCCCAAAAAGCATTTGTTATCAAGCCGAAATCAACAAATTACGGCTTAGGCATCACCATATTTAAAGGTGAGACGTCAATGACCGATTTCAATGCAGGATTGGCACTGGCTTTTGCTGAAGACGATGAGATCATCATTGAAGAGTTCCTACCGGGAACGGAATACCGTTTCTTCGTGATTGACCATCAAGTGAAGGCGGTCTTGCTACGGACGCCTGCCAACGTGATCGGTGACGGCGAACGCTCGATCGAAGAACTAGTTGCTGAAAAGAATGCGAATCCTTTACGAGGCACCAACCATCGCTCGCCACTGGAAAAGATCCATTTAGGTGATATTGAACAGTTGATGCTGAAGGAGCAAGGCTTAAGGATCGACAGCATTCCAGAAAAGAACCAGCAGGTCTTCCTGCGGGAAAACTCAAATGTATCGACAGGTGGCGACTCCATCGATGTGACGGATGAAATTCATGAGAGCTATAAGCAGCTGGCAATCGATGCAGTAGAGGTTTTAGGCGCTAGTATCAGTGGAATCGATTTGATCATTCCTGATAAGGACAAGCCCTATGAAACATATGAAGATTATGGGATCATCGAAGCCAACTTCAATCCGATGATGCACATGCATATTTATCCTTATGCGGGTAAGAGCCGTCGCTTAACGATGGATGTATTGCGATTCTTATATCCTGAAATGAATATATAATTAGAAACTCCACGCTGGATTGGCAGCGTGGAGTTATTTTGTGTGTTGAATGAATGCATCAATTTCTGATAACGAATCGGAAAATAGAACCAACTGACGGTCTTCTTTGGATAGAAATCCTTGCTTAACCATCGAATCAAAAAAGTCTTGCAGAGGCTGATAAAAATGGTTCACATCAAAGAAAACACAGGGATTATTGTTTTGTCCAACGCGCGCCCATGAATAAGCCTCGCTTATTTCTTCCAACGTACCGACTCCGCCTGGCAAAGCCAGACAGACATCGCTGTATTTCATCATTGTCTTTTTTCGTTCATCTAAATCTTCTACGGTGATCATCTGTGTCAGCCCGGTATGAACGCGTTCGCGATTCTGTAAAAATTTCGGCATGATACCAATCACTGTTCCGCCACCAGCCAAAACGCTGTCAGCGACCGCGCCCATTAATCCGAGTTTGCTGCCGCCGTAGATGAGTTCGTGATTGTTCTTGACGATCCACTGTCCCAATTCCTTTGCGGCCTCCAGATAGGCAGGATCAGTACCGACGTGAGCACCGCAGTATACAGCGATGCGCATTTCGCTCGCCTCCTATTTCGTTTTTGCTTTCAATATACGTTTGATTGTTGAAAATTAACTCTCATCCAGCTCGATTGTTTGTTTGGTTTCTTCAACGATTAGTCCAGTCTTTTCTTCCCACCAGGCTTTCATTTCTTTTTCGTAATTGTTGGGGAAGCGATTGACGGTGTCGATCAATGGCTCGCCTTGAATCTTAGCATGAGGAAAGTTCATGGCTAAGTTGAATTTCAATTCCTTCAGCAAGCTGTAATACTGGAACATCATGTAACACATTTCCTCGTCATCGCCGCTGGCTAGCACTAAAGCAGCGCGATCAAGCATGAATCCCAAACTCCGCATCATAAATAAAAAACCCGGTAATTCTTCTCTTTCGATATCATCGACTTCCTTTAAAATATCGATGTGCAGATCAAGCGCTTGCAATAAATCGGTTTGCAGATTGTGATAAGTAACCATATAAATACCCTCCTTATTCGTTATAATGAATTAATTTTTCAAAGAAAATTAGTCCGACAACTAAAGTGTACTAGATGAAAATTTGCCCAATCTTAGAAAATCGCTTCCCTTCATATGTGTATTGGGAATCATTGAACTGACAGCCTTAATAATCTCTCTTATTTAAGTATAGCACAGACATAAAATCTCTAAATCAGTAATTCAGCTTTTGACTCGCATTATTGCGACTAGTTGTGTAAAGTAGACCAAGAAGGGGGTAGCGTGATGGGGAATTTAGCTGTAATCACAGATTTACATGCTGATATTAATCACTTGGGCGACTCTGAATTGGCTAAACTTTTTGAGCTGCTGCGGGCACAGGAAGTGACGCGTCTGCATTTTGCTGGTGATACAGCCAACAAGATCGATCAGACCCTGGTGGTCAATCAATTTTTCCGTTCGCGTGGGCTGCCGACAACATTTAATTTAGGAAATCATGAGATGGGCAATATCAAGGGCGAGCAGATGATCGAGCATTATCCCGATAGCCATTTTTTAAATCTGCGTTACCTGCCGCTGAATCAACAAACCGTATTACTAGGCTTTAATGGCTGGTATGATTATGGTTTTTCTGAGCTTGAAGATCCGCAGCAAATCCGCTCGATCAAGAATATTTATTGGTTTGATCGAATTATTGAACGATTCTCAGATGATCAGACAGTGGATCAAGCGATTCTGGAAGAACTGCGCGGGGTCTTAGATGACTTGGAGCGAAAGAATTATCAAGTTATTATGGCGACTCATTTCGTCCCAAAAGAAGAATTTATTGTGCATCTAAACGGGAAATACCAAATTTGGAATAAGCTGAATGCCTTTCTTGGTTCGCAGGCTTTAGGGAAGCTGTTGGATCAGTACCCCAATGTTCAACAGGTCGTGTTTGGGCATACGCATCGACGCTTTAGCGATCAGGAAATTCATGGAACGACATATAGCTGTCGTCCCTTAGGCTACTATTATGAGTGGGGGATTACGCGGGACTTTGTTTTGGATAATCAGCTGGCAGAGGTTTTTATTCCTATGAAAATGCGCAGCTTATTGAATAAGCATCAGGCAGAATTTGCGGTCTATAAAGAGGAACACTTAGTTGAAGAATTTCAAAAAGCGATAACCTTGATTTCTTATTAGTGGAAGGATATTTTTTATGGAAGCAGTGAAAAACTTTTTTCGACAGTTTACTCAGACGACACCGTTTGTCTTAGCGAATACGATGATCGTCATTCCTTATTTATTATTCATGCATATTATTGAGGCGCGGACATTTGTTACGGTCCTGCCATTTGTGCTGTTTTATACCTTTCGAGTGACGGGGATTTTTTTGATTCGGGGATTGTATCGCTCGATCGATCAGTATACCTTATTGATGGTTTCGTTGCTGATTGGCGGCATTGGTTCGTTTCTGGCCTTGATGGGAGCATTACATTTTACTTTCTATTTATTTGGCAGTATCTTTTTAGGACTAAGTGTAGCCTGGCTGCCACCAGCAAATACTAGTGTAAATTTTTTCGAAAAGTCTAAAGGCTTTCAAACGATGAGCAGTCGTCATTACTTAGCGGCACTGATTGTATTAGCTCCTTTATTTTTAGGACTGACACTGGCATTTCCGATTCAAGGGGTGATTGTACCAAGTGTTGTGACCTTGTATTATGTCTGCGCCTATCACACCGTCAAGCACTATCCCCATTATGAAATGGATTTTAAAGAATTAACGAAGCATGTTTTTTCGATTTCGGAACTGATTTGGTTCGTTTTATTCTTTGCAGCGCTGTTTTTGCTGCGCAGCGGGCGTCTGTTGTTTAACGAGTCTCTGCTGGATCATGCGATCGTCCTGTTCGCCGGTATTTTTATGCTAGCGATCGTCGTCGTGCATCAGGTAAGAGACCGCTGGAAGCTGCCACTTTGGCAAAATGCGTTGACGTTCATTAATGGGATGCTGGGCAATTTTATCTTTCTTTTTGGCGCTTTTTATGTCGCTGTATCTGAAGGAGCAGCTGCGCAAGGACTCTATTTGTTCTTACCTTATTTATTAGGCGTTATCAGTTCTCTAGTCTTGGCTGGCAAAGTGCGCAGCTATTTCAAAAATGATCTGAGCGTTCAGCTTGTAGGATTGGCAGTGGGGTTAGTGCTGTTGAGTGTCCGTTTTCTATTTCCATTTGCGATTTTTGTCTTGACCTTTTTCCAAAAGGGGACGAGTGCTTGGTTGAATCGTTTGTATTATCAAACAGAGAGTATTGATACGCAACAGCGTATTACTGCGAAATACTCGACATCAAATAAAGGAAGCATTACCCATCAATTTATTCTGATGCTGTTGCTGGTCATCACGTTGCAGTTGAAAAATCTACCAGTCGAGGATGTTTTTCTATTGCGCAGCTTGCATACACCGGAGATTCTTGCAACAATGGACATAGTAAAATTTGCTTCGATCATTATTTTATTAATCGGTCTTTGCTGGATTGGAAGGATTGGAAAGTATGCGTTTGATCATTGATGGCGACGGTTCGCCTGTGAAGGACACCACGATTGCGGTTGCTGAAAAATATAAGCTGCCGGTAATTATCGTGACTAGTATTGACCACTACTCAAAGAAGGAGTATCCAGATTTTGTAGAGTTTATTTACGTCGATCGCGGCGCGGACTCGGCTGATTTCAAGATCGTATCGGTCATTCGTCCAGAGGATATTTTGATTACCCAGGATTATGGATTGGCTTCTTTGACATTGGCAAAAGCCGCTCATGTTTTACATCAGACCGGGCTGGAATATACGCAGATGAATATTGATGCTTTATTGACGCAGCGATTTATCGGCAGCAAGATGCGTCAAGCGAAGCAGCGGACGAAGGGGCCGAAACCTTTTACGAACGATGATCGTGAGCATTTTAAAGAGGTTCTGGAAGACTTGGTACGATCGACTTTAATGTAATATAAATGGCAGGTTTTGTAATACTTGTAAAATTTCTTTTTGGGGATTTTGATTTTTGTGCTAAAATGTTAGGGATCAGAAAGTAATGGAGGATACTCAGGTGAAAATAATTTTACTTTATGGTGGGAAAAGTCCAGAGCATGATGTAGCGATTTTGTCGGCTTTTTCAGTTATTTCTGCGGTCTATTTTGACTATTATCAAGTTCAACTTATTTATATTGATAAATCTGGCCAATGGGTCAAAGGACCGTTATTAACCGAAGCACCAGAAACAGATGAGACCCTGCGTTTGACGTGGGACCCAACCGGCAGTGAAGTTGAAGGTTTCAGCGGCAAGGTAATCGCTCCTGGCGATATCAAAGAAGACAATGCGATCGTTTTCCCAGTCTTACATGGGCCAAATGGTGAAGACGGAACGATTCAAGGTTTCTTGGAGATACTGGACATGCCTTACGTCGGCGCCGGTGTAATGACTAGTGCTTGCGCGATGGACAAGATTATGACGAAATATATCTTGCAGGCAGCAGGTATTCCGCAAGTTCCATATGTGCCTGTTTTAAAGAACCAATGGAAAGAAAATCCAAAACAAATCTTTGATAAATGTGAAGGAACACTGCTGTATCCGATGTTTGTCAAACCAGCAAACATGGGCTCCAGTGTCGGCATTACGCGAGCAGAAAATCGTGAAGAACTGCAAAATGCACTGCAGGAAGCATATCGCTATGATTCACGCGCGTTAGTCGAACAAGGAATTGATGCACGTGAGATTGAGGTAGCTGTTTTAGGCAACGACGATGTTCGGACGACCTTACCTGGTGAAGTCGTAAAAGAAGAAGCTTTCTACGATTACAATGCTAAATACATCGATAACACGATCCAGATGGCGATTCCAGCAGACATCCCAGAAGATGTGATGCAAAAAGCCCGCGATTTTGCGAAATTAGCCTACACGATGTTAGGCGGATCAGGACTTAGTCGTTGTGACTTCTTCTTGACCAATAAAAATGAATTATTCTTAAATGAGTTGAACACGATGCCCGGTTTTACTGAATTCAGTATGTACCCATTGTTGTGGGAAAATATGGGCTTGAAATATGGAGACTTGATAGAAGAACTGATTCAATTAGGGACAAAGCGCTATGAGCAGCAAGCAGCCCTTGAATAATTAAGTAACTGTTTAGTCACAAGCAGGACTTGAGACATGATTCTTTAGGGAATGATGCCTCAAGTTCCTTTTAACGTCTGGCTTACCGAAATCGTTTGATGTGAAAAACGGATTCGCGAAGCCTTTACAGTAGTCAGAAACGAAAATTTGGGAGGAACACCATGAATTTTACAACGACAATCATCAGCAGGGCCGTTCAAGGTGAAGTATTGGCGGAAAATGAGGTGACCGTTACTGGTGTCGAATTCGATTCACGAAAAATTGAAGCCGGCGATTTGTTCATCCCATTAAAGGGAACGAATGACGGCCATGAGTTTGTAGCGAAGGCGATTGAAAATGGTGCAACTGCGACACTATGGAGCCAAGATCCAGCAACGGCACCAGAAGGCATCGCAGTTATTTTGGTGAAAGATACACTGTTGGCCTTTCAAGCATTAGCCAGCTATTATTTACTGGAGGAAAATCCAGATGTAATCGCAATTACAGGCTCGAATGGGAAAACAACGACAAAAGATATGACTGAATCGGTCCTTAGCCAAAAATTTCGGACCTATAAAACACAAGGCAACTATAATAATGATATCGGTTTGCCGTATACGATTTTACATATGCCAGAAGGAACTGAAAAGTTGATTCTGGAAATGGGAATGGACCACGCTGGCGAGATCAGCGTTTTATCTGAACTAGCCGAACCGGATGTGGCGGCGATCACCATCATTGGTGAGGCACATATCGAAAACTTAGGCTCACGGGAAAAAATCGCTGATGCGAAAATGGAGATTACGACAGGCTTAGCATCAGATGGGTTACTGATTATCCCGGCAGACGAACCTTTGTTAGAAGAACGGACCCACTCAGCTTCTCAGACCATTCAAACAGTCGGTATCCAAAAGGGCGAGCTTTCGGCTACGATTCTGAATGAAAACAAAGGTGCAACGGTCTTTTCTGTCGATGACAAGGGCTATCAGATTCCGTTGCCCGGAAGCTACAATGTTCAAAATGCTTTGATCGCACTGGCGATCGGTCGCTGGTTCGGCTTAACCAACGACGAGATCTTTCAAGGATTGGCTTACGTCCAAGTTACCCAGAACCGAACACAATGGCTAAAGGCTAGTAATGGCGCTGATATTCTAAGTGACGTCTACAATGCCAACCCAACAGCGATGGGCTTAGTCTTAGATACCTTTGCAAAATTACCGACAGATGGTCGCCGATTAGCCGTTTTAGCGGATATGCTGGAGCTTGGCGAAGATTCGCTTTCACTGCATACCAGTATGGTGAATCACATCAATGATCAGGATTTTCACGAGATCTTCTTGTACGGTGATGAGATGAAGGGATTGAAAATTGCTTTAGCGGATCGCTATCCGGCGCTGCCGGTTCACCTTTTCAGCAAAGAAGCGAAGCCGCAAATGATCGAAGCGATCAAAAACAGTCTGCAGTCTGCTGACAGTATTGTCTTGAAGGGCAGCAATGGGATGGGCTTGATCGAAGTCGTTGAAAATTTGCAGGAATAGTGAAAACTTGCAGAAAATGAAATGATGTGCTAAAATGAGCCATTGCCGAGAAATGAAGTAATGATTGAATGAGTCATCCAATAAATTAAAGATTCGCTGACGAGAGTTTCGTCGGCTTACCAATTATTTTGAGAAGCGGTTGAGCATTTTTCAGATGAAGATGTTCAGCCCCTTTTTGTGAGAGATGATCCTTCCGCCTGACTTCGCGGAGCGGTTTTTCGGTAGTATCGCCAAGGACGGCAACTAAAGGGACAGTTGCAGACCAAACGCAGATACCAAACCATACGCTCTAAATGATAAGGTCAACAGACATTAGGAGGATATCATTTGAAATTCAAAGAATTAAAATTATCACCAGAACTATTGCTAGCGGTTGAACGCGCAGGTTTTGAAGAAGCAACACCGATCCAAGAACAAACAATTCCTTTAGCATTAGACGGAAAAGACGTAATTGGACAAGCACAAACAGGTACAGGTAAAACAGCAGCATTCGGTCTGCCAATGTTAAATAAGATCGACGCGACTAATAATGCTTTACAAGGTTTAGTCATCGCACCAACGCGTGAGCTTGCAATTCAAACACAAGAAGAATTGTACCGCTTAGGCCGCGACAAAAAAATTCGCGTGCAAGCCGTATATGGCGGAGCGGACATCGGTCGTCAAATTCGTGGTTTGAAGGATCGTCCACATATCGTTGTAGGGACACCTGGACGGATGCTGGATCATATCAACCGCCACACCTTGAAATTAGAAACCGTTGAAACACTTGTCTTAGATGAAGCCGACGAAATGTTAAACATGGGCTTCTTAGAAGATATCGAAAAAATCATCAGTAAAGTCCCTGAACAACGCCAAACATTATTGTTTTCAGCAACGATGCCGGATGCAATCAAAAAAATCGGCGTGAAATTTATGAAGGCTCCTGAACACGTGAAAATCAAAGCCAAAGAAATGACGGCTGATTTGATTGATCAATATTACGTTCGGGCGAAAGATTATGAAAAATTCGATATCATGACGCGCTTGTTTGATGTTCAAACGCCAGATTTGGCGATCGTCTTTGGTCGGACCAAACGTCGTGTTGACGAATTGGCCCGTGGTTTAGAAGCACGCGGCTACAAAGCTGAAGGTATCCACGGAGACTTGTCGCAGCAAAAACGGATGAGCGTTTTGCGTTCATTTAAACGCGGCGATCTTGATATCTTGGTGGCAACAGACGTAGCTGCTCGTGGTTTGGATATTTCAGGTGTCACTCACGTGTACAACTACGATATTCCACAAGATCCAGAAAGCTATGTTCACCGTATCGGCCGTACAGGGCGTGCTGGTAAAGGCGGTATGTCCGTAACTTTCGTAACACCGAACGAAATGGGCTACTTACATGTCATTGAAAACTTGACGAAAAAACGCATGAACCCAATGCGTCCGCCAACCGAAAAAGAAGCATTCAAAGGCCAGCTTGGCGCAGCGATGGAACAGATCCAAAGCCAAATGGAAGAAAATTCCGATAGCCTTGAAAAATACAATGAGTCAGCAAAAGAATTACTAGCAGCTTACTCACCAGAGGAACTTGCTGCCTTGTTATTGAAGACGACAGCAAAAGATCCTTCTGATGCCGTTCCTGTAAAAATCACGCCAGAACGTCCATTGCCTTCAAATAAAAAAGGCGGCTTCAATCGTGGTGGCGGTAAACGCGGTGGCGGAAACAATCGTGGCGGCGGCCGCGGCAAAGATAACTACCGTAAAGATCGCGGTGGTGATCGTGACCGTAACAAAAACAAAAATTACGGCGGGAACAAACAACGCAGCAACAACAAAAATACAAACCGCAGCAATGATAAAAAACGCGGTTTTGTGATCCGTACAAACACAAACGATTAATTTTTTGTACTATCAAAGCCATCAATCTTTTTGATTGATGGCTTTTTGCTTGATATGAAGGAGTTTTCATGGATTATTAAAAAAAAATCGTAGCATTTAAAGAAGTCTTTGGTAAAATAAAGATATTACGTGAAAGGGTTGAGAGCATGATCAAAGGAATCGGGATTGATGCGACAGAGCTTGAACGGGTCGCGAAAATCATCGAACGTCGGCCACATTTTGTGGAAAGGATTTTAACTCCGGCAGAACAGACCCTTTTTGCTAGCCATTCTCCCCATCGTCAGGTAGAATTTCTAGCAGGACGGTATGCATGTAAAGAAGCTTTTTCTAAAGCCTGGGGAACCGGCATCGGAAAAGTCAGTTTTCAAGATTTAGAGATTTTACGTGATGATAATGGTGCACCCGCCTTTACAAAATCACCTCATCAGGGGAAAGTGTTTGTCAGCTTGACCCATACAGAGGAACTAGCGATCGCACAAGTATTGCTGGAGGAATAGAAAGAAGGACACTAAGTTTATGGTTGTAACGTATCATCGACCAACAAGAGCCATCATACATAGGAACGCATTGAGAGAGAATATTAAAAATGAAATTGAGCGATTACCAAAGGATGTAGAATTATTTGCTGTCGTCAAAGCAGATGGATATGGACATGGAGCGATTGCTACTGCGCAAACTGCGTTATCTGTCGGAGCAACCGGTTTTTGTGTTGCAACATTGGATGAGGCCATTGAGTTACGAGAAGCAGGGATTACTGAGCCAATTTTAGTATTGAGTGTTGTTTTTCCAAGTTATTTGTCGTTAGTGCTGGATTATGATTTATCAATCACGGTAGCGACAAAAGATTGGTTGCTGGAAGCACAAGAAGTGTTAAATGATTTAGAGGAGGCCACCACCCCGATAAAAATCCATATAAAAGCAGATACTGGTATGGGACGCCTTGGCTTTCTCACACCAAAAGAAGTCAAAGAAGCCGCAGAGATCATCGAAGCTTCACCGAATATGGTTTGGGAGGGTCTCTTTACTCATTTTGCGAATGCGGATGAAAAGGACACGACGTACTGGCATAAACAAGCGGATCGTTTTAATCAGGTGATCAACGTATTGGATCATCTTCCGCGTTACGTACATTCAAGCAACAGTGCCACCGCTTTGTGGCATGATCGCGAGATGCCGGGGAATATGATTCGTTACGGTGTCGGGATGTATGGCTTGAATCCGTCTGGTCATGAATTGCCAGAAGCCTACCCATTAAAACCAGCGATGGAACTAGTCTCCGAGTTGATCCAGGTCAAGGAACTAGCGGCTGGGGAAGGTGTCGGTTATGGGAAAACCTATGACACGCCAGAAAAAGAATGGATCGGCACGGTGCCGATTGGTTACGCGGACGGATGGCTGCGGAAAATGCAAGGTTTTTCATTATTAGTGGAGGGTGAGTTCTGCGAAATTGTTGGACGCGTCTGTATGGATCAATTGATGATCCGGCTGCCGCGAGAATTTAAGGCTGGAACAAAAGTCACGTTGATCGGTAAAAGTAAAGGAAAAGAAATCACGATGCAAGACGTAGCGGATCATTTAGGAACGATCCACTATGAAGTTTGTTGTATGCTTTCAGAACGTGTACCGCGAATTTATCAAGAATAAATGAACAAAATTATGAATTTTTGGGAGGAAAAATATGGTTAAGCGTGGTGATATCTATTTCGCAGATTTATCGCCAGTTATTGGTTCTGAACAAGGCGGGATTCGCCCGGTGCTGGTAATCCAAAATAACTTGGGCAATCATTTTAGCCCGACGATCATCATCGCGGCGATCACCGCAAAAATGGCGAAGCCAAAACTACCGACACATATCGGAATCAAATCAAATGGAACCGGCATCGAACGTGATTCAGTGATTCTGCTGGAGCAGATTCGTACGATCGACAAATCTCGTTTGAAGGAAAAGGTTTGTCATTTGGATCGCTGCTTGATGGCAGAAGTGGATGCTGCTTTGCGCATCAGCGTCGGCATCGAAACGATGTCTGCGGTGGCACCGAATCTTACATAACATCATTTTTGTTGGGTCGTTAAGGCACGGCTTCATTAACGTTTGTGATCATAAAAATGATTCGAAAAGCAAGAGGATCACAGGAAAGATTTTTTCAAAAGTTTTAGTAGTGATCTTAAAAAATGGGTTTACATTTATGAGTCAGCAATTTATTGATAATTTATCTACTTGTAGACAAAAGACGTTCCAAACGCGTGATTTGAGTTTGGGCCGTCTTTTTATCTGCTTTTATGCTTGGGCGTAAACAATCAGATTAACAGTATCACTTAAGCAGGTTTGCAAAGTGATGCGTTCACCACCGCCAGTCGAAGTTATCTGATCCCAGTTATCTTGACCGGAATGGATATCGCGACCGCTATCGTCAACTTGGACTATTCCATTTACGATATAAGTTGTTGCATTACCAGCGCCATCAGTAACTGTAATGCCGTTTCCAGCGCCAAGAGAACAAATAGGAGAAAAGACTCCCGGATTATGTCCGATAAAATGTGTATTTAGTCCATCTGAGCCAGATTGTATCGAACTACCGCCCCAGGTTGCAGCAATGGCTCCGCTATTAATGATCCCTTGACCGCTGCCTTGTCCGGCATTTTGGTAGGGAATAGAAATTCCATTGAAGGAAATTTGATTCGGCGTGAAGGCGGTAGGCTGACTCACCGGTTCTGGATCAGGAGCTTCAGGCGTTTGCTGAGGAGTGGGCTGGACTTCTTGAGTAGCTACGACAGGTTCTTGTTGTGGAGCTGCTTCTTGGGTACTCTCTACTGGGGGGTGTGGTGCTTCCGCGGATGAAGGTGGTTCGACGGGTGTTTGAGTTACAGAACTTTCGACTGGTCCTGGAGTCGTTTCTTCGGAAGATGAAGGAGTGGGAGCTTGGCTGGTCTGGGTTTTACTTTCAACTTTAGCAGCTGGGGCTGGTTTCTCTTTTTCAACAATGATTAGGACGGTTCGTTTATCATAGTCCTCTTTGTTTTTTGCTGTTAGGATCAAGTTATAACGGCCAGGTTTAGTTGTATTGATATTGGTGTAGTTCAACTGGACGGGCTGATAGTCATCACCAACGGCTTTGTAGTATTGATTGGGGTTGAAGGAGTCGTTCGCGGTAATGGTGATTTTGTCTTCACCATAGATCTTTACTTGATCTTCTTGTGGGACATTTTTCTCGGGTTGGATCTGAGCGTCAGATATGGAAGAAAAGATCATCGGAACAAATAGTAACAGGAGACATACAATAACAACTGGAAAAATAAATCGTTTTCCTCCTGAGGATTTCAAGAAAACCACTCCTTTTTCTTATTTGCCTAAATGATAGAACAGGAAACAATAATAAGAAATAAAAATAACATAATTGTTAAGTTTGATTGTTATTTGCGGATTTTAGTTAAATAAATATCAGTATTTTCCCGCTTTCCCAGAGTTATTTTATGATATAATGACCAATGAATGTTATAATCCAAAAACTTAAAAAGGAATATCGGATTTGAAGAATAGTGACAAATGGGTTAGGAGGGGACTTTTGTGCGGAGATTACTTAAAAATACAACACAACGGCGTTTAGCCATCATCGGTGTTTTACGAGATTTAATTGGGTGGCAAAATCCAGAAATGATTGCAGATCTGTTAGACTGCTCAATGAAAACCATTCTATCTGATGTTGAGGCGATTAATGATTTATGGGGGGAACACGTTGGCGTAGAGTATTCCCGTACGAACGGTTTGAGATTGAATGATGCGCTTCATAATAAAACACGACAATTGGCGCGGAATTTAATGGATGAATCTGAAGCCTTTACGTTCTTAGAGCGGCTCTTTTTTCGACCTAATGAAGATATGGATTACTGGCTTAATGATCTTTATATCAGCGAGGCGACTTTTTACCGAATGATAAAACAGTTGGATAAGGTTTTGAAGGAAAAAGGATTAGTTCTCGAGCGTAGGCCTTTTCGAATTACTGCTAAAAATGAACGTTGGGTTCGGGTTTTTTATGTGCAATTGTTCTTGGAAAAATATGGATTAAACGAGTGGCCTTTTGAATTGGAGCGAGAAAGGATGATCGATTTTATCAAGAGTGCTGATCAGTCTTTTGATATTGCCTACAATGATCGGGATATTTTAGAGAGCAGCTATCTGCTGGCGATCATCATCATCAGGACCTCACAGGGCTTTCTGCTTACAGAAAAAGAGAAGTTTGATTTGAATCAGGATTTAATTGATCAAATTTTAACTTTACGCCCGGCAGCAGATCGAGCCGTTCAAGATACTCAATATGTGGTGACAGAACAATGGTATTATGACATAGCTAACAGCCTGTTTTGTCCGTGTTTTATCACGCGCTTCGAGCCAAGTTGCCAGATTACGCTGAGCCATTTAGAAAGCTTTTTGGGAGAGCTGGAGCTGGCCTACAATTTACCACTAACGGATAAACGGCGGAAAATCATTTTACAGAAGTTGTTGCGGGTACAAACGGCTTATCAAGTATGGCCGTTTACGCGATCAATTCTCTTTGATTCAGCCGCATATTTTTCAAGAAATGCAAAGCTGCAGTATCCGCACTTTACAAAACATGTTCATCAATTATTGCTGCGACTGGAGCGGAAGACTGGAGATCCTTGGTTCAGTCAATTCTATTTCTCAGTGATTCAAACGCTGTTTAAAGAGTGGGAGGGACTTGCATATTCGTTGGACGAACACTCCGCTAAAGTGAAAATTTTTGTCGTAAGTGATTCAGGAGAAAGCCATGCGAAAATGATTGCGGATTTGATTCAAAGCCGCTTTTATTATCGTGTGGTGATCGAGACTCATGAAGGTTCAGTGTTGGATTTTGAACACGATGAGAGCTTCATGGACTATGACCTGGTAATCGCTAACTATCCGATCAAGAATTACTCTTATAGCAATTTAAAAATCGTGGACGATTTTTTAACAGAAAGCGATCTATCCTCAATTGGTTCCTTTGTCAAAGAAATTCGCTAAGAAGACTCCACTCGGGTCTTCTTTTTGTCAGTTCTGCTTTTAGCAGTATATTAGGATCAAAAATAGCTTTCTTATTGATGACAAGAACTTGATGATGAAGTTTAGCAGAATGATAGGCGAAACGACAATCAAACTCATTTTTCGCGTTCTTCGAAAAATGAATTCCATAGTAGGAGATAGCGGTCAGTTCTGCTTTTAGCAGTATATTAGGATCAAAACAGCTTTCTTATTGATGAGAAGAACTTGATGATGGAGTTTAGCAGAATGATAGGCGAAACGACAATCAAACTCATTTTCGCGCTAGCTGGAGGGTTTCCAACCAGTAGAAACTTCGCTAAACTAGGTATCATAATACGTTTATTAAGGAGTAAGTCATGAAGCCTCAATTCTTAGCGATCGGAATCATTTTAATCGTAGCCATGTTTTTTGTGGTTATCGACCTATTTTCGCAAATCAAATTGCGACAGCTTGTTCGTTCTCAATGGGGAAAGATTCCTCGTCAGAGCCGTTTTGACAAAGAAGATAGTCTGAAGGCGGCATGGCAGATCGAAAAGGAATTCCACGAATGGGATAGTGAAATCGATGATCTAACTTGGTACGATCTGGATATGCAGGAGATTTTTGAGCTGATCAATGGAACATACTCCAGTATTGGTTCGGAGGCATTGTATCAACGTCTGCGCAATTATAATTTTAATCAGGCGGATGATTTGGAGGAACTGATTCACTTTTACCAAGAAAAACCTGAGATCAGAGAGAAGATCCAGTTTCATTTTGCCGGTCTGGGCAAGCGCGACAATAATTTTACGAAGCAATATATCGCGAATGGCAAAAGGGAAAAGCTAGGGAATCTATGGCTGTATGTTCTGTTGGGGGGACTGCTGCTGGTTAGTTTGGGTGTTCTTGTGGTGGCTGGTCCGATTGGGATTTTTCTATTGTTGGGATCGATTCTGTTTAATGTCATTTTTTATATGACAAAAAAAGCGAAGTTGGAGACTGAACTGGAAAGTATGCGTTACCTAGTCCAGTCAATTTCTCTAGCCAACAAATTAAGTACAATCGTTACGCCGCGGCAAGCTGAGATCAGAAAAAATATTGTCCCATTAAAATCGATTGCTAAATGGGGCTTCTCTTTTCGGGTAAAGAGCACCAGTGAAGCGGATATCATGTTTGAATACCTGAATTTAGTCTTTATGATTCCTTTTATTGCGTATAATTTTGTGATCACGCGACTAAGTAAGTATAGCCAAGAGGCGATCAATTTATGGAAAGTCTTGGGAGAAATGGAAGTAGCAGCTGCGATTCTGAACTTCAGGACTTATTTTCCAGTCAGCTGTCAGCCAGAGTTTGCGATAGGAGGAATTCAGGCTGAGGATATCTATCATCCGCTGGTTGAATATTCGGTGGTTAATCCGGTCAATTGGCAACGGAATACGCTAGTCACTGGCTCAAATGCCTCGGGGAAATCAACCTACGTAAAGAGTATCGCCATCAGCGGGATATTAGCTCAAACAATCAACACAGCGATCGCTGAGAAACTGACGATGCAGCCAGGGCACGTTTTGACCTCGATGGCTGTTGAGGATGATATTATGGCTGGTGACAGCTATTTTGTCGCAGAGATCAAATCAATCAAGCGGCTGTTGAATCAAGTGGAAAAGGGTGAACGCTGCTATTGTTTTATTGATGAAATATTGAAGGGGACCAATACGATCGAGCGGATCGCGGCTTCTTCTAGTGTCGTCACTTGGCTAGCAGACTATCCAAGTCTGAGCTTTGTTGCGACCCATGATATCGAACTGACTGAGATGCTGAAAGAGTACTGCGACAATGTGCATTTTGAAGAAACGGTAACAGAGGAGCATGGGATCAGCTTTGATTATGAGCTGAAGCAAGGCCCCGCAGTCACGCGCAACGCGATAGCATTGTTAAAGGTTATGGATTACCCAGAAAAAATCGTAGAGCAGGCGCAAAAAGAGGCTCACTATTTCGATGAGCAGCGGACTTGGCCCATCATTGAGAATAATTAGGTATAGTCTTTTATCACACAGAAAGAATCGTCCTGATTACAGGAGGGTTCTTTTTGTCAGTCGAACTACATTAATATACAAGCAGTTTCGTTCGATGATAGACGCAAAGAGAATAATAATACGTTTTTTATGAAAAATGGGTGAATTTATTAGAACTTTTGAACAAAACTCTCTATACTAGAAAGAGCACTTATTAAAAGGAAGGACGTGAATACATGTTAAAAAAATTACTGACGAATGTCGGTGAGTATAAGAAGCAAAGCTTGCAGACTCCCATATTTACGATGGGCGAAGTCTTGATGGACGTGATCATGCCCTTGATCATGGCCGGACTGATCGATAATGGAATCGAAAAAAGCGATACGAGTATGATTCTGCGTTATGGCGGCTTGCTCTTTTTGTGTGCCTTGTTTGCACTGGCAATGGGAACTTTAGGCGGTCGAACAGCTGCGATCGCGTCGGCAGGATTTGCGAAGAATTTGCGTCATAATTTATTTGAACGCATCCAAAGCTTTTCGTTCTCAAATATCGATCGCTTCTCAAGCTCGAGTTTGATTACCCGTTTGACGACGGATACAACCAACGTGCAAAATGCCTATCAAATGGTGATCCGTATCTTGGTTCGTTCACCGCTGATTTTGATTTTTTCTTTAGTGATGACGTTCCATATCAATCGGGATTTATCAATGATCTATTTAGTCATCGTTCCGATTATGATCGTCGGATTAGGGCTGATCATTCGATTTGCTCATCCATTGTTTGAAAAAGTATTTCGAACTTATGACCGCTTGAACAATGTCGTGCATGAAAATCTACAGGGGATCCGAGTGGTGAAATCTTATGTCCGAGAGGAACATGAGGAGGAAAAATTCAGTCGAGTCTCTAAAAAGGTGTTTGATAATTTTACGAAGGCGCAACGGATTGTGGCCTTCAATATGCCCCTCTTACAAGTGGCGGTCTACACCTGTATGCTGTTGCTTTCTTGGTTGGGAGCGGAGCTGATTGTAAATACGGGAAGCTTGTCAACGGGTGAGTTAGTCAGCATGTTCAACTATACGATGCAGATTCTGATGAGCTTGATGATGCTGTCCATGACCTTTGTCCAGCTAATGATTGCTCGTACATCTGCGGAACGGATCACAGAAGTCTTGAATGAAGAAAGTGATCTGAAGAATGGCGAGAACCCATTGACCGAAGTCCCTGACGGCTCGGTAGAATTTAACAATGTTTGCTTCAGCTATAAGGATGATATGGATAAATTAGTCTTGGAAAACATCGATCTGAAGATTGCTTCGGGTGAAGTGATCGGGATCGTCGGCGGTACCGGGAGCTCGAAATCTAGTTTAGTCCAGCTGATTCCACGGTTATATGATGTCACACATGGCGAGGTTAAAGTTGGCGGACACGATGTTCGGAGCTATGACTTGGAAACACTGCGTGATCAAGTCGGAATGGTTCTGCAAAACAATGTCCTGTTCAGTGGCACAATTACCGATAATTTACGCTGGGGTGATGCCAACGCGACGGAGGAAGAAGTCATTCATGCAGCGACCATCGCGCAGGCAGATTCCTTTATCCAAGAGTTTCCAAATAAGTATGACACGATGATTTCTGAAGGCGGGAATAATGTCTCTGGTGGACAAAAGCAACGGTTAACGATTGCTCGGGCATTATTGAAGAAGCCGAAGATTTTGATTTTGGATGATTCTACCAGTGCGGTGGATACCAAAACAGATCGAGCGATTCGCGAAGGCTTAGCCAAGGAAATTCCTGGCACAACCACCTTCATTATTTCTCAACGAATTAGTTCGATCGAAGATGCGGATCGAATCATTGTACTAGATGACGGGAAAATCAATGGGATAGGAACCCATGAGGAATTGCTGGCAAACAATGTCATCTATCAGGAAGTCTTTGAGTCCCAACAGAAAGGATTTGGTGATCATGATGAATAAACGACCTGCACCCAAATCCAGTCCAGTAAAAACGATCAAGCGCCTGCTGAAGATTATGGCGAAGGAACACAAAGTTCAGCTGGTGATCGTTTTCTTAATGATCTTGTTGAGTGCGTTTGCCAATGTCCGCGGCTCGCTATTTTTGCAAGTCGTGATCGACGACTATATCACGCCATTAATCGGACAAAGCAATCCGAACTTTACGGGTTTGTTAAAGGCGATTATGACCATGGCATTGATTTATGTTGTGGGAATCATCGGCACGCTTTCTTATAATTTGATCATGGTGAAGGTTTCTGAAGGCACTCAGAAAAAAATCCGTGATCAGATGTTTAATCACTTAGAAACACTGCCATTGCGCTACTTTGATTCAAATGCTGATGGCGATATCATGAGTCATTTTACCAATGACACGGATACCCTGCGGCAAATGATCTCACAAAGTATTCCTAACTTGATGATGGCATTCGTGACTTTTATCTCTGTATTTATTGCGATGTTTTCATTGAGTGTTCCTCTGACCTGCTTTGTGATTGTTTCGGTATCGCTGATGCTCGTCATGCTGCGCTTCATTACGAATCGCAGTGGACGCTACTTTGGTGAACAGCAGCGTTCGCTGGGAAAGGTCAACGGCTACATCGAAGAGATGATGCATGGGCAAAAAGTTGTGAAGGTCTTCAATCATGAAGAAACAGCGATGAAGGAGTTTGATGTGATCAATGATCAGCTGCAGGAAAGCGCGGCAAAAGCTAACGCGACTGCCAATACCTTGATGCCGATCATGATGAATCTCTTGAACATCCAATACGTTTTAGTGGCGATTAGTGGCGGATTATTCGCTGTATATGGTGTTTCGGCGCTAACAGTTGGGATGATTGCTTCCTTCTTGCAATTGAGTCGTTCATTGAATGGTCCAATCAGCCAAATTTCTCAGCAAATCAATTTCGTCATTATGGCCTTAGCTGGTGCCGATCGGATCTTCCAATTATTGGATGAAGAGTCAGAAGTTGACGATGGCTATGTTACGCTGGTAAACGTCAAAGAAGTCAACGGCGAATTGATCGAGACCAATGAACGGACCGGTATCTGGGCTTGGAAACATCCCCATGAAGACGGTACGACCTCGTACGTTCGTTTAACCGGCGATGTGCGCTTTGAGGATGTCAATTTCGGGTACAACGATGATCAGCTGGTGCTGCATGATATTAATCTATACGCGGAGCCAGGGCAAAAGGTGGCCTTTGTTGGCGCGACAGGTGCCGGCAAGACGACCATCACGAACCTGATCAATCGTTTCTATGATATCCAAGAAGGCAAGATTCGCTATGACGGAGTAAACGTGAAGAAAATCAAAAAGAATTCCCTGCGTTCGTCACTAGGGATCGTTTTGCAGGATACTCACTTATTCACGGGAACGGTCAAGGAAAATATCCGTTATGGGAATCTGAGCGCCACCGATGAAGAGGTTTATCAAGCAGCGAAATTGTCGAATGCCGATACCTTCATCCAGCATTTGCCGGAGAAATACGATACGGTGATTACTGGTGATGGAGAAGGACTCTCGCAAGGGCAGCGCCAATTACTGGCAATCGCTCGCGCGGCGATCGCTGATCCGCCGGTGATGATCATGGACGAGGCGACCTCCAGCATCGATACCCGAACAGAGAGTATCGTTCAGTCGGGGATGGATCGCTTGATGGAGGGGCGTACCGTGTTTGTGATCGCCCATCGATTATCCACCATTCAAAACTCTGATGTCATCATGGTAATGGACCATGGACGGATCATTGAACGGGGCGACCATGATAGTCTGTTAGCTGAAGGCGGCATGTATTATCAACTGTACACTGGAAAAGTTGAATTAGATTAATAAAAAAAGAGAAGATGGGCCAAGTAGATTGGTACATCTTCTCTTTTTGTTGGAACAAGTGGTTAATAATCGTTACAATAAAACTAAAGATTTTCTAGAAAGGAAGCGGTGTGATGGGGATTGACGTTTCAAGAATGGATAAATCAGATTTACCAGCAGCTGTCGAGCTGATCAAAAAGGTATTCATGAAGTTTGAGGCGCCGGATTATTCTGCTGAAGGTGTGGCTCATTTTATGGCTTATTTAGATGATGAGCTGGAAAAAGAGCTTTCGGCAAATCAGCTGCAGCTTTGGTGCGGAAAGTACGATCAGCAACTTGTCGGTGTGTTGGCAGTTCGTTCGGCGAATCATGTGGCGTTGCTTTTTGTTGATGAAAACTACCATCGTCAAGGGATCGCTAAGCAGATGTATCAGGCGATGCTTACCGAGCTTACCCCGAAGCAATTGACCGTTAATTCCTCGCCTTATGCGGTGCCTGCTTATGAAAAATTGGGCTTTCAACTGAATGGAGAAGAAGAAACGGTCTCAGGGATTCGTTTTCAACCAATGATTTTTATCAGAGAGGATGTAGAAAGATGAAACGTTTTGCAATGAAAGACTATGGAGAAGCGAAGGATGTATTGATTGAGATCGAGGCAGAACCTCGTCCGGTGGATGACACGCATGTTCGGGTGGAGCTAACAGCTTTTGCCATCAATCCGTATGATGTGGCTTTACGTCAAGGAGCGATGTGTGATTTTCGGACACTGAAATTTCCATATGTCTTAGGCAATGACGGTGCCGGTGTCGTGACCGAAGTCGGCAAGGAAGTATCCCATGTAAAGGTGGGAGATGAAGTGATCGTTCATGCTGTTGGCGGAACCTACGGAGAAGAAGTAGTTGTTCCTGGGAAAAAGATCGTGAAGAAACCAGAGTTAATGTCCTGGGAAGTTGCAGCTGGTGCAGTAACTCCATGGCTGACGACCTATAATTTAGTCACTCATTTATTAGGGGACACGATAGGTGATACGGTGATGGTACAGGGGGCATCTGGTGCCGTTGGTTCGTTACTAGTGCAATATTTAAAAGAACAGGGCAAAACCGTTTTGGCTTCTGCATCGAAACGCAACGAGACTCTGGTTCGCCAGTTAGGAGCAGATCGGTTTGTTGCTTATGACGAGGTGGATGCCGGCGAAGCGTTTATGGATCAAGCGGATACCGTAATTGACGCCACAAAAGGCGGGCGTGCAGGCGAAGCTGGCATGCAAATTATGAAGGCAGGCGGAAATTTTGTTGCCTTGAACAATTTGCCGAATGAACAAAAGAAAGCCGGAAACTACTTCTCTTTCGGACCTTCTAAAGATTATTCTGATTTCGAAGCGTTGACAGCCTTGACAGAATTAGCTGACAAGATCCAGTTGACGATTGCAGAGGTATACCCATTTGATTTGCGCAGTGTCGTTGAAGGACATGAGTTGTTAGAAGGACACCCCTCAGCTGGGAAAATCATCATAAAAAAGGCGGACTAACATGGATCAACAAAAATGGTTATTAGTAAAAGCAAATTTTGAAGGAACCGAAGATTTGGCAGACGGGTATTATCGTCTGCGGGAAATTGAGGGTGGGTATCAGCTTGCGTATCTGGTAGCTGGACCCTGCGGCGATAAAAATCCGCATCCAGAGATCACGCTGCGGCAGGAAGGAAATCAGGTTCGGCCGATTCGTCTGCGAGATATGGAAGCCACCCCGATTTTGAACCTCTCAGAAAAAGATGATTCGGATCAGATCGAGGCACTGACAGAGCAGCTTTTAAATCGCTTTATTGCAGTCAAAAAACTTAGTCTTTAAGCATTTCTTTAGCATTTCACAGGTGAAAAGGGATACAATTATGACAAATTGTAAGGAATGTCAAAAAAGGTGATTTCAGAGACTCACTAGAATTGAAATTAGCCGAAATTCCATGCTACATTAGTTCAGCGAGAAAAAATAGTAGGTGAAATCAATGAAAGTTATACAATCTCTTAAACACACATGGAGTCTGTTCATATTAGATTGGCGTCGCATTTTCAAAAATCCGATCGCCATTTTACTGATGGCTGCATTAGTCATCATCCCATCCCTTTATGCTTGGTTCAATATCAAAGCTTTGTGGGATCCGTATTCCAATACAGGGGAATTGCCAATCGCGGTCTATAGTGCCGATACTGGTGCGAAATTTCAAGACAAGGATGTCGAAATCGGAGACCAGGTGATTAAAAATTTACACGAAAATAAACAGCTCGGCTGGCGCTTTGTCGATTCGAAGAAGCAAGTTGTTGATGGTGTTCGATCAGGAAAATACTACGCAGGGATCTATTTGCCAAAAGAGTTTTCCAAAGATTTATTGAGTTTTACCTCAGGGGATATTCAAAAACCGAAGATCGAGTATTATCTAAACCAAAAAATTAATGCCATTGCTCCAAAGATTACCGATAAGGGTGCTGGATCAATCCAAACTGAGATCAGTCAGGAGTTTATTAAGACAGCAAGCTCCACACTGTTGAAGGTGTTTAATGAAATTGGTTACGACATCGATGCCAACTTAGTTAGTATCAATAAGGTCAAAAATCTAATTCTAACGACGAATGATAATCTAGGTGAAATCGATAAGTACACGCAGGAAGTCGTCGAAGTACAAGGAAAGTTGCCAGAGCTGAAAGAAAAATTAGCTAAGGCCAATGAAATTCAAGGGTATATACCGCAAGTTGATGAGATGGGGCAAAAATTAATTACCTTGAATCAAAAAATGCCTGAAATCAAACGGCAAGCCAGTGTCATCTTGACCCTGCAGCAAAAGATTCCAGAGATTCAGCAAGCGGGAAATCAACTGGCTCAAGTCGATAATGACTTTGCCGAGATTGAAAAGACCTTGAATGACGGAATTAATGAAGCAAAACAAGGCTTGAACATCATCCATCAAGTTCAAACGATCCTGCCAGATGTTCAAAAGCTGGGCAACCAAGCCAATGATTTCGCCGCGACTACGAAAGACGGCGCTGAAAAGTTAAAAACAGCGGTACCGAATATTTCTAGTAGTGTGCAAGTAACGTTGCAATCAATCGGTCAGGTTGCGACTACCACGCAGTCAATTACCAGTGATCTGTCTGCGCTACTGGATAAGGAAGAACTGACGCCAGATGAGAAAGCACATATTGGAGCGATCATCAGTGACTTCCAGAGCAATTTAGCCGATCAGCAAGCAGCGATCGACAATCTAAATCAATTTTTAGCTGATTTGAAGAAAACTGCTGATGATAATGGCAATACTGAAGCGAGTCAAAATTTGGCTGCTATTATGAGTCAGTTAACTAACGTAAAGAATTCATTAGGCGATCTAAGCAATCGTTTTGGTCATTTGAATGACTTGGTTCAAAACGGCAGCACGAAGGATGCAAAAGCTTTCTTAAGTGAAATCAATAGCGCTGCTGGCAATGTAGCCAATATCACCAACAGCATCAACGCCGAACAAGTCGGTCAAACCGTCAGCTCGATCCTTGATAAACTCATCAATACGATCACGACTGCGCAGGGTGTGTTGAATCAAGCGCAGCAAATTGATTTTGCTTCATTATTGAACTCAACGGAAGGGACCGTCAGCAATGCGATCACCTTCTTGGAGAAATACCAAAAACAAATGCCTGCGATCGGTCAGGAAGTTCATGATGCGAATGTTTTATTGAACGGACATATGAATGACATCGTCAATGGCATCAACACGGGTGCGGATCTTTACAATAATGAATTGCCCGTAGTTGAACAAAAATTAGGCTTAGCCGCAAACTTCATGCAAAATGATTGGGCAGGTGTTAAGAAGGATTTAACTGGCGGCTTAAAGATCGCCAACGACAAGATGCCGGAAGTAGAAAGTGCCTTGAATCTTGCGACGGATTTGATCAAAAATGATTATCCATCCTTGCGAGCTGGTATCCAAAAAGCAGCAACCGCGATTCAACAAGGAGATAAAACGATCGACTTTGGTCAAGTCTTGAAATTATTGAAACTAGATGCGCAAAAGGAAAGTGATTTCTTCACGACTCCGGTAGATTTGCAGACCAATACGATGTATCCGATCGCCAATAACGGTTCAGCCAGCACGCCATTCTACACCGCCTTGTGTCTGTGGGTAGGGGCAGTATTGTTCTCAAGCGTCACGACGACAGAGTTCTTCCTAGATAAAAAAGATCGCAGCAAATACACCAAACGTGAACAATTTGGTGCGCGGATGCTGACTTACTTAGTTGTTAGTATCGGACAAGCGCTGATCGTAACACTAGGAAATATGTTCTTATTAGGTGTTTACGTGAAAAATCCGGTGTACAGCGTACTCTTCGCTGTTCTAGTCGCGCTGGCCTTTATGATGATTGTTTATGTGCTGGTCGCTCTCTTTGGAACGGTCGGGAAAGGGATCGCGATCATCATTCTGGTACTCTCCATTTCCGGCGGGGGCGGGAACTATCCGATCCAAGTCTCAGGTAAGTTCTTCCAAGCGGTCAATCCGTGGCTGCCATTCACTCACGCCGTGAACCTGTTACGTGAGAGCGCCGGTGGAATTTACTGGCCAAATGCGTCAGGCGATATCGTTATCATGATCGTACTGTTCATCGTGTTTGGTATCCTGGGAACCTGGGCTTATCCAGTATTGCAACCACACTTAACGAAGCTGACGAAAGTCGCGCATGAAAGTAAAATTTTCCATTAAAAACGGCTCTTTGTCAAAAAGGACTGATAGAAAATTCTTCTATCGGTCCTTTTTGAGCATGAAAAAAACAAGCAGGCAGGCCAACAGCGTATTACTGTTGTTTTGCCTGTTTTCGTGTTTTACTAAGGGTATGAAAAGTCGTTGAAAAAATCATTGACTTTTGGTTTCAGTACGAGTAATATTTCGCTTGTTTGCTTTTTTTACAAAGAATTTTTATAAATAGGAAATACGATTTGTATCGGTAAAAACAAACAACGTTATCTATAAAAAAATTGAGTACATTATTTGGAACAAGGAGTGAGTCTAGTGGATTATCTTAAACGCTTGCTGGTGGGTCGACCACTGAAGTCGTCTGAAAATGACGATCAGAACCTGTCGCGTTTTGCGGCTTTAGCGATGCTTTCGTCAGATGCGTTGTCCTCTGTTGCGTATGGGACTGAACAGATCGTTGTCGTTCTGGTGACCTTATCAGCAGCAGCGATTTGGTATTCATTGCCGATCGCGTTCGTGGTATTGATTTTATTAGCATCATTGATTTTATCTTATCGTCAAATTATTCATGCCTATCCTCATGGTGGCGGAGCTTATGTCGTCAGCAGTGAAAACTTAGGGAAGAATGCCGGCTTGATCGCTGGGGGTTCGCTTCTGGTGGATTATATGCTGACTGTTGCCGTGTCTGTATCAGCCGGTGCTGAAGCTATCGCCTCTGCGATTCCAGCTTTGTACAATCATCGTGTCCTGATTTCTGTCATTATTGTTTTATTATTGATGCTGATGAATTTACGTGGTTTACGTGAGAGTGCGGGTCTTTTGATGACGCCTGTTTACAGCTTTATTGCAGTGATAACGATCTTGATCGTCGTCGGCTTAGTAAAAATTGTTACTGGAGCGGCGCCGCTTCATTCGACTGCTCAGGTTGGAGCCGTTGTACCAGGTATTTCGACCGCGCTCTTGTTACGGGCCTTCTCATCGGGTTCTTCATCATTAACTGGGGTAGAAGCAATCAGTAATGCCGTACCATTTTTCAAAAAACCGCGAGCAAAAAATGCGGCTGGCACGTTAGCCATGATGGGCTTGATCTTAGGCTTCTTCTTTACAGGAATCACCTTTTTGAACTATTGGTTCGGAATTGTTCCAACCGCTGAAGTTACCGTCCTATCCCAAGTTGGTGAAGCAGTCTTTGGCAAAGGCTTCATGTACTATGTGCTGCAGTTTGTCACCGCGTTGATTTTAGCAGTAGCAGCAAATACAGGCTTCTCTGCCTTTCCTGTGCTAGCTTACAACTTAGCCAAGGATAAGTTCTTGCCGCATCGTTACCAAGACCGTGGCGACCGTTTAGGTTACTCTAACGGGATCATCACACTGGCTTTAGGCTCAATCGTCCTGCTACTGATTTTCCAAGGGTCGACAGAACGATTGATTCCGTTGTATTCAGTCGGCGTGTTCATTCCATTCACCTTATCGCAAACGGGAATGGTCTTGAAATGGCGTAAAGAAGGCGAGCATTGGTTAAGAAAATCGATCGCTAATATTATTGGCGCTCTGATTTCTTTTGCGATCGTCGTGATTCTATTTGTTTACCGTCTGCCAGATATTTGGCCATTTTTCATTATTATGCCAATCCTGATCTATGCCTTCTATAAGGTACACCGACATTATAAAAATGTCGCTGAACAATTACGCTTGGCAGATGATGTGGAGCTGCATGAATATGCTGGGAATACAGTCATCGTACTAGTAGGGAATGTTACCCAAGTGAATATCGGAGCGATCAATTATGCTCGATCAATCGGGGATTACGTGATCGCGATGCATGTTTCGTTAGAAGAGAACGAAGAAAAGGAACGGGAGATTCGCCGTGAATTCCGTGAGAAATTCCCAGATGTTCGTTTCTCAGTCGTTCGTTCGCCTTATCGTTCCATCGTGAATCCAGTCAGCCGATATGTGGATCGCGTAAGTAAAAATGCAAGACAGCACAACTATACTACGACAGTCTTAATTCCAGAATTCGTTCCAAACAGAACTTGGAAACGTTCGTTGCATAATCAGACGGCTTTACGCTTACGCTTCCGCTTGTCATATCGTGATGATATTATCATTAGTACCTATAACTACCATTTAAAGAAATAACGTTTGAACGAGAATGTACCTTTATCGGTGCATTCTTTTTTTGCGTACTGATTAATTTAAAAATCATAAATGTTATTCAATCAACTGTTTAAACTCATTTATTATCGACAGTTATTTAAAAAATGATGAATTATCATATTTATTAATTAATAAGTGTGATATACCCACTATTCAATGGTTTTATAGAGAAAATAGAGTTCTTTATTTTAGAGTTTTCTATGTACTAATCAGTTATCTATGTTTATCATATTTGTGAATACAATTACTTCGATCCAACTGCTTGAAAATATTTTTCTGAAATCGGTTACACGATAATAGGTAAAAAACTATAGATAAATGGAGGAAATCAGGATGAAATTAGTAAAAGCATTACAGGGCCGCCAGTTGTTCTTTATGAAGAAGGACAACCTTATGAAGCGCGTGAGCCAATACTTTGAACAAACCAACAATGCCGCCGAAGTCGTCGAGTACCTTGTGACGATACTTTTGCGGGAGGCGATGTGTGTCGAAGACTATGCTCTGGAGTCGTTAACAGACCTCATCCGTCAAATTTTCCTGACCGCTGAGCCCAATGATACTCTGCGCCGCCATGTCGTTTACTTCAAAAAATTCCTGAAAGAAGACTGGCAGACCGTCATTGATCGGTTATTCCTTAATGAAGCAGAATACCATGAAATTACCAAGCAGGCTTGTTTATATAATGAATTTCTAGAGAAAAAGACCCGTAGAACACCGCAAGTATCCGGTGAAAAATTCAATACTGTCGCCATTTTTAGGGATGCAGATGGGAAAAAATATACGTGGACATTGCGGGATACGAAAGAAATCCCCGTTGATTCAGAAAGTCAGATCGCTGAAACAGCGGGTGTATTGCAAATTTTGACGACGTTGACAATCTTCAAGTCCACGAAAGGCATAAGGCGCTTTGCGGAATTAATAGAATATTATACGCCCAAAGCCAGCATCACCGTGAGCTACAAGGTCCCACAGGCAGAAGCGCCCGTTCCAGCTTCAGACATCAAACAAACAGACGAACCACAAACCACTCAAAAGCAAGAAAAACCAGCTTCTTCTATTAATAGTAGTAAAACACCACCAAAACCAACCAAGTCCGCTATAAGCAAGGCAGGCAAAAACACCCTGTCCTATGAGAAGCTCATGGATAAAAATGAAGCGATGTACCAACTGTCGCAAGCGGCTCCGCCAGTTGAGCCGAAGGGTTGTTCCGCCGCGCCAAATCCTGAAACAACAGAGAAACCACCTGCCAAGAAATCTAGCGCAAGTCCTCAAAAGATAGATTCCTCCTATTTGCGCTACGGAAAAACCGAAGAAGAAATCAAGCAAAATCGTGAGGCTAGAAGTAAGAAACGGAGAATAGATAAGGAAATAGCCAAGAGAAGGAAAAGGAAGAAGAAGTGATGTCTTGCGTTGATTTGAAGGTTCCTTAAACGAGTAAACTGAGTAAAAATAAGCATGAGTCTTATGTTTATTTGGTGTGGAAAAAAATCGGAGAGGATAAGCTTCTTTACTGTGCTCAAAAATATACTCTAATAAAATCAATAAAAGGAACATCGAATGGAGGAGGTCTGTCCACTATTCGATGTTCTTTTTGATGAAAAAAACGAGTTGACTTATCGGGTTAAGCTAGTTTTTTTATTGACCTGACTGTCATTTTTTAAGAAAAGGTCAAAGTCTATCATTTTAAAACGTATTCATCTATTTTTTGAGCAAAAAAGGTTGATTTTATTTCCTATTAGCGGTAATATCAAACAGCATTAATTACTAACACTATTAGGTATTAATGAAAGAAAAATTATTTTAGAAAGAAGGGGGAGTCTGATGACGTTTGCAGAAGACGCTGAACGTGAGCTGATGGAGCTGATGGTCAAAAATCGCCATGGTGCATTTAGCAAAATCGAGAAAAGCAGCAAGGGTGCCAATATTGTCATTAAAGTACTTGCTCGATTAGGTGAGCCGACCAACCCAAAGAATTTGGCCGAGACACTGAATTTATCAACTGCTAGGATTGCCGCTGTGTTGGGAAACTTAGAAAAACGTGGTTTGATTATTCGTACAATGGATCCTGATGACCGACGTCGAATCAATGTCAGTTTAACAGAATGCGGAAAAAAAGTAGCAAAAGCTGAAAAACAGGAGATGCGAAATAAAATTATTCGAGTATTTGAACTTATGGGTGAAGAAGACACCAAAAAATACCTTGAATTAACTGCTAAGTTTGTCGACTACTCTCAAAAATTAACCATGGAAGGGGAAAGTGATCAATAGTGAAGATTTTTAAATATCTTGGTAAATACTGGTATGCAATCATTGCCGTATTCTTACTTTTAATCGTGCAGGCATCTAGTGATTTAAGCTTGCCGAGTTTGACATCGGATATCGTCGATGTCGGTATTCAACAAGGAGGACTTGAACAGTCGACTCCGGATAAAATCAGAAAATCAACCCTTCAAGGGCTTGAGATTTTCATGACTGATAAAGAGAAACAAACGATCGAAGACAATTATAAAGAAGCAACTCAAACTGTTGACGGTAAAAAAGTTGATATTTATAAATTAGATCTGCAAAAAGGCATGACGAAAGAGAAATTGTCTAAAACCTTCAATTTGCCAATCATGATGCTCGCTTCCACTCGAGGAGAAGATTCGAGTAATGGTAAAGAAGCCAAAGAAGTTCTAAATGATTATTCGGCGATCGCTAAGGAGGGCGCACAAGCGCAAGCCTTAGGACAAGAAGCGAAAACGCTTGGTGAACAGGCTCAAGCAGCCGGACAAGCGGCTGCAACTGCAACAGACGGCGCGACTGCCGCTGCTAAAGGTGCGGAAGCACAAAAATTAGCCGCTGAAGCGCAAGCGAAAGGCGCGGAGGCTCAAAAGCTTGGCGATGCTATCAAGGCCAAAACGGATGCCATGCCGGCAAAAGTCGACGCTGCCCGTAAAGCAACCAAAGAAAGCTTAGGCGATGTCGGTGAAGACTCATTGAAAACAGTGGGAATTCAAATGACCTTAGCTGAATACAAAGCGTTAAATGTAAACACAAAAAAAATCCAAACGGATTACATGATCAAAACTGGTGCTAAAATGATCGGCTTAACACTGCTGTCTGCTGTTGCGGCGATCATCGTTGGTTTGATTGGTTCATTAGTCGCTGCTACCGTGGGTAAAAACTTACGGGTTGGACAATACGAACGGACACTGGAATTTTCAAATAATGAAATGGAAAAATTCTCACCAGCTTCATTAATCACACGGAATACGAATGACATCCAACAGATCCAAATGGGGATCGTGATGATCATGCGGATCGTTTTATATGCACCGATCTTAGGTATCGGCGGTATTTATCGCGTGTATAGGACCGGTACTGGTATGGGCTGGATCGTCGGCGTGGCGGTTGCAGGTGTGTTGGTTCTAGTATTGACCTTACTTGCGACAACGATGCCTAAATTTAAAGCTCTGCAAAACTTAGTCGACCGCGTGAACTTGGTTTCTCGTGAAATCATTACGGGTCTGCCAGTTATTCGCGCCTTCTCTCGTGAAAAATATGAAGAAGAACGTTTCGATGTGGCCAATACGAATTTGATGAAAACGCAAATGTTTGTAAACCGTGCGATGTCATTAATGATGCCAATCATGATGCTTTTAATGAATGGTATCTCTGTGCTGATCGTGTGGGTCGGTGGACATAATATGGATAATGGTCAATTGCAGGTTGGGGATATGATGGCCTTCATTACGTACACAATGCAGATTGTTATGGCCTTCATGATGTTGTCGATGGTATCGATTATTTTACCTCGTGCCAATGTTGCTGCAGGTCGTGTGGATGAAGTGTTGAACACAGAACCTACGATCAAAGATCCAGAACAACCAAAAGATGACCATGACTTCAAGGGTGAAGTGAAATTTGAAGGGGTTCAATTCCGTTATGGCGACGCTGACGCGGATGTCTTGCATCATATTAATTTCACCGCTAAACCGGGGGAAACGACAGCTTTGATCGGCTCAACTGGATCAGGGAAATCAACGATTGTCAATTTGATCCCTCGTCTATTTGATGTAACGGGTGGACGGATCACGATTGATGGGATTGATATTCGTGAGATGAGCATGCATAAACTACATGAGATCATGGGTTTTGTGCCGCAAAAAGGGGTCTTATTCTCTGGGGATATCGCTTCGAATATCAAATTCGGTGATGCGGATATCTCAGATGAACAAATGCGAAAAGCCGCTTCGATTGCCCAAGCAGATGAATTTATCAATTCTAATGAACAAGGCTTCGATCGCGCCATCTCCCAAGGCGGGACCAATGTTTCCGGTGGACAAAAGCAACGTTTGTCGATCGCACGTGCGTTAGCGAAGAATCCTAAGATCTTGATCTTTGATGATTCCTTCTCAGCACTTGATAACAAGACCGATGTTGCGTTGCGTAAAGCATTAGCAGAAAACGTCAAAGATATGACGCAAATCATCGTGGCACAAAAAATCTCAACAATCCTTCATGCGGATAATATCATCGTATTAGATGAAGGTCGTGTCGTAGCTCAAGGTCGTCATGAAGAATTAATGAAATCATCATCTGTATATCAAGAAATTGCTCAGTCACAATTAAGTAATGCTGAATTAGGCATAGAAGAAGCGGATTAAGGAGGAGCGAAAAGAATGGCAGAACAAAAACAAAATCGCCCTCATGGTGGCGGACCTGGCCGAGGAATGGCTGCGCCAGTAGAAAAGGCCAAAGACTTTAAGGGGACAATTAAAAAGTTAGTCTCATACCTTGGCGCATATAAGATCGCGGTCTTCCTTGTAATGATCTTTGCGGCAGCTTCAACGATCTTCAATATTTGGGGACCAAAGATCCTGTCAAAAGCGATTACTGAATTATTTAATGGTCTGATCAAGAAGTATCAAGGAACTGGTGATATCAACTTTGATAAAATCGGCGGCATCCTGCTCTTCATGTTGGGGCTGTATGTAGTTGCGTCCTTATTTGGGATCATCCAAGGCTGGATCATGTCGACGATCTCACAACGAATTACTTATCGGATGCGGAAAGAGATTTCTGAAAAAATCAACCGCATGCCAATGAACTATTTTGAAAGTCGTACGACTGGTGAAGTGTTATCGCGTATCACGAATGATGTGGATACCTTAGGGCAATCGCTGAACCAAAGCTTGACGCAATTAATTACATCAACCTTCACCATCATCGGAGTTATCGTGATGATGCTGTCGATCTCAGTGAAGATGACCGGTATTGCGATTTTAATCGTGCCAATCTCATTACTATTGATCATGGTTGTGGTAAAGAACTCGCAGAAATACTTCAAGACGCAACAAGAATACCTTGGTGTGATCAATGGTAAAGTTGAAGAAACGATTGGCGGTTACACGATCGTGCGTTTGTTCAATGAAGAAGAGAACTCATTGAAGGAATTTAAAGAACAAAATGATATTCTATTCAAATCAGCTTGGAAATCACAATTTCTTTCTGGCTTGATGCAGCCGATCATGAACTTTGTCGGTAACTTAGGCTATGTTGGGGTAGCGATTGCCGGCGGGGTTATGGCCTATAATGGGACGATCACTGTTGGGGATATCCAAGCGTTCATTCAATACGTTCGTAATTTGACACAACCAATCGCACAGCTGGCACAAGTATCAAACATGCTGCAATCAATGGCGGCGGCAGCTGAACGGGTCTTTGAATTCTTAGGTGAAGAGGAAGAAGATCAATTGGCTGAAAATCCTGTTCAAATCGATAAAGCAGAAGGTATGGTCGACTTTGATCACGTTCAATTTGGTTATACACCAGACAAGATCGTTATCCAAGACTTTACTTCTCATGTCGATCCTGGTCAAACAGTCGCAATTGTTGGACCGACCGGTGCGGGTAAAACAACGATGGTTAAATTGCTAATGCGTTTCTACGATGTCAACTCTGGCGCGATCAAGATCGATGGTCATAATATCAAAGACTTCAATCGTGCAGATTTACGTAAGAACATCGGGATGGTCTTACAGGATACGTGGTTGTTCAAAGGAACGATCATGGACAACTTGCGGTATGGTCGTCTAGATGCAACAGATGAAGAAGTATACGCAGCAGCGAAAGCGGCTCATGTCGATCACTTTATCAAGACACTGCCTGGTGGCTACGAGATGGAATTGAATGAAGAATCTTCCAATATCTCTCAAGGCCAGAAACAATTGCTGACGATTGCCCGGGCAATTTTGGCGGACAAACCAATCCTAATCTTAGACGAGGCGACATCATCGGTAGATACACGGACAGAAGGATTAATTCAAGAAGCCATGAACAACCTGATGAAGGGGCGGACGTCATTTGTTATCGCTCACCGTCTGTCAACGATCAAGGATGCGGATAAGATTCTTTACATGCAGGGTGGAGATATCAAAGAACAAGGAAGCCACGAAGAACTACTGGCTCAAAATGGACTTTATGCCGCATTGTACAACTCACAGTTTGAAGAATTATCAGAATAAGCCAAAGACCAATCATCCATTTATTTCGGATGATTGGTCTTTTTTTAGATAATCGTCTATTAGTAGCGACTCTTGTCTGTGATCATCTTTGTTTGTTTATCATAAGTGATTGTGACAGAGCCGTTGGCGTATTCGCCGTCTTTCGTTTGGTCCCAAGTAGCTGTCGATTTTGGGGGCATACCGTATTTTTCTTTTTCCCAGCTGGTTATTCTGTCTGGCGGACCAACCAGCTTTTCTAATTCTTCATAACTGGCCCCGCCTTCAAAGGAGTATTTTTCGCTGTCAGCATCGTAATGCTTTGTCGCGACCTTTATACTGTCATAAATTTCTGATGTCCACTCTCCAGGAAATGCTCCTTTTGATTGGGAGTTTGCTGGTTGCGTGTCGATCGGTTCATAAGAAGTGGTATTAGAAAGTATAAAAATGACAGAACCGATGATGAGCAAAATGACAAAAGAAATCGCAATTATCACTTTACGAGGTCGTTTTTTTGAATAGGTATCTGGGTTTTGACTTTGTTGCGGTGAAGACCCTTTTTGCGGTTTCAAATAAACCGTTCCACAATAATCACATTTCCAGCCTTGTTCTACTTTATGGAAATGGGTGCTTCCGCAATTCACACATTCTTTACTTTTCATGATAGAGTCCATCCGATTCATAGTTTTCAGGAAAGTCATCTGGATATTTGCCTAACCCAGCACGCGGATACTTTTCTGGTAGACGACTAAAGTGAATGTAACGCACAATTGGGGTGACATATCCTACCTGATCATTTTTAAGATACACATTAGGTTTTCCTTGTTTTTCATAAACAAATAGTTTGTTGAAGCCGCCATAAGTATTATCGGTGTTTATGGCGATGAAGGCGCGAACTTCCCGCCAAGTTAGTTTTCCTTGCTGCCACTGCTCTCTAAGCATCTTCGCTTCATAATTAACGGGCTTGTTTTGTTTATCAAACTTAAGAGCCAGCTTTTTTTGAATCTGTTCGGTATCTGTAACGATCTCATCTGGCTGACCCCAAATTCGTAAAATATCTGAGCTAGAGTATTGATCAAAATCTGGTCCGTAAGCAGCTAGAAATCCAGCTTCTCGATAGTAAGTTGTTATCGCAAAATCACTAGCAGGATTTTCGATGATCATGTCTTCTTTCGGTGGTGTTTTTAGCCGATTTTTTTCCAGAGAATCACGTTGCTTTTGTGCAGCTGCCACTCGATCTTTAAAGTCTTGCGTCTTGTCGCCGCCGTATTCCTCGGCGGATACAAGTGCTAAATCAATCTCTGCTTGGTTCAACGAAAGCTCCGCTATTCTCACGTTTCGCTCCGGATTGTTCAATTGGCTCGGCGAATAGGTCGTCGAATCTGTCGAGCTTTTAGCGCTGGTGGCAGGTGTAAATGTAGTCAATTGCGGTCCCATCTTTGAAGGAGTTGTCTTCAATGAATTGGGCACGAGAATACTGCTAATAAAAAGAATGCCAACAATAAGGATCAGTGTGATTCCTATAATGGACAGCGGCTTTTTTCGAAGTGATCGTTTTTCTAGAGGTGGGGCATCAAGTTCGTAGACCGCATGACAATAGCTGCATTCATAGCCAGTTTCCGTTTTTTTGAATTGATTTCCACCGCAATAGTTGCAGACCAATCCCTTCATTTTTCACCACCCCCTTCATTTTCATGCGAATTCTCTAGTTAAATATCCTTGTTTTCGTTGTTACCAGAACCCTAACTGTTCATAAATGATACCACGGGGGAGGATACGCGAAAAGAGATGATTCAAAGGTTTTAGATATTGTAGGAAAGCAAAACTAGATAATTATTTCTTTTTAGTGATCATTCGTTCTGTGTTGACTTATTTAAAAAGAGGTGTTAGGTTGAATATGGAAAATATTTTCTTTTGATTGAACATAATTTCTTGATAGGAGTGGTACTTATGATGGAAACAGAAAAGGCGCAGTTGGTAGAATATGGCGAAAAATTGATTTCGACGGGATTGACTGCAGGAACTGGCGGAAACATCAGCGTATATGACCCAGCAGGACAGCTGATGGCGATCACACCTAGTGGGATCGATTATTTCGAGATGACAGTAGAGGACATTGTTGTGCTGAATCTTGAAGGAAAGATTGTTGAAGGGACAAGGAAGCCTTCAAGTGAATGGCAAATGCACTTAATTAATTATCAACGACGTGGTGATGAAGTCCACGCAGTGGTACATGCACATTCGACGTTTAGCACGATCTTAGCTACTTGTCGAAAAAATCTTCCAGCCACCAATTATATGATAGCGGTTGCAGGAGGCGATGAGGTACGTTGCTCTGATTATGCGACTTTTGGTACGGAAAAGTTAGCGGAATACGCGTTTGAAGCGATGGCAGATCGCTATGCTTGTTTTTTGGCGAATCATGGACTCCTGACTTGCGGTCCGACTTTGCAAGATGCTTTTTCTGTTGCGAGTGAGATTGAACGTTTGGCAGGCTTGCATGTTGGTGCTTCTCTATTTGGCAATCCGGTGATATTAGACAAAACAGATATGAAAGAAGTACTCGAACGGTTTCCGAGTTATGGTCAATAGGAGAAAAACTAGTGAAGGGTGTTGGCTTTGCCTTTTGCAGATTGCGATGCTTGATGATCAGCCGTCAAAGTACAATCAATCTATGTCAGTAACCGTTTGGCGGAATGGTTTGCGGTAAAGAAAAACAACAAATAAGGAGAGAGGTTAAAAAGATGAGTAAAGTAATCGTTGTTGGTGATACTTTTGTGTCAGCCAAAACTCTGAATGAAGCTGTGGCTTCAATGGGGATTCCAGAACCGGTAGAAATCGTCACTTTGGAATGGCGAACAGAAGATTCGCAGGAAGAATTTCAGCGAAACTTGAAAGTGATTGAAAAGGATGGGCCGGAAGCGATCGCTATTCCAGTAGGGATCATGGAAGAGATAAGGGACGCCGACTATTTGTTTGTACATCTTGCGCCTGTTCCCCGCAAGCTGATTGAGCAGGCAAAGAATTTGAAGCTGATCGGTACTTGTCGTGGCGGAGTGGAGCATATCGATCTTGCGGCCGCTAGAGAAAAGAAGATTCCAATCATTCATGTCATTCGGAACGCCGAACCGGTTGCAGACTACACGATTGGTCTGATTTATACAGTAACAAGAAATATTGCCCTTTCTCATGCAGCGGTGATGCAAGGAGACTGGAAGAAAAGCTACCCCAATGATGCTTATAGAACTACGCTTTCTGATCAAATAGTTGGCCTAGTTGGATTGGGGCATATTGGCAAAATAGTGGCACAGCGGCTTATGGGACTTGGAGTAAAGGTAATCGCTTATGACCCATTTGTTGATCAGGAGAAATTGTTGAGCTCAGGACTTGAGGTGGAAGTTGTTTCTTTGGAAGAGTTGTTTTCGAAATCAGATATCGTTTCTCTGCATATGCGAGTTACGTCAGAAACAGAAAAGCTGGTGGACGAGGAATTATTAGCATTGATGAAGCCTAGTGCTTATTTGATTAATACTGCGCGACCGGGATTGCTTGTTAAGGAAGCGTTTATCAATGTGTTGAAAGAGCGACAAATTGCTGGAGCGGCTATTGATGTTGTTTGGGAGGAGCCGCTGCAGCTGGATGATCCTTTACTCAAATTGGATAATTTGGTAATTACTTCCCACATTGCAGGAGATACTGTTGATGCGATTCCGAAGTCTCCGTTTCTATTAGCTAAGAAGGTGCATGAGTATTTAAAAAAAGGGGAGAACGAGTTTCTTCTCTAAAAAAGCATTCCTGAGAGATTTTTCTCAGGAATGCTTTTTTTTTAAACTCGATCGTAGTCTTCTAAGCGAATGTCTTCTAATTCTTCTTCCTTGAAGTCGAGGTCTTTATCTAAAATCTTCTCCACTGCTCGAATCAAGGAAGCGGCGTCTAAGCCGTACTTTTTCAATAAGTAAGGTTTTGAGGCTCCGTGAGTCCATTCATCATCAATGCCGACTTTGATTAATGGTTTATGCAGTTGATGTTCTAACATCACTTCACCGACTGCCGTGCCTAATCCGCCGATCTTGACATGGTTTTCCATCGTAACCACCCCATGTTTTACTTTTTTGATGGATTCAACAACTAACGGATCAGTAAATGGTTTCAAGGTTGTGATGTGAACATGCTGAACAGAGACTCCTTGTTTTTCCAGCCACTGGGTTGCTCGCATTGCTTCTTCTGTACAGATACTGCTGGAAAATAGAGCAACATCATCACCAGAAGAAATCACCCGCCCTTTGTTAAATTCCGTTGGCTTGTCAGGTGAGAAGAGTCTTGGCATTTGTCCCCGCAGCATTCTGACATAGATCGGTCCGTTGACTTCTTTACAAATTTCTAAAGCAGATTCTACATCAGTCGCATCGCCGCAATCGAAGATCGTCATATTTGGAATGGTGCGGAGAATACCGACATCTTCAATCGATTGGTGCGTCACGCCGCCGGGAGTCGTAATTCCTGGCACGAAGCCTAAAAGCGAAACAGGCAGATTTGGATAAGCAATCGACATTTCTAATTGATCTAGCGGTCTACGATATAGGAAAACCGCGAAAGTGTGTAAGAATGGTCGGAAGCCTTCACGAGCTAAACCAGCCGCCCAGCTCAACATGTTTTGTTCGGCGATCCCCATTGATAAATACTTTTCAGGGAAAACTTTCGGAAACTCTTTGACTTCACAAGAAGTTCCTAAGTCTGCTGATAAGACTAAGACATCCTCATTTTCCCGAGCAAATTTGATCATATTTTTTGAATGTACATCCGATTCTATTTTCATAAATAATACTCCTTCCTTTTTTTGCTTACATTTCGTTGTAGAATTTGGTGTATTTATCGAATTCTTCGCCTTCCTTTAGACGAACGAAATGCAGGATTGGTCTTCTTTCGTTTAAGTAAGGGATACCTTGAGTTGGGTCCGTATAGCAAAGAATAACTAATGGTTTGTTCTTTTCCCCTTGTTTGGCGGCTTCTTCGATTGCTTCGATATCATGTCCGTTGACTGAGACTGCCTTAGCGCCAAATGCGGTGAAACGATCTTCTAAAGGTTCGATATTCATGACTTTCTTGGTTTCCCCTTCGACTTGCTGGCCGTTGATATCGACCAACAAAACCAGGTTGTCCAGTTCATAAAAGACCGCAGCTTGAATGGCTTCCCACAATTGGCCTTCTTCCATTTCCCCGTCGGACATCATCACAAAGACACGTCCTTCTTCCCCGCGTAATTTTCGCGCATGAGCCGTTCCGCCAGCAACGCTGATTGCTTGATCCAATGTTCCGGCAGCGTTTTCAAATCCGGGCGTGTGATTGGCGCCGATCATCTCCATTGAGTAGCCGTCACGGTTGAACATTTCCAATGCTTCTTCATCTAAACGATCCGCTTCGATCAAAGCCGCATAGACAGGAGCAGCATAGTGGGCAGGTGATACGAAGAAGCGATCATAAGGGGCTTTTAATGAGCCGTGGTATTCTGCTCCTTGGACGTAATCCATATTATCTTTTGACGGTGTTCCCGGAAATTTATTCGGTAAGCGAGGCGCTTTGCTTTCACTCAAGTTTAGAACACGTAAGTACATAGTCGCGAAAAGTTCCGCGGAAGAGCAGGCCTGGGAAAGATAGCAGCCGTTTCTTTCGAGTGTCAGTTTCAGTACATGCTTGCGAATGTTTGTTGCCGCTTTTTCTACATCAGCGATCGTATAATTAGTTGCCATGGTAAAACTCCTTTTCTATTGTATTTATTTTTGTCCGTAATTATTTTGATAGAAATCATAGACTTCTTCAGTATAGGACTCTTCTAATGGTTGGAGTGATGCGTTCAAGGTTCGTGCGTAATAGACGCTTTGGGCTGTTTCTTCAAGAATAACGGCATTTTTCAGAGAGTTGGTAGCTGATTTGCCAACGGTGAAGACGCCGTGGTTCTTTAATAGGATTGCAGGACAGCTGGTTTCTTGGTAGCAGCGAACGATCTCGGCGCCAATGGCTTTTTCACCGACAGCGGCGATTTCTGATAGTGGGATTTTTTTTCCGAAAACAGCTGCAGAAGTCGTCGTATATATAGGAAGTGATTCTCCAGCAATCGAGAAAGCAGTAGCGTATGGCGAGTGGGTATGAGTGATTCCGAGAACTTCAGGGCAGTGATTGTATACATATAGATGAGACTCAGTATCTACTGAAGGTGTCAGTTCACCTTCGATTACGTTGCCGGCCAAATCTACAACGATCATATTGTCTGGGGTCAAGTCCTCGAAATGGATACCGCTGGGTTTAATGACCACATATTCTGTTTCGGGATCTTTTGCACTGACATTTCCGCTCGTCCATAAAACTAATCCATTTTTAGGAAGCGCTTTATTGTCTTTGCAGACCGTCTCTTTCAATTGTTCAAGCATGATATAACCTCCAATGTCGTTTTTTACATTATTTCATCATAAAGAACAAATGTCAATATGTATTTTTGTAAAAATATTTAGATATAGTACTATAGTAACTTCTTCGGCATGTGTAATCGTTTCCAATAAAAGTGTTGACAGATCGAAAATTCCGTGTGATACTTGTCATAAGTTCTTAAGCGTGAAAATAAGTTCAATTGAAAAAGGAGGAATTATTGTGGAGTTGTTACAAAATATCTTGAGTTCATTTGGTGCCGCTGTCGTTGTACCGGTGATGTTGTTCATCGTGGCATTGTTTTTGAAGGTCAAACCAAAAAAGGCCTTCCAGTCCGCTTTGAACGCTGGGATCGGGTTAACAGGGTTCAACTTGATCGTCAACTCATTTGTTCCAATCGTTACACCAGTCATCAATAATATGGTTGAACAAACAGGTGTGAAATTACCGGTGTTCGACACAGGCTGGCAGGCGACTTCGGTGATTGCCTATTCTACTCAGGTGGGTGTGATTTTCTTAGTAGTAGGATTGATCCTGCAAGTGGCATTATTCTTAGTAAAATGGACCGATGTATTCATGCCGAGTGATATGTGGAATAACTATTCATTTATGGTTTGGGGTTCGATGATCTATTTGATTACTAACAATATGGTGTTAGCGATGGCGTGTATGATCGTTCAGAACTTATATGTCATGCTGTTTGGGGAAGTAATCGCCAAGCGCTGGGCGAATTATTACAGCTTGCCGGGAACAACCCTGACCGCGCCACACCATGTTACGTCGGTACCCTATGCGATCGCGATGAACTGGCTCTTAAGTAAATTAGGCGCGGATAGAATCAATTGGGATCCAGCTACATTGAAGAAGAAATTAGGTTTCTTGGGTGAACCAATCACGTTAGGTCTATTTCTTGGTTTGCTGATCGGGATCATGGGGAACTTGAACACGTTGAATACTTTAGATGGCTGGGGCAGTGTCTTCACCATGGGATTAGCAGTATCCGCCGTAATGGCCATCTTCCCACGGGTTGCGAGTATCTTTGCTTCGGCGTTTACCAGCTTGACGAATGCGAGTAAGAAGACAGCGAAAGGCAGCGGAAAAAATCGTGAATGGATGCTGTCCGTGAATGATGCAGTTGGTTATGGTGAACCAGCGACGTTGATGACGGGGCTGATTTTGATCCCGATCATGGTATTGTTGGCGATGGTCTTGCCAGGTAACGAAACCTTGCCTTTAGTTGACTTGATCGCTTTGCCATATATGGTGGAAATGATTATCTGTGTTTCGAAAGGGAATATTTTCAAAGGTGTGATCTCAGGTGTGATTTGGTTTACGATTGGTTTGTACGTTTGTACGTATACTGCACCTTACTTTACCGAAGTGGCGGCTCAGGTGGGTGTAAATATTCCCGAAGGTGCCATGATGATTACCAGCTTTGGAATCTTGTATAACCCAGTGATGGCCTTGATTTTCCTAACATTCTTATCAGGTAACTATCTATTGATTGGAATTGTGGTTGTACTTTATTTTGCAATGTATTTCTTATTCAAGAAAAACAAACAAGCCGTTTGGTCTTTCTTGGAAGGTGAAAAAAATGATACTCCAAAAGAAAAGGTGGTCGCATGAAGGCGTTAGTCAAAACAGAACCTGGCTACAACAAAATGAAACTGTTAGAAATTGATACTCCGATCCCAAAAGACAAAGAAGTTTTGGTCAAAGTGATTTATACGGGGATTTGCGGAACGGATATTCATGGCTTTAAAGGGGAATATGATCGATTGAAGACGCCGTTAGTTTTAGGTCATGAATTTTCTGGTGTTGTCGAATCCATTGGAGAGAATGTAACCGATGTACAAGTAGGGGATCTAGTTACTAGTGAGACGACCTTTGCTACTTGCGGCGAATGTGAATCGTGTCTGAACAAGGAATACAATCTTTGCTTGAATCGCAAAGGCTTAGGCAGTCAAGTAAATGGCAGCTTTGCTGAGTATGTGTTAACACGTGAAGAAAGTGTCCATGTGCTGGATGAAAAGCTTACTTTGCTAGCAGCTTCGATTACTGAGCCGATCGCTTGCGGGGTTCATGCCAGTATGGAAAAAGTTCAAGTCAAAAAAAATGATGTGACAGTGATTGTCGGACCCGGTCCGATTGGGTTATGCTTGAGTCAGGTATTGAAAAGTGTGGAAGCCAAAGTGATTGTTGTCGGAATCACTCAAGACGCTGAGCGGTTAAAAACAGCGCTGGAATTGGGGGCTGATCGAGTGATCGATTCACAGACAGAGGACGCAGCGGCAATTATTCAAGCGTTCACGGGTGGAAAAGGCGCGGACTATTGTTTCGAGTGTTCCGGAGCTGCACCGGCAATCAAAGGAGTCTTTGATTATTTGAAACAAAAAGGGACCTTGATTCAAATGGGTGTCTTTGCTAAAAGTTTAAATGAGTTAGACATGAATTCGATCGTGCAAAGAGAGCTGAATGTGATCGGCTCAAGATCGCAAAAGCCGTCTACTTGGCATTTGACCTTGGATCTGATGAAGCAAGGAAAAATCAATGCGGAGCGCTTGATCACAAAGGTTTATCCATTAGAGCAATGGGAAGAAGCCATCGAACAGGTCATGGCTGGCAATGAAATAAAGGTTGTTCTGCAGCCAAACAAACAATAAGGTGAGGGTTTGCTATGGAAGAAAAAAATCTCGTTGAAAAAAATTGTATCTTGCTCGATCAGGATGTTCATTCCTTTGAAGAAGTCATCCAATTGATGGGTGCGGAATTTGAAAAGGCCGGAATCGTCAAGTCGACTTATATAGATGCGGTCATTGCCAGGGAGGAAGTTTTTCCCACGGGTCTGGCGGCTGATGGTCATAACATCGCGATTCCTCATACGGACCCTGAACATGTTCTGCGGCCAGCGATGGGAGTAGTGGTTACGAAAGAACCGATTGAAGTTTCCATGATGGGCAGTCCGGATATCAAGCTGCAAAGCAAGATCTTTTTCCCATTAGCGATGGAACATCCAAAGAAGCAATTGGACCTTTTACGACAATTGATGAATGTTTTTAAAACTAGAGAGGATCTGGATGCAATTAGTACTGCTAAAACGCCGGAAGAAGTTCTAGCAGTTACCAGCAAAATTAAATTTTAAAAAAGCGCCATTTATTGAAAGCGTTATACTATAATGGATGATAAGAACTTACATGGATAGAAACTAGTGAAATAGGAGGTTTAGCGATGACGGAAATCAAAGTTTTATCTGTATGCGGATCTGGTACGGTCAGTTCGGCCATGGTCGGCGAACGAATCGTGGAATTGTTAGAGGAGCATGGTTATGAGGTAGAGATTCAAGAGGTAAATCCTGGAATGGTCAAAGGCGCTGTTGCGAATGGTGATATTGACCTGGTGGCGTATACCAGCCCAATCGATCCAGCAGACGCAGAGGGGATCCCGCAAATCAATTCGGTTGGATTATTGACTGGGTTAGATGAAGATACATTTTTAGATTCAGCATTGGCAGCCTTAAAAGAGATGGGAAAATAGAAGTGTAGAAGGCTGGGTAGAAAATATCCAGCCTTCTTTTTGAAAGGAAAACCTATGAATTTAATTGCATTAGATCTTGATGGAACTTCACTGGATTCTACTGGAAAGTTAACAAGGGGAGTAACGGAAGCTATCAGGCGAAGAGCAAAGAACCCAAACTACAAATTTACCTTTTGCTCTGGGCGCCCACTGTCTGGCGCACTGCCTCACGCGCAAGCGGTGGGGATAGCGGATGATTATCACGTGCTGGCGAATGGTGCAATGGTACAAAATGGGAATGGTCAAAAATTAGTCGAGGAGCTGCTGGATTTTTCGGCCTATCAAGAGCTGACGGACTATTGCCGCGAAAGAGGGCTAACCTGCATTGCAGTCAATGATCGTGAAGTGGTTACTTCGTTTCCTTCGATTAATCTTGGAACGTTAGAATTTTGCTTCTTGACGAATAATGATTTGAGAGTCTGCTCGCTCAGCGAATGTGATCCAGCTGAGAAATATTCTAAATTGATTATTTGTGATAAGCCCGATATAATTAAACAGAATAAAAGCCGGATAGAACAACGTTTTTCACAGCGATACACCTGTGTCGAGGGCTATCCGACCATGATCGAGTTCAGTAAGAAAGGTGTTAATAAAGGAAGCTCTTTGGCCAAATTGGCCAGCCATTATGGACTATCAGACGGCGAAGTGTTTGTTGTCGGCGATAATGGCAATGATCTCTCCTCATTTGAACGGTTTCCGCAATCGATCGCGATGGGAAATGCTACGGATGAATTAAAACAGGCGGCCAAATGGCACTGCCCGACCAATGATGAAGACGGCGTAGTAAGGGCGTTAGAAATGATTGACGACTTTATTGCATAATTAACGGATGCTGACCCAGTATTTGAACTAGGAGGATAATATGGCGAATGATATTTCTACATTATTAAAAGTAGCAGAAATGTATTACTTAGATAGGATGAACCAAAACGATATTGCGAAAATAATTGGGGTATCACGTCCATCCATTTCCAGAATGCTGGAGGAAGCGCGCGAGAAGCAAATCGTCAAAATCTCGATCGAAGCACCTTTTGAACGCAATAATGCGTTGATGATGAAACTAAAGGAAAAGTTCGATCTATTAGAGGTCATCGTAGTAAAAGGATTAGGCGATTATGATTTTGACTTGGACAATGTAGGCAAGGCTTCGGCGGATTATATCAGCAGCGCATTATCTGATGACAAACTGCTGGGGATCTCTTGGGGCGCGACGGTGGAAAAAATGGTGAAAAACTTTCCTGAGCATGAAATGAAAAATGTTCATGTGGTTCAATTGACGGGAAGTTTGGGACCGAATCGAACTGTGATGGATGGAAACGAGCTGGTTTTCCGTTTAGCGCAGAAATTGAATGGCCGGCATGAATTTTTCAACGCGCCAGCCTTCGTTAATTCCCACAAGCTGCAGGAAGAACTATTGGCGCAGCCGCAAATCGATTTGAACATCTCACTAGGGCGTAAGATTGACGTAGCCTTTAGCGGTATCGGAAATATTGAAACCACACGCAATACGTTGGTTTCTTCGGGAATCTTAGATAATCGTGATTTGAATGATCTTGTGGCTGAAGGCGCAGTAGGAACGATGATTGGTCGAGCGTTTGATATCGATGGAAAAGAAATCCAGTACCGCAATCAATTTCCGATTTCCAGCGGTTTGGATTCCTTGCGTTTAGCACCGATCAGCATCGGTGCCGTCTGCTCGAAGAAACGAGCAACAGCAACACTAGGCGCGATCAATGGCAAGCTGATCAATGTTTTGATTTGCGATGAAGAAGTCGGGTATGAGTTGTTGAATAGCAACTAAAAAAAGAGTCGCTTTGATTGAAATTCGATCAGAGCGACTTTTTAAATTTATCTACTTGTTTTCGTTGCCGGATCTAGTTTGCGTTCAACGATTCCTAAGATCCAGTCAGTCATGATCGCCATTAAGGCGGTTGGTAATGCTCCGGCTAGGATGATCGCAGTTCCATCTGTTGCGTTCGTTCCGCGGATAATGATATCCCCCAGACCGCCGGCACCAACGAATACGCCGATGGCAGTAATTCCGATGGCGACAACTAAAGCATTTCGAATACCTGCCATGATGACAGAGACAGATAAAGGAAGCTCGATCATGTATAGTCGCTGCCAATTCGTCATTCCCATGCCAGTTCCGACATCTAAGGCATTTTTATCGACTTGCCGCATGCCAGTATAGGTATTTTTGATGATTGGCAATAGTGAATATAGAAAGACAGTCAGAATGACGACATTGACGCCGAGGCCCATTCCGATCATCAAGACTGAAATCATCGCTAGCGATGGAATTGTCTGGATCACGTTAGCTAAACGAATCACCCAGTTGGCTAGCTTCGTATGGCGAGCAATGAAGATCCCCAATGGAATCCCGACGATCGCAGCAAAGATCACCCCATAGATCGAGATCAAGAAGTGGCGAACGAATTGTGCGAAAATAATACTGCCATTCGTTTGATAATATTGAATGAATTGTTGAAAAGTATTTAGATTTTCCATTACGCTCACTTCCCTTCGAAATAGTTATGTTCTTTTAGAAACTCTTCAGCAACGATTTGCGGTTCAACTAAGTCATTGTCTGCTCGATAGTTGAGCTTTTGCATCTCTTCAGTAGAGATTTTTCCAGCCAAACGTTCCAAAGCATCTTTGACCTCTGGATCAGTTTTCAGCAGTTTATTGGAAACGATCGGCGCAGCATCGTAAGGTGGGAAGAAGCGCAAGTCATCTTCTAACATCACGAGGTCATAGCTGGCGATCCGTCCATCTGTGGAATAGCCGAGAACGATGTCCATTTTTCCGACTGACAAGGCGTCATAAACCAGACTGACCTGCATCGGCAGGATTGAAGAAAATTCGAATCCATAAGCCTGCTTGAAGCCTTCATAGCCGTCCCCTTTACGTGTAATCCACGAAGTATCGACACCTGCTTTTAACTCACCGGCGACACGTTTCAAATCACTGACTTTTTTCAGATTGTATTTTTCAGCGGTATCCTTTCGAACTAAGAAAACATAGGTGTTGTCAAAGCCGTACGAAGGAAGCCACGTTTGATCAAAGCGTTTTTCGAATTCGTCATGAACGATATCGAAGGCCTTCTTAGGATCTTTTTCAGCTGGTAATTGCAGGATCGAAGACAGGTCCGTTCCTGTATAGCGCGCAGAGGAGACCGACGCGTCATCCTTCAGCATCGCTTGATGATTGATCATGTTCGTTGCCAAGTTATTGATCACTGTCGTTTCCTTATCTGTATAATGCTCGACCATTCCAGCAGTGATGCTGCCTAGGATTTGCATCTCTGAAGTGATCCCTCCAGTAATAGCGATCGTTTCTTCATCATCGTTTGATGCTAAACCAGGGAAGGAACAGCTGCTTAGAAATAGTAGAGAAAGTCCGAGTAAAGCCAAAATTTTTATTTTCTTCATGGGTTACTCCTCCTTCCTTAGGGCTGCTGGAGTCATGCGATCTTCTAAGAAACCTAGTAGCAGATCGACGACTAATGCCATCACGATGACCGGCACTGTTCCTGCGATGATTAAAGGCGGTTGGAAGTTGTTCAATCCACTGAAGATCAAATCACCTAGTCCGCCGGCACCAATGTAAGAGGCTAATGTTGCCCATGCGATAACGTAAACAGCGGCTAGACGAATTCCTGCCATGATCGTTGGAATAGCGATCGGCAGTTCCACAGTGAAAATCGACTGCAGATTGGTCATCCCCATACCTTTGGCGACGTCACGATAATTACGATCGACATTTTTCATCCCGATAAAGGTGTTCCGTAAAATCGGTAATAAGGAATAAATGAACAAGGCGATGATCGCCGGGAATTTCCCTACACCGAAGAAGGGAATCATTAAGGCCAGCAAAGCAAGGGAAGGAACGGTCTGCAAGACACTGGCGATTCCGATCACAAGATTAGCGATTTTGGGCAAACGGGTCAAGACAATACCTAAAGGAACAGCAACTAAGATACCAAGGCCTAGAGCGATGGCAGAAATATACAAATGTTCAGCGCTTTTTGTCAGCATTTGCCCACCATATTCATTGATGAATGCTTGCATGATTACGCCTCCCCGCTAGTGATGTTTTCTGCTGCATCTCCGAAAGTTTCTTCTTCGCCCCAAAGAACGTCATAAATGATATCCACTAGCGACACTCTCGTTAAGATGCCGACAAGGTGATTGCTGTCGTCCACTACGGGCACGTATTTCACACCGCGTTTTAGAATTCGCTGCAGGCTGTCGCGAACCAACGCTTTTTCTTTGACGTAGAAAACTTTTGGATTGATGATATCGCCGATGCTGGTTGCTTTTCCGCGACGACGTTCACGGTCAATCGTTTCAACATCGACAAAGCCCTTCAAGACATTGTCTTCATCCACGACCAACAAGGTATCTACCCGTTTTTCCCGCATCAAACGAATCGCGTTTTGCAGGCTCTTCTCTGGCGTGATGGAAACGGCTGTATGCATCATGATCTCGCCAACAGTTGTCGTATCTGGTTTTGCTTGCAATAAGCGGTCTTCTCCTAAAAGCTCCTCAACAAATTCATTGGCTGGATTTTGTAAAATATTTTCTGGAGTATCAAATTGAATCACTTTTCCGTTGTCCATGATGGCGATCCGGTTCGATAACTTTAAGGCTTCGTCCATATCGTGAGTAACGAAGACAATGGTTTTACCTAGACGTTCCTGCAGATCTTTTACTAAGTCTTGCAGCGAGTCACGAGTGATCGGGTCTAACGCACCGAAGGGTTCATCCATCAAAATGACATCCTGATCGGCAGCGAGCGCACGAACAACCCCGATCCGTTGCTGTTGTCCACCAGACAGTTCATGGGGATAACGGTCCAGCATGTCTCGCGGCAATTCAACAAGATCGATCATTTTCTCGGCTGTTTTGTTCTGTTCTTCTTTGTCTACTTTCAATAAACGTTGTACAAGGGTAATGTTGTCACGGATCGTCATATGGGGCATTAGACCGATATTTTGGATCACGTAACCAATCTGACGACGCAATTCAACAGGATTTTTCTTCTGAATATCCTCTCCGTTGATCTTGATTGTTCCTTTTGTTGGGTCGATCATGCGATTGATCATCCGCATCGTAGTGGTTTTGCCGCTGCCGCTGGTACCAATCAGACAAATGAATTCTCCTTTATCAAAAGAGAGGTTGATATCTTCAACGGCTACTTTGTTTCCATTGTAGATTTTAGAAACGTGGTCAAACTCAATCATGTTTACACTCCTATTCCTGTTTTGTATGTTCAAATTTTTCTGACACGAAAATTCAGCGGAGCGTCACTCGGATTAGACGATCTTTTCACAAGAAAAAAGCTCTAATTCCACTTCATCGACTATTCCGCCAAGCGTATTTATATGCAAGAGATCCTTCAGTGAAAGTAACTGATATACATGAATTCAGCATCTAAAAAGCAAAAAATTTAACAGACTTATAATTTTAGTATGCTACACAAAGCGATAAAAAAGCAAATGACTGGCTCATTTGCAACTATTTTTATCAGATTAGTATTGCTTTTTCTAGATTATAAAATAACTATTTTGATTTTATGGATGTAATCATCTTTTATTAGAAGTATGAGAGGATGGCAGAATAAAAAAACGAATAATTAATTTTTGTAAAAATTTTTTATGAAAATGAAAACTATTCTAATTTGATGAGGGAATTATGTAAATAGCAATGGACTTTTCATTGCGCGTGTCCCATGATAGAATAGCCGAGGAAAAGAGGAGAAGCTATGTTAACCACAGAAGATTTTGATTTTGATTTACCAGAAGAATTAATTGCCCAGACCCCTCTAGAAAAGCGTGACAGTTCGCGTTTATTAGTGCTGGATCGGGAAACTGGCCAAATCGCGGATAAACATTTTGATGAGATTATTGAAGAATTGAATCCTGGTGATGCTTTAGTGATGAACGACACACGAGTTTTGCCAGCGCGTCTATATGGCGAGAAGCCTGAAACTGGCGGACATCTTGAAGTGTTGCTGCTGAACAATACTCAAGGCGATGAGTGGGAAACCCTAATCAAGCCAGCGCGTCGGGCGAAGGTCGGCACGCAGATCGTCTTTGGCGATGGCCGCCTGCGGGCAGAAGTGAAGCAGGAATTGGAACATGGCGGTCGGATCGTAGAGTTTTCTTATGAAGGTATCTTCTTAGAAAATCTAGAATCACTTGGTGAAATGCCATTACCGCCGTATATCAAAGAACGCTTAGAAGATCCCGAACGTTATCAGACCGTATACGCGAAGGAAAACGGATCAGCCGCAGCACCAACAGCCGGCCTGCATTTCACCCCTGAGCTACTAGAAAAAATCGCCGCAAAAGGTGTGAAGCTGGTCTATCTAACGTTACATGTCGGATTAGGAACCTTCCGACCAGTTAGTGTCGATAATATCGCTGAACATCAAATGCACAGTGAATTCTATCGCCTGACGGAAGAAGCTGCTGTCCAATTGAATGAAGTCCGAGCCAATGGCGGAAAAATCGTGGCTGTCGGAACAACTTCGATCCGGACGCTAGAAACGATCGGAACAAAATTCAATGGTGAAATCAAAGCCGACAGTGGTTGGACCGATATTTTTATCACACCAGGCTATGAATTCAAAATTGTTCAAGCTTTTTCAACAAACTTCCATTTGCCTAAATCAACTTTAGTGATGTTAGTAAGTGCCTTTGCCGGACGTGAAAAGACGTTGGCTGCCTACCATCATGCGATTGAAGAACGCTACCGTTTCTTCAGCTTCGGTGATGCAATGTTTGTAAAATAGCATATTCAACAAAAGCAAGGCGCTAGATGAATGCTGACATCTAGCGCCTTGCTTTTGTTTTTTCAGAATACACACCTTCCAACCTTGCCAAATGTAAAGCAATTCCGCAAGTAACTTTCTATTCGTTAAGTATGCTGAGCGAAAACCTAACGATCAAAATAAAATAAATTCCGCTATCAGCACGACCACACAACACAAGGAGGAAACTTTAAACAGATTTGCCCCGTACCAAGCTGCAAAGATTCCTACTGCTAAAGCCAACACTCCAGCCAGTGGTGAACGCGTGGCTTGCGTGATAGCAGGGAAGGTCATGACTGATAAGGTGACATAAGGAACATAATAGAGGAAAGACTGAATGAACTCATTTTTGATCGGACGACGAATCAGAGTCAAAGGAATCACGCGGATCGCGTACGTGACGCTAGCCATTACCGCAATATAAATGTAATTATTCATTATTCGTTTTCGCCCCTTTCTTCACAGGGAAAAATAAAGCAGCTAATACTGAGATCCCAACAGTCAAAATGATTGTTTGCATCCCATTAGGCAGGCGCTCAAATATTGCCAGCTTATCAGATAGAAAACTCGCAAGAAAACTGATACATACTAAGGCGGCGATCAATCGGTCTTTTCTAGCTGGCGGAATAATTACAGCTAAGAACATGCCGTACAATGCAACGCTTAAAGCGCTGACTAGACTTGCAGGCAGAAGATTTCCAGCAGAAATCCCCAGAGCTGTGCCGACTGCCCAACCAGGAGCGGCGACAAAAACAGCGCCATAGGTATGAAACGGCTCAACAAAACCAGGACGGGAAATCGTAAGGCCAAAAAGCTCATCAGTAACATCGTAACCAAGCAGAAAGCGATGGAGCAGGGACGTCTCTGATGAAATTCGTTGACTCAACGCGCAGCTCATCAGCAGGTAGCGGGCGTTCGTGACAAGCGTGACGATTGCGATTTCTAAATAACTGGCTTTCGCAGCGATCAGAACGAAAGCGGCATATTGTCCTGCGGAAGCATTGTTCGAAATACTGGCAAGAAAGCCTTGAAAAGGAGTCAGACCAGCATTCCTAGCGGTAATTCCTAAAGAAAAAGCGACCGCAAAATAGCCTAAGCCGATGGGGATTCCGTCTCTGATCCCTTCCAAAAAGACTTGTTTTGAGAACGTCACATTTGAGTTGGGAGGGTTGACTAAACGTTTATCTTTCACGACATCGTCTCCTCTCTTTTAGCCACATTATAGAGAGCTCCTTTACCATAGTAAAACGAATGATTATAATGGATCCATAAGTAAATCTTATGGAGGTAAATATGATCACAAAATACCGCGTGTTTTGCTTAGTGATAGAAGTAGGGAGCTTTACAAAAGCCGCGAAAATACTGGGTTATTCTCAAAGTGCGGTGAGTCAGATCATCAAGTCATTGGAACGGGAATTGGGAACCATTCTAGTCAATCGCGGAAAAGACGGTATCCGCTTGACGAGTGATGGTGAGCAGTTTTTACCCTATCTTCAAGCGATCCAAGTAGCTGAAAAACAATTGGAGAAAAAACAGCAGGAGCTTTTAGGTCTGGAAGCTAGTACGATTCGGATTGGCGCCTTTAACAGTATTAGTAAAAATTTCCTGCCGCAGCTGATGGGAAATTTTAAGCAGCTATATCCCAAAGTCAGTTTTGAATTGCTGCAGGGAGAAACCTCCAGTATTGGCAGCTGGATCATAAATGATCGAGTCGACTTCGGCTTTTTGAATCATGATTGTGTTGATGGGGTGGAGACGCGGCCGATTTATCACGATGAGATGTTGGCGGTTATTCCAAATGAACACAAGCTGACTGTTGAAAATCAAGTCAGTCTGAAGCAGCTAGCACAGGAGACTCTGATCCTTTTAGACGAAGGGGAATTTAGTGTAGCCCTAGAAGCTTTTTCAAAAAAACAGCTTGAGCCAAACATTCAATATAAAATCTATGATGATTCCGCGATCCTTGAGATGGTTCAGCAGCAATTAGGCGTTTCGATCATGTACAGTCTGACATTGTCGGGAGTCAAGGACAAGGTAGCCGTCCGTGAGATCAAGGAGCATCCCGAACGGACCGTCGCTTTAGGCTGGCGTAATTGGCAGACGATGTCCTTTGCCTCGCGCCGATTTGCGGAGTTTATTCTGGAGAATATCGCGAAGATTTATCCAGAGGGAATTCAAGGTGTGCGGTTTGTCTAGGTTGTAGAGTTCCGTTGCAGACATAAAATCAAAGTAACTTAGGAATTAATTTATTCCCATTTTGTATACGATTCGGACTTTCCTCCTCCTACCTTACAGCTCTTAATCAAGCGGATTTCTCTCTAACTAAGTAACCTGTAAAAAGTCGAACTTTGACGTGCAAGTAAAAGATTCTCATCGAGAAATAATTATCTTGCGATGAAGAAGTAAGAATGTATTACTTGTTCAGGAAGTATCATGATAAACTTGATATATAAAAGGTGAAATTAGATGGATACAGAAGAAAAAATTATAAAAGGCATCTTATCAAATAGGACTGTAAGAGATGTGTAAGTTTCGATTTAGCAGCGGTAATCCATATGGAAAGAGGAGCAGAGATGAATATCAATTACCTTAAAGATTTTGTCATTCTGTCAAGGTATAACAATTATTTAGAAGCTTCAGAGGAGCTGTTTATCTCACAATCGACATTATCTAAGCATCGATGTCAGGATGATCAAAATATTCAAATCGTGAATTGGAGTACTAATACATGAGCTTAAAAAAACGATTAGCATTTATCTATTTTTTTATTTCAGTTCTACTTTTCATTTTAGTCTCTATCAGTATTGTCTTATACAATAGCAAACAAACGAGAGACGAAGCCTATGCTACGTTGTCAAACTATACTGAAACGGTTAGGCAGCAATATGAATTACAATTATCTTCTTATGAACAAGCTACTACGAACATTCTATCAGACAAAGATTTTTTAGATGACATACAAACACTCAGTTACATCGAAAGAAACGAAAAGAATGTTTCATCGTTAGAGAAGTCATATCGTCAAATTACTGAAAAAATTAGTAACTATTCCAACCTGACTGATTTTTATCGAGTCAATATTATAACAACAAAAAATGATTTTTTGACTAATGATATTAGTTTGTCCAGCTTAAATGACGATGCATCAGAAAAAATCAAGAAACTCTTGTCCAATGGTGATAGTTATAGGGGAATCCATGTCATTCCACATTATCAAGATGTTTGGAGCAGTTCTGCCACATATCTTTTCTCTTATATCCGAGAAGTAAACTATTCTAATCAGGAGAAAGTATATATTCAGGTAGAAGATGAGCAAAAGAAAATTGACCAACTACTGAACCCTTCAAAAGAGACCCAGATTTCTTTTTTTATTGTTGATAACGAGAGGCATACTATTGCGTATTCGAAAAATGGTGATTTGGCTAGAATGCAGCAATACACCCAAAAGAAAACAAGCGGGAGAACTTATGATGGTGCACTGGTTCGAGAAGTAAAACTGGAAAATGGTCATAAAGTAATTGCTTTTCAGGAGTTAACAGCAGTAAACAATTCTATTTGGAATACTTCTTTTTATATCGTATCTATTAGTGTTGTCTTACTTTTCATCATGTATCATATTTTCAAAAGACAATTGAATAGGATTCTAAATCCTCTTGAAGAACTTAAGAGAGAAATGGAAACTGCCAGTATTAGTAACCTACCAATAAGTAGTTCAATCAAATCAGATGAAAATGAAATTACTGCTCTGTCTGAGTCTTATAATGGACTCAAGAGACGGCTAAATCAATCGATTGAAAACGAGCTAATCGCTCAAAGAAAGCAATTTGAAGCGAATATGGAAGTCCTTCAGGCTCAAATCGATCCGCATTTTATTTACAATATTATGAATATTGTCGCTTATAAAGGGATCGAATATGATGATGCAGATATAGTAGAAATCGCGCAAGGAATTACTGAAATGTTACGTTACTCAACTTCAAATGTTGAGAAGCAAGCGACATTCAAAGAGGAGTTCGCACATGTCAAAAATTATTTGCTTTTAATGAAAAAAAGATATCAGGAAATGCTTAAATATGATATCGAACTACCTGATAAATTTCAGAATATCAGGATTCCAAAATTGGTTTTACAAATATTTGTTGAGAATAGTATAAAATACAGTTTTGATTCTGGAAAAGAATCAGTCGCTGTTCAAATTTCAACAACAGATTCTCCACTCAATGAATGGCACATCATGATCAGTGACAATGGTCCAGGAATATCTGATGCAAAAATTGATTACTTAAAACAAAAAATAGCGGAAATTAAAACCATTTTAGACAATCATGATTCTTTATCTCAGTTAGATTTTGAAATTGGTGGATTAGGTATTATCAATACCTATGCAAGACTTCGTTTGTTTTATGGAAAGGGTTTTAACATGTCGATTGAATCTGATGGAAAGGGAACAAAAATTTCCTTATATAAAAAAAAGGACGGTCAAAAAAATGATGACACTATTATTGGTTGAAGATGAACCTGCTGCCCTAACGATTTTAGAGAAAATTATAGAAAAGATTCCGCTAGAAATACAAATTGTTGGTAGAGCGAGAAATGGGCTTGCTGCAAAAGAAATGATTGAGAATCAACCAGAAATAGATGCTGTCATCACAGATATAAAAATGCCCTTAATGGATGGTATTGAATTATCCGAATACATTTTCGAAAAAAAGATTGATATTGAAGTAGTCATTCTAAGTGGTTTTCAAGAATTTAGTTTTGCTCAAAAAGCAATTCAATTCGGGGTCGAGGAGTATCTTTTGAAACCGATTAAGATTGAGGAGATTACAGAGGTATTAAGTAAAATTGCGAGTAAACGAGAGAAAAAAAAGAAAAGATACGAAAAACGTCTCTTGGAAAATGAAATAAAGAAAAATGGTTATACTACCGACATTCATTGGAATAAAAGGTATCAGATTATTACATTACATTTTGGATCTTTTAATGGATTGGTAGTTTATGACGATATGGAAATTAAAAAAAAAATAGCGGAATTCGAAGGCTTAATGAATTTTGTAATTAATGGACGAAAAAGAAATGAGTTTGTCTTGATTATTCAAGAATCCTCTCATTTAGCTAAAATATTGGGAAAAATTCAAGAAGGATTTACGAGGAACCCTTATATAGCAATATATTCCAGTTCCTTTATTACCATTTCAGAACTTAATAGTATTTATAGCAAGATGTCACGTTTTGTAGAATTATATCATCGTATAGGTGTAAAAGAGGTTTTTAGTTTTGAAACTATTAAGGATGATATTGTTTCTCAAAAAGATTCTTTGAACTGGTTAAGTGTGCATAGTAAACTGCAAGATCACTATGTAAAAGGACATTGGATTGAGTTAGAGGAGTTATTGAAGAATGTCGTGATAGAAAACTTGAACATATTAACAACTCAACAGTTGATTGATCGAAGTAATCATTTACTGAGTTTTTTTAATCAATACTTGGAGATTGAAATGCAAATTAGTCGTAACATATTTGAAGATGTGATATTTTCCAGTGTTGAAATATCTGATGTAGTCCGGGACTACCAGGATTTGATAGAACATTTTTTGGACCAATCCAAAAGATTTCCTGAAAAAATTGATTCTTATGAGTTCTATCAATTGATAGAACAATTTCTAAAGCAAAATTTTGATCGGTCTGATTTAAACTTGACTATGATAAGTGAGCATTTTGGTATTTCAATGAAATCAATTAATGATCTTTTTAAAAAGTACAAGCAACAAACGTTTAAGGAGTTTATGCTGGACCTAAGAATGGAACAAGCTGTATTCAAAATGAATCAAGCGCCAATAATAAGTTTAAAACAAATAGCTGAGGAGGTGGGGTATAAGGATGCGCTTTATTTCAGCAAGGTTTTCAAAAAGCATTTTGGGAAAAGTCCATCAATGTTTCAGGAAGAAATTCGCAATCTGGATGATTCTTTTCATTCTAAGTAGTCTCACACTCTTAAGTGGTTGTGATAGCAATCAAAGACAACAGACAAAAGAAAAACAACCACAGGTCTCAGAGTTATCAATATCAGTGGATGCTGGGTTAGTGACAGATGATTTTTTAGACTTTATTGATTCGTTTTCCAGTACTCATAAAATAGATATCCAGCTCAATGAGCGCCCGTCAGGAACTGCAGGAGAAAATGAAGTTACGACAGAATTATTAACAAAGAATGCATCAGATATTCTACTATTCAATAGTGGGGGGCTTTTTAAAGCACTTGACCCACAAGAATATTTTTATGATTTATCTGATGAGTATTATGTTGATCAGTACATCGACAGCTACCGACAAGCTGTATCGATAAAAAAAGAGGTTTATGGGTTACCTATGGGTAATGTTGATGCAATAGGGTTCATTTATCGTAAGGATATTTATGATGATTTAGATCTAAGCATTCCTAACAATTGGGAAGATTTTGAAAAAAATCTTAAAAAAATAAAGGAAAACAGTATCACTCCCATTTTGACTCCATTTAAAGATCAGTGGTTAACACAGTATTATTGGTATGTTGCAGAAACATCAGAATCAATAAGTGGTGTCGAGCAGTATCGCGAGGTCTTAGAAAAAGTCGATCGATTGAAATCCCAAGAATTTTTGAGTCAAAACTTATTAACAATGAGTTTATCAATGGGATTGAATGACTTTGGGAAAAAAAACAGTGCCCATCTATTAGGTCAATACAGCTTTCAGAATTATTTAACGAATAATCACGTTCTTGATAAGGATAAATTGGGCTTTTTTCCTTTTCCTAATCAAGACAATCAATATGTGTACATGCTACCCTCATCCTTATATATAAACAAAGAAACTAAAAATTTAACTCACTGTCGTCTATTTTTCGAAGAGTATTTTGAGAAAAAGATTAGTAATTTACCCTCAACAAAAGAGCAACCTGGTATTTTGAATAATGCTAAAATTAAACCTGGAAGAATCATTTATGAACAGCAAATGGATTATAAAGTTGATATCTTACCAGAATTACTTTTAGATTTTTTTACCAACAATCTGACTGTTGATGATTTGCTCCATCAGTACCAACAAAGAAACGAAGAGTTGAAACTGATTCATTACTAATGAAAAAAAGAGAGACTACAAAATTTTGAAAGATTTTGTAGTCTCTCTTTTTTTGTAACTTACAAAATTTTCCATGTCTAATTTTTAATTTGTCCATATAAAGAAAAATTGTAACCGCTTATTATTTTAAGTGAAAGAGGTGATGAAAAATGGAAAAGCGAGAATTATTAAGTGCGAGACACATAACAAAAAAATTTGGAGATGTTACTGCACTGAATGATGTTTCAATTCAAATTGAATCTGGGAAAACTATTGGATTGATTGGCGAAAATGGTTCTGGGAAAAGTACGATTTCTTCTATATTGTCTGGAATCATTAAACCATCTTCAGGAAGCTTAAAATACAACCAAAAGGACTATCATCCTATTAATATGGTCGATGCTTTAGAAAAAGGAATCGGTATGATTGTTCAAGAAGAAGGAACGATTTCAGGAATCTCTGTGGCAGAGAATATGTTTTTAGGAAACTTGAAGTATTTCAACAAGAGAGGAATTGTCTCCAAAAAACACTTGATTGAAGAGACACAGAAAATTTTGGATAAGTATGACTTACAAGAAATATCCGCCTCTCACTTAATTGACGTTTATAGTCAAGAAGAACGAAAGTTACTCGAGGTTGTCAAAGTACTGATGAAAGAACCTCAAGTCTTAATCGTTGATGAGACAACAACGGCCTTATCTCAGCAAGGAAGAGAATTCATTTATCGGCAAATGGCGAAGCAAAAGCAGGAAAATAGGGCAAGTATTTTTATTTCCCATGATTTAGAAGAACTAATTGAGCATTGCGATCAGCTAATAGTTTTAAGGGACGGTCTTCTTATTGATGTATTAAGTAAAGACGAATTTGATGAAAGTAAAATCAAAAATCTGATGGTAGGTCGGGAATTGACTGGGGCATATTATAGAGAGGATTTTAATCCATCCTCTCAGGAAGAAGTATTACTGACTGCTAAACATTTAATGTATGAAAATAAAGTAAAGGATATAAGTTTTCAGGTTCATAAAGGGGAAATAGTCGGTATTGGTGGTTTGTCTCATTGTGGAATGCACGAGTTAGGAAAGCTTCTTTTCGGATTTTTGAATCAAAAATCTGGAACCGTTTTATCTAATTTTTATGATCGTGAAATTAAGTCAACCAAGGATGCAATGAAAGTAAAAATAGGCTATGTTTCTAAAAATCGAGATCATGAAGCACTAGCTCTTAATTCGTCAGTAAAAGATAATATTTCAATTGGTGGATTAGATATTTTAGCTGGGAAACTTGGGTTTATCAGTACAAAAAATGAGAAAGAATATGTGGACCGCCAAATTGAAGATCTCGCTATTAAAACACCTAGCAGAGAACAGGAAGTGCAGTTTCTTTCAGGAGGAAACAAACAGAAGGTGGTGTTCGGCAAGTGGTTAGCACGAAATTGTGATGTCTTGATTTTGGATTGTCCTACTAGAGGAATAGATATAGGGGTCAAGGCAGCGATGTATCGCTTAATGGAAGAGATGAAAGAGCAAGGTAAGGGGATAATTCTTATCTCTGAAGAGCTGCCAGAATTATTAGGAATGAGCGATCGATTGCTGATAATGAAAAATGGTGAAGTGAGTCATGAGTTTCTGAGATCCGAAACCTTAAAAGATACAGAGGTTATCCAGTATATGATATAGAAAGGAGGAAATAGAATGGAAAAAACAATTTTGGGAAATTCTCAGGAAGAAAAGCGGAGAAAAATTATCAGTAAAAAATTAATTTTTGAAAGCGCTCCTTTTATCGGGTTGATTGGACTGATAATAATCTATTTTGGAATCTCAGGTGGTAATATTTCTCTCTATAATTTCGAAATCATTATTAATCAGTCGGTAATTCTAACGGTAGTAGCCATTGGTGCTGTTTTTATTTTTTCGTTTGGATCATTTGATATTTCACTAGGAGCATCAATGGCGGTTAGCGGAATGATTGGAGTTATGGCATACAATCGAACAGAATCCTTTGCCATCATGTTGATTGTTTGTCTTACTACAGGTGTGTTAGTTGGGATAGTAAATTCTTTGCTATCAGCAATTTTCAATTTGCCAGCTTTTGTTTCCACAATCGCGATGTTGAGCATCCTAACGTCCTTAGTAGACCTTATTTTAGATGGAAATACTAACATTAGCTTGTTAGGATCAACAATGGAAATTGATAATCTAAGTGTAAAAATGGTGATACTAGTACTCTTCTTTTCAGTTGCCTTTTATCTATTTAATAAAACAGAGGTTGGAAGGAAGAATAAGTTTTTAGGAAGTAATCCTGTGGCCGCGAGCCAAACAGGTATTTCGATAGTTAAACAGACTATCTATTCATTTTGTTTTTCAGGACTGGGCGTTGGGTTAGCAGCTTTCATCACAATTTTGAGAGCGCCGACTTTAAGTAAATCAACAGGCGGTTCAATCGGAATGGATGTATTAATCGCTATTGTTTTTGGTGGAATGTCAGTTTCAGGGGGAGCTAGAAGTAAAATCGGTGCTGCTGTAGTGGGATCATTGTCCATTACAGTGTTAAACCAAGTGCTTTTAGTTTTAGGAGCCTCATTCGGAATGACGCAATTGATTAAAGGTGTCATGTTTTTGGTAGTAGTGTTTGTTGCATCACTAAATTACAGATCTAAATTATTACCTAGATAAGAGGAGGAAAAATAATGAAAAGATTATGGAAGAAGAGTTTGTTAGTTTTTGCTACATTGATGATGTTGCTAATACCGGTGTTAGGGGCTTGCGGGAATGATTCATCAAAAAAAAGTGGTGCTGCTGAAAGTGGTGAGAAAGTTAACATTGGTGTTTTGATTTATGATCCATCAGATTCACAAGTATTGGCATTCCAAAAATATTATAACGATTACATCGCAAAAAAATACAATGTTGAATTCAAATTTTCAGATGCAATTTCCACTGCTGAGGAAGAAAAATCAGCGATTGAGAATTTTGCATCACAGAATTGTAAAGCAGTCATTGCTTTAACACAATCAGATATGGTCGCAGCAATTAATGAGGCTGCGAAGGCAAAAATGTATTATATCGTTGGTGTAGGAACAATGACGGATGAACAATATGAAAAAACTAAAGACAACGAATACTTTTTAGGAACAATCGGACCTGACTTAGATTCAGAAGAAAAGGCAGGTTACGATATGGCTAAGCACTATATTGCTGAAGGAGATACAAATTATGTCCTTTATGCTGGTGGAATGAGTTATGGAGTTGACGCACATAGAAAACGGTTTGATGGGTTTGTAAAAGCACTCCAAGAAGCTGGGGTAACCTATAAGAAACCAGAAGCTGGAAAATTTATCGGAACTTTTGAGAGCGACAAGTATACGATTCAAGTGTTAGAAGGATTTCCGGACGAAGCTGGTGCATTCTACACAGAAGCTCAACAAAAACTTGGCGAAAAGGGTGTTCAGACTTTATTGTCAGTTGGAATAGGATTAGAAGTTTTTGGAGCTACGATTTCAAATGTCAATCCTGATATCAAATTAGCGACTGTTTCTGCATTTACTGAAGCGTACAAAGACGGTTTCGATGCGAAACCTCAACAAGTTGATTACTTATCAGGGACTTTTCCTGCAATGATTGGACCAACATTTGCTGCTGTAATGAATGCTGTGAATGGTGATGGTGAAGATTTCCGTGAGGATGGTAAAGCCTTCCGAATTACTCAAAATTATTGGAATGCTCAATCAAAAGAAGAGTTTGAAACTATGTATAAAATTGCCAATGATTTTAAGGACCCTGCTATTAACAAAACAGATATCGATAAATTAATTAAAAATAACAATTCAGATATCACGTTTAATGAATTTAAAAAATTCGCTAGTAATGTGGATTTTGAAACAATTCAAAATAATATTTCTGATAGAAAATAAGAAATGAGGAGAAGAAAATGGAAAGACGAGTGAAAAAAATTATCAAAACTTTTTCGATTCCAGTTTGCGTATTTCTTTTCTTCTCCATCCTATTGTTCAGCCAGGGAACCACATTATTTAATACAGCGAATCATTATCGAACCTTTATTAATGCATTCGTAGTAACTACTTTTATTGCTTGGGCTCTGAATCTCAACCTTTCAACTGGGCGGTTTGATTTCTCTTTGGGATCAATCAGCTTATTGTCTTCCATTTTGGGAGTAAAAGTGATGTGGTTTTTGGAGAGCATAGGTTGGAGAATGAATGGATGGTATATGCTAATCGTTATCGCATTGTTTGGTGCACTATTCGGAATGATTTCAGGGCTCACTTATGTATTATTAAAAATTCCACCAATTGTCACATCATTGGGGATGACATTGATATACGAGGCGTTAGGATTTATCGCCACAGAGGGTGGTGGTGTTGTGCTGAATCGAACGTTACATCTGTCGAAAATTGGTTCTATGGAAAATCAATTGATTATCCTTTTAATAGGATTTGTAGCAATCTATGTAATCTCTAATATGACGACTTTCGGTTTCAATTGGAAGACACTGGTGTCAGGACAAAAGATTGCCGTAGATACAGGAATAAGTGAGAAGAAAAACGCTGTAATATCATATACATTATCCGGTGTTTTTGCTTCTGTGGCCGGTTGCTTCACAATGAGCATACAAGGAACGGCATCAGCAAGTTTGAATTTTGGAACGATCTCAACAATTTTTGTAGCTTTCTTACCATTATTTATTGGTGGTTTTATTGGAAGGTTTAGTGAAGAAAAGTTCGGAATACTTTTAGGATCCTTTACCACGGCTTTGATCACTTTGGGATTTGTTAGATTAAATGTTTCGGCCCAAATGCAGTCATTTTGGAATGCGATCATTCTTTTGGCTTTCTTGATATACCTGAATAATGAATACAAAATATTATCATTCTTGAGTAAGAGGATTACTTTGAATAATAAATGAGGTCGCGACAGAAGTTGTTTCTGGAACACCGTTTATTCGTAGGAAGGGAGCCGTGACAAAAACTGATGTCACGGCTCCAATTTTATAGATGGAGGTAAAAAGATGAATTTAAGAAAAAACCCCTTCTACTTGAATGAGGAACAAGTGAGTTGGGTTGAAAAGACAATAAAAAGAATGAATCAGGATGAAAAAATTGGACAATTATTCGTTACAATTGGATTTTCAACTGAAACTAATTATCTGGACAATCTTTTAAGGCATCACATTGGTGGATTGTTTTTTAGATCTGGTAATTTTGAAGAGATGAGAACAACTTTAGAATACGCGCAAGTTAAGTCAAAGATCCCTTTATTGACACCTGCCAATTTAGAGTACGGCGGAAATGGTGCTATCAATGAAGGAACAGCATACGCCACTCCAATGGCTATCGCTGCGACCAAAAATAGCCATAATGCCTACACGCTAGGACACATTTCTGCAGTAGAAGGAAAACAAATCGGGATCAATTGGTCCTTTTCTCCAGTGGTAGACTTAGATTTGAATTTTAGAAATCCTATAACAAATGTACGAACCTATGGAGATGATCCAAAAAGAGTTGTTGAGAATGCAAAAGAATATACTAGAGCATTTCATGAACAAGGTTTAATGACCTCCATAAAGCACTTTCCGGGAGATGGTGTGGATGAACGAGACCAACATTTATTAACATCTGTAAACAGTTTGCCAGTAAATGCTTGGTGGAAGAGTTATGGTCTAATCTATCAGGAAATGATCGATTTTGGAACCAAGGCAGTAATGATTGGACACATAGCGTTTCCAGCATATTCTAAGTCTCAGATGCCAGCTACCCTAAATCGTTCTCTCCTGCAAGATCTTTTAAGAAAAGACTTGAATTTTAATGGATTAGTGATTACTGATGCTTCACCGATGGTAGGATTTACTTCGGCGATGTCTAGAAAGGAAGCCGTTCCCTTATGCATTGAATATGGATGCGATATGTTATTATTCAACAAAGATTTTGAAGAAGATATTCGCTATATGAAGGATGGGTTGAAATCCGGTCTCCTATCTGAAAAAAGGCTTAATGAAGCAGTTTATAGAATACTTGCAACAAAGGCTTCACTAAACTTGTATAAAGAATCAATCAGCGATCCAGCTTCTTATATAGATTTTTCAGATGCTCAAGAAAGTATCGCTGATGAAGCAATCACCTTGGTTAAAGACGAACAAAATCTATTACCTATTAGAAAGAACGAAACTAAAATTCTTGTTGAGATTTTGGGAAGCTTTGATTCGAATCGTTTCGTAGAAGAAAAATTTGTTAATGAATTAGTCTCTGATGGTTTTGATGTAGATATCTATCAAAAAGAAGAGAACTTTTATGAACTAGAAGATGTTGAAACTTTCAAATCTAAGTATGACCTGGTAATTTATATTGCGAATATTGAGAACTCTAGTAATCAAACTACAGCACGCATCAATTGGCATACATTGTACGGTTTGGGGAACAATCTTCCATGGTTTGTTAAAGAAGTGCCGACGATGCTTATTAGTTTTGGTAATCCGTATCATTATTTTGACGTTCCGATGGTATCAACCATTATCAATGGTTATTGTAATTATGAGTATTTTATCAAAGCCGTTGTGTCTAAACTAACGGGAAAAAGCAGGTTTAAAGGTATTTCACCAATCGATCCTTTATGCTCTAATAAAAAACTGATGGAGTTGATGAGAGATGAAGATTAGTAATTTAAGGGTAAACGGCCATCTTCAACCCATTGGCTATCATTTTGATCATTTAACATTTTCATGGGATCTAATTGGAAATTCGACAGAGGAGATATTATTTCAACGAGTCCTGATCGCTGTAGACTCAGAATTCAATACAGTGGTGGAATCTGCGGATACTACCAGCAGTCAAAACATTCTTTCAGTAAACCATGATTTTTTATCACCACGAACAAGGTATTACTGGAAGGTAATTACTCAATTAAAGACTGGTATCTTTGAAAAGGTTAGCTACTTTGAAAGTGGAAAATTGACTGAACCATGGGATGCAAACTGGATCAGTTACTCTAATGAAGCTATTGATAGTGTCATTTTTTCGAAAGAATTCTCTCTAGCAAAAAAGATAAAATCTGGTCGATTATATTGCTGTGGATATGGTCTCTATGAGGCTACTATAAATGGTATGAAAATTACTAAAGAAGTTCTTTTACCTGGTTATCATAGTTATGATTTACTCAATCAATATCAAACATTTGATATCACTGAGCAATTAAGACAAAATAATCAGTTATCAATTCTAACTGGAAACGGGTGGTATAAAGGGCGTTTTGTTTTTGATGGCGGTTACGAAAACATTTATGGAGAGAAACAAAAGTTAATCGCTGAAATAATTGTTGAGTATGAAGACGGCACTTCGATAAAGTGTGTTTCAGATGATTCTTGGTCTGTAACTACCTCTTTTATCAAAGAAAATTCAATTTACGATGGAGAAACCATTGATTATCACTCAAAACCCAATCAATTAGAAATAACGGAATTATCGAATGGTAAAGAATTGTTAGACGAACGTAGCAATCCACCAATTTTAAAGCAGAAGGTATTTCGACCACAAAAAGCATTCTTTGATAAAACAGGTAGTATTGTTTTAGATTTCGGTCAAATAATTACAGGTTGGTTGGAAGGAAATGTAGCATCGGATCAACCAATTCGTTTTCGTTTTGCTGAACTTTTGCAGGAGGGCGTCTTCTATCAAGATAATTTGCGAACTGCTAAACAAGAATTCAGTATTTTTTCACCAAAAGAAGAAATATATGTTCGTCCCCATTTCACTTTTTTTGGATTTCGTTATGTTCAGGTTACAGGATTATCGATGGAACAAGCCGTTGAATTAAAAGCGTATGCAATTCATTCAGACATGGAAGAGTTATTCAAATTTGATTCTAGTAATGACAAGCTGAATCAATTAGTTAAAAATATCCAATGGAGTCAAAGAGATAACTTCCTTGATATTCCCACGGACTGCCCTCAAAGAGATGAGCGAATGGGGTGGACCGGAGATGTTACAGTTTTTGCAAATGCTTCTTGTTACAATATGAATACTCGAAGTTTTTATGAGAATTACTTAAGAAACTTGTCACTTGAACAAAATAATTTATCAGGCTCAGTCCCTTTTTTCGTTCCCTTTCCTAAGATTGATCCTCACGAAGGAATTAATCCTTTTTTGGTTTCAGATGGAGCCGCTGTATGGAGTGATGTAGCCACAGTTTTACCATTTCAATTGTATCGTCACTATAAAGATAAGGCCTTGCTTGCAAAAAATTTAGAAGTCATGGAAAACTGGGTCAACTATGTTTATGAAAGAGATGTGGCGAACGGTTCTAAACACTTGTGGAATTTCGATCGGCAATTAGGTGACTGGCTAGCGTTAGACACAGATGATTCAAGAAATCCTATTGGAGCGACAGATCCTAATCTGATTGCCTCAATTTATTATTATAAATCAACAAGTAATTTGGCGAAATGTTTGCAGTTTTTGGAAGATGAGCGGGCTGAAAAATATATGCAATTAGCAACGGAAATTCATCAAGCGATAGTTGATGAATATTTTATAAATAATAAGCTCCTGCTCAAGAAGGTTACCCAAACAGCTTTAGCCTTATTATTAAGGAATAGCTTATACCCTTCTGAACAAGCAAAAAAAGAGTTACAGATAAAATTAATTGAGCTACTAAAATCAAATAACAATTTTCTTAATACAGGATTTGTTGGAACACCCGAGTTGACGCATGCTTTAGCTGAAAATAATTTTTCAGAAGCAGCGTATACGTTACTTTTGAATGAAGAATGTCCAGGGTGGTTATATGAAGTAAATCAAGGAGCTACAACTGTTTGGGAACGCTGGGATTCCATATCGCCAGATGGGACAATTAATGGTACAGATATGAATAGTCTAAATCATTATGCATATGGAGCTGTTCAAGATTTCATAATAGAAAAAGTACTAGGCCTTAGTCATGTAGATGAAAGTTCTGAAATCCTAACGATGAAATTAGAACCTTATTTTGACAGGAGACTCGATTGGGTAAAAGGTAGTTTCAAAACATCAAATGGTCAGATCGAAATATCTTGGAAATGGAGAAATCAGAAAATTATTGATTTGGAGGTTGAAATCCCTCATGATACACAATTAGTGTATATAAAAGGAAATCATGAGAAAAGTATTCTAAATTCAGGAACCACAACTTTGGAGGTAGTAGAAAACGATGATTTTAGGAGCGATTTTTGATCTTGACGGTGTATTAGTCGATACTGCTAAATATCACTATACAGCATGGAAACAATTAGCAACGGAACTGAATATTCCGTTTAGTTTAGAGGATAATGAAAGATTGAAAGGGGTCTCTAGGGTGGAGTCATTAGATATTCTTTTATCTTTAGGGGAAACACATTATTCTCAAGAAGAGAAGAACCGATTCATCAAAAAGAAAAATCAAACCTATCTAAATCTAATTGAAAGAATGTCTTCGGAGGAGGTGCTTTTAGGTGTAAATGAGACGCTGATTCATTTGAAAAGATCTGGTATCAAGTTGGCTGTCGGATCAGCTAGTAAAAATGCACAAACTATTTTAAAAACTACGAAACTATTGGACTACTTTGATGAAGTTGTTGATGGTAATGATGTAAAGACTGCCAAACCAGACCCGGAAGTCTTCCTATTAGCGGCAAAAAGAATTCTGATTGAACCTAGTAAGTGTATTGTCTTTGAAGATTCGCGTGCGGGGTGCTTAGCCGCAAAAGCAGCCAATATGTATTGTATTGGAATAGGATCAAAGCTAAAATTACCAGAAGCAGATATCGTACTTGAAAATTTAGTGAGATTTGACATCAATAAAATCGACAATTGAAAGTGGCTAAAATTTGGCTAAAATCGACCTTCAATTCTCCGCAAAACAGTGCAAACTTTCGATATTCAGTTTTAAAGAAATAGCGTAGAATCGCCGTCATTTCAACACATTCCAATCATAACCACAAAAAAGCCAGGCTCTCGATAAGCCTGGCTCTTAGAATTTCGGAAGGATTAAATCATTCGAATTTTATATTACTTTATTGATACATGTAAAGTATTACATGAATTTCTTGACTATAAACATAAATATTTGTTTTTACTACGTTTTCACTTGTATTCAGTTTTAAGAAACTTATTTCTTACTTACGTATCTTTTTACTTGTGTGTTTGATGTACTACTCAACCTTGGATACGCATTCACTATTTTTATAAGGAAATACTTCACACGTACACTATTGACAACTTTTCGGTGAATCTTGTATTACTAACAATTTTATTGTTTACTTTTTTCTACTTTCTTATCGAGAAATCCTTCGAATGATTTAAGTTCCTCCTTCCTTGTATCTATAATATAGCACATCCTAATCATTTTTGAAAGCGATTGCACTTGGTTATTTTGAATAATTTATTTTGTTACTTTTTGATGGATTATCAAGGTGTATGCTTTGAGTTAAGAATCTTTTCTGTGTTATAGTAATAATATAGGTAGTATTTTTATAACATAAGGAGGAATAGGATGGAACCCTACAAAGAGACAGTTGATACTGTGATTGATGAATATAGTGCTGATTTAGACAATGGTTTATCAGAGAGTAAAGTCGAAGAAAAAATTAAAAATAACGGAAAAAATAAATTTGAGGAAGCGCCTAAGGAATCATTGGCAAAAAAGTTTTTCCATAGTTTGACCGATTTCACGACAATCATTTTATTAGTGGCTGCAGTCATTTCTTTATACACTGCGATTGCTACTGATCATGGAGATTATTTTGAAAGTTTTTTGATTATCGCAATTGTTGTGATCAATTCTGTTTTAGCAATTGTACAAGAAGGAAATGCTGAAAAAGCTTTATCTGCCCTGCAAGACATGAATAAGCAGACTGCCACAGTCATGCGTGACGGCAAGCAACAAGAGATTGATGCAGAAGAATTAGTACCAGGAGATACATTATTACTGGAATCTGGATCAATGATTACGGCTGACGCTCGAATTGTAGAAGCTTCGCAATTACGCGTAGAAGAATCTGCATTAACTGGAGAAAGTGAACCAGTGATGAAAGATCCGGAGTATCAAGGTGAAGAGGACGATTCATTAGGAGATCGTTTGAATATGCTCTATAAAGGATCGACTGTAGTTAATGGTCGCGGGAAGGCAATCGTAACTGCGACTGGCATGAAGACCGAAATGGGAAAAATCGCTGGCCTGTTAAATAGTGATGAAACTCAAAAAACACCTCTGCAAAAACGATTAAATCAATTAGGCAAACGTATCAGTTTGATCGCTTTGGCAGCTGCGGCTTTTGTGTTTTTCATTGGCGAGATGCAAGGCGAACCGATGTTGGACATGTTTATCACGGCAATTTCATTAGCGGTCGCGGCGGTTCCGGAAACCTTGACAGTTATCGTGACTCTGACACTGGCATTCGGCGTGCAGAAGATGGCACAGAAAAATGCGATTATCCGGAGATTACCTGCGGTTGAAACATTGGGCTCGGCAAACGTCATTTGTTCAGACAAAACTGGAACGCTGACACAAAATAAAATGCGCGTCCGTCGTGTCTGGACTCACGGAGATTCTGTGGTAGATACCGAAGAAGGTATGACCGAAGAAGCGATGGAAGTTTTAAGTATTGCAGCTTTGTGTACGGATGTTATCGTAGAAAATGATGACAACGAGTTAGAAATCAAAGGCAACCCAACTGAAGCGGCGATTGTTCGTGCGGTAGAAGAAAATTATCATACGAAAGCTGAACTGGAAGAAAAATATCCGCGAATCGGTGAAATCCCATTTGACTCAGATCGAAAGATGATGACGACTGTACATAAGCGCGGGAAGAAATTTATCTCCATTACTAAGGGAGCTTTCGACGTTTTACTACCAAAATTTCATTATGGCGACGTGGATCAAGCTGCTATTGTCAATGACCGCTTTGGGAAAAAAGCATTGCGGGTCATTGCTGTAGGTTACGCGATCCATGAAGAAGAACCAAAAGAAATTACTTCAGAAGCTTTGGAAAAAGATCTGCGTCTAATGGGTCTGATCGGGATGATTGATCCGCCACGTCCAGAATCAAAAGCCGCAATTGCCCGTGCGAAAAAAGCTGGAATTAAAACGGTCATGATCACTGGAGATCATGTTGTGACTGCTGGAGCGATTGCAAAAGAACTAGGAATCATGAAAAGTCGTAAAGAAGCAATCTCTGGCGCTCAGCTGCAAAAAATGACCGATGAAGAACTAGATGATCGCGTTAAAGACCTATCAGTATACGCTCGTGTAACACCGGAAGACAAGATTCGTATCGTTAAATCTTGGCAGCGTTCAGGCGCTGTTGTGGCGATGACTGGTGACGGAGTCAATGATGCACCCGCTTTGAAAGCCAGCGATGTTGGTTGTGCGATGGGGATCACAGGGACAGATGTGGCGAAGGGTGCTGCTGATATGGTCCTGACTGATGATAACTTTGCGACGATCGTTGATGCGGTTGCTCGTGGACGTTCTGTTTATCAAGGGATTCGTAAAGCAATCAACTTCTTGTTGAGCTGTAATATCTCTGAGATTTTTATCGTAGTAATTGCGATGCTGCTAGGCTGGGGCGCTCCGTTTACAGCCGTTCAGTTGTTATTCGTTAACGTTGTAGCAGACGGACTGCCAGGGTTTGCTTTAGGTAGAGAGCCGGCAGAAGCAGGGATCATGGATGAAAAACCGATTCCTCGTGATGAAGGAATCTTCGCTCGCGGACTTTGGAAGAAGATCGGTCTGAATGCAGCGATCTTTACAGTCGTGACTTTAATCGGCTTTTACATTGGTGCATTTGTTGAGCATGTCAGCTACTTTACACCGCCTAGTTTAGAAGTTGGTCAAACGGTAGCCTTTCTAGTATTGGCCTTCTCGTCAATCCTGCATGTCTTTAATGTACGCAGCAGCAAGTCGATTTTCAAGGTGGATTTAGCTACGAATAAATCATTGGCACAAATGGCTTGGTTGGCTTTAGGAATTACAACGGCGATAGCCTTAATTCCGCAAACACAAGAATTGTTCTACTTGGTTCCAATCAGTATGAATCATTGGGTAATCGCGATCTTGCTTTCGATCGTACCGATTATTGTGACTGAACTGATCAAGTTCCATAAAGCACCGGAAGTTGATCCGGAAAATATCTAAGCAGTAACGCTAGGCTGATTTCAGCTTAGCGTTTTTTCTGGTGGAAAGCTATCTGTCGCTACAGAGAGTTCTGGTAAAACTTTATATTTAGTTAAGCGTATCGTTTATCGATAAAAATATGTTGAATATCAATTCGTTGAATGCTAACATATGGCTATCAAATTTAGTGGGGTGTTTTAATGAAGCTCAAGGTCAATTTGCTTAAAACGGCATTAGTTATTATTTCGTTATTCGTTCTCTTCATCACAGTAATTTTTATGTTCCAATTCTCATCGGAAAAAAAGAACGTAGTTAACACTATTCTTTTCTGCGCAGTTTTTGGCTCTGTTTTATTAGGGTTTCGGGTATTGTTTTTATTGAATCGAATATTGGATTTTATTCAACGTGCAGAGGCTTTTTCTGCCAAGACATTGAAGGTTGTTTCGAAGATTAAGAAACTGATTCTTTTGATCAGTCTTGTGTTTTTGGGAATCTTGCCGTTTTTCTACACGGTTGCAGATCGGCAAGATGCACCTGGCGTTTTGGTGATTGGTTTGGGGCTTGTTTCGATTCCTTTCACAGCGTTTATCTTTTCTCAAATTGTCGAGGAATTATTTAAGAGTGCTGCTGAGCTGAAGAATGATAGCGAGTTAACTATTTAGGGGGAACAAATGGCGATTATTATTGATTTAGATGTTGTCTTGGCACAGCGAAAAATGAGCGTGAGCGAACTCTCCGAAAAAGTCGGGATCACGCTCGCGAATATATCAATCCTGAAAAACAATCGTGCAAAGGCAATCCGTTTTTCAACCTTAGATAAGATCTGTGAAGTTCTGGAGTGCCAACCGGGAGATATTATAAAGTATCAAGAAGATCAGAAGAAATAGAGGGTTTGGTGATTAAGCTGGATTCATTGTTGCAATCTGTCTTAAGCCTTGTACAGAAAGTTGCAAAAGCGGGTTAAAACCAGTATTATGGTACAAGTTGCAAACACATACATATAGAAGAAAGTAGGAAATTAAATGACTGAACCTGCCATTTCTTATCGCTTAATAAAGAAAGAAAAACATACTGGAGCGCGTCTTGGCGAAATCATCACGCCTCACGGAACGTTCCCGACACCAATGTTTATGCCAGTGGGAACGTTGGCTACTGTAAAAACCATGTCACCGGAAGAATTGAAGGAAATGGGTGCTGGCATCATCCTGAGCAACACCTATCATCTTTGGCTGCGTCCTGGTGAAGATCTAGTCGCAGAGGCAGGCGGCTTGCATAAATTCATGAATTGGGATCAGCCAATCTTGACTGATTCAGGCGGCTTCCAAGTCTTCTCACTAGCGGATATGCGTAATATCGTTGAAGAAGGCGTGCATTTCAAGAACCATCTAAATGGTTCAAAAATGTTCTTGTCACCGGAAAAAGCCATTGATATTCAAAATAAATTAGGCTCTGATATCATGATGAGCTTTGACGAATGTCCGCCATTCGATGAAAGCTACGATTATGTGAAGAAATCAGTAGAGCGCACGTCACGTTGGGCTGAACGAGGCTTGAAGGCCCATGCGAATCCAGCAACTCAAGGATTGTTCGGGATCATCCAAGGTGCCGGTTTTGAGGATCTGCGTCGTCAAAGTGCGAAAGATCTAGTCAGCATGGATTTCCCTGGCTACTCGATCGGCGGTCTATCTGTTGGTGAACCTAAAGAAGAAATGAATCGAGTATTAGAGTTCACCACACCGTTGATTCCAGAAAACAAACCGCGTTACTTGATGGGCGTCGGTGCGGCTGATTCATTGATCGATGGCGTGATTCGCGGTGTTGATATGTTCGACTGTGTCTTACCTACGCGTATTGCCCGCAACGGTACTTGTATGACTTCTGCCGGACGTTTAGTGGTTAAGAATGCGAAGTTTGCTCATGATTTCCGTCCGTTGGATGAAAAGTGTGATTGCTACACTTGTCGTAATTACACACGGGCATACATTCGCCACTTGATTCATTGTGATGAGACGTTTGGTATTCGTTTGACTTCGTATCACAATCTGTATTTCTTGATCAACTTGATGAAACAAGTTCGCCAAGCAATTATGGATGATAATCTATTAGAATTCCGCCAAGCCTTCTTTGAAGAGTATGGTTTTAACAAGCAAAACGCAAAAAGTTTTTAAAGTCTGGTTAAAATGCTAGTGAAAGACTGAAAACTTTGTTACAGTTAAAAGGAATTACTTTAGAAGGCGAGGAAATTAAAAATGGGCGGAAGCTTTTCAATGATTATTTTGTTAGTGTTGATGCTGGGAATGTTCTTCTTTATGAATCGTTCTCAAAAGAAACAACAGCAAGAACGTCAGAATTTATTAGATGCAATGAAGACTGGGGACAGCGTCGTAACAATCGGTGGATTACACGGTGTGATCTCTGAAATCAATGATAGCGACAAAACGGTTACTCTAGACTGTGAAGGAATCTACTTGGTATTTGATCGTTCTTCAATCAGAACGGTGAAATCTGGTGTACGTCCAGCGGCAGCTCCCGTTGAACCAGCAGCAGTTGAACCTACAGAACCAGAAGAAACAGTAGTAAAAGAAAAACCTGAAGACAAACCAGAAGAGAAGTAAGAGCGATTTCTGGCTTTAGCATTTTTAGGTATCAAGGCGCGTATTTATACGCGTCTTTTTTGTTGTGTAAAAAAACCAGATTGCTTACTGAACGTTAAAAATAAGAAATATAAGATTTTAAAATTGGCTCTTTAGCGGTCAATATTCTGAGAAAATAAGGAAAAGCGGTACGAATAGAAAGTTAGATAGAATGCGTATATATAAATAAGAGAAGATGATTTTGGAGCTAGTATTTTTGGTTGTTTGATTAGAGATGGTATTGGGGGAGAGAATGATGAAAATCAGCAAAGGGCCAATTCTCATGCTTTTTTTACTGCTGAGTTCCTATTTAGTAATTTTAGGAATTGCAAAGCCGACAATTTCAGCGGCAGTAAAAGATACTACTGCTAAGGTGCACGTATTGGATTTGAAATTAGTAAAGGATGATGGAAGCGCGGTTACAGAGAGCAATCAGATTCAACTGAATGACAGGATTCAATTAGACTATATTTGGAACATCAATCAGGAAAGCATGACTGAGATTGAGGCAGGAGATACCTTTCGTATTTCTCTACCAGATGCGCAGTATTTTCGGAGTGATGATAATAGTTTAGAAACGAAGCTTAAAGATTCTGTAACAGGCGAAACTTTGGGCCAGGTTTCATTATCAGATAATCAATTTACAGTGACGATCAATGAAACGGGAGCGAAACAAAAAGAGTTATCGCAGCTTCATCTGAAAATAAACGTAAAGGCTATAAAGGTGGGCAGCCAAATCAATGCTGGCGGAAATGGATCGCTGACCATTCCTCAACTGGAGATCATTGATCCCAATGTTCCTACGGATGATTTAATCCAAGCGAACGCCAAAATAGCTGGTGTTGGTATCTTGGATAAGCCTCTGAATTTTGATTATGTGATTGTTGACAAAGCGGATCAGAAAGAAGCAGTCGCCTTTGGAAGAACAGAAAGAAAGCTGATTCAGAAGGGAGAAACAGTCAAAGTTGTTTTTTACAAAAGCAAATCAGCACAAGGCGAATTGTCAAACAAGATTGATGGAAACACAGGTGCTTCAGGCTGGCGTTCTTTATTCAAAGATGATCACAGCTATTTAATCCGAGAGATGCCCAATCCAGATTTTTCAGCGGTGATCACTGGCGGCGTTGGCGAAGGGGATCAATACGATTATCAGATGGATGATTCTCGAACAGCTCATTTTTTGATCTTAAATCAAACGATCTTAAAGGAGCGATTTACCAATGATCTAGCGGCGGTTCCGACAATGGTGATTCCGAAAATTGAGAATGAAACCCAGAAGGACACGACTGAAAAGACGAGCTTGAAGCAAAGCGCTAAAGAAACAACGCCAAAAACGTCGACGGCACCTGATACGATAGACAACTCCGCGGAAAACACCGAGGAAAAGAAAGGAATTGATTTGACCAAGACGGATTCAGCAACAGGAGAACCGCTGCCAGGAGCTGAGTTTGAACTGAAGAACTCGGCTGGCGATAAAATGTATCTAAGAAAGGCATTGGTCACAGATGAAGATGGAGTGCTTCACATTAATCCCCTCCCAGCTGGAGAGTACACTTTGGTAGAGATAAAAGCACCAGAAGGCTATGTGTTGGATGATACCCCGATAAAATTTACTTTCGCTAAGGATGATCGGTTTGTAGCATTGGCAAAAGAGAATACGAAGGGAGATACGCCCATTCCAGAAAAAAAAGAATTCTCTGAATCATCGGAAACCAGTGAAGAATCCAGCAGTCAGCAAACGAATAAATCGTCCCCGTCTTCGTCAAAAAAAGAATATCCGGCAACAGGTATGAGGGAAAATCAATTATTCTCAATAGCAGGTCTTGGACTACTTGTTGGACTCTGGCTTTATAATAAGAAAAGATAAGTAGGGAAATGGCTGATCAGTTAAGACTGGTCAGTTTTTTTGTTGTACTCGAAAATCAGTGAGAGAACAGACTTTGGAAAGAAATTAATGATTGCTTAATAATACGCCAACAGACTAGTGAAAATTTTGGGACGAATGGAGACTAAAAAGAACTAGAAGTGACCTTGGATAGTAAAAAATCAAAATATTAATAATCCATTAAAAAATTGACAGATATAATTTGGAAATAGCCTAAAAATCGGCAAAAAATCTGAGAAAATTAAAATAAAGAAAATATTGTCAGTTAAGGGAATTAAATGTATCTATTTATTGTTATTTATAAGGATAAGGAGGAGATTGTATAAATCAGGATGGTTAATTGTTTATCACGAAAGAAAAAATGGAGGGGAAAGAGATGAGGAAAATAAAAGTTGTACATCTTGTGATGCTTATTTTACTAGTCAGCTCGTATATTGTAACGCTAGGAACGATTCGCCCTACCGTTTCGACGGCAGCAAAAGATATTACCGATCTAGTAGATATAACTGGATTGGAAATGGAAAAGAATAATGGGACAGAAGTAACTGAAGACAATAAGATAAATATCAGTGATACGATCCATCTACGCTATTCGTGGGAAATCAGCGAAGAAAATATGCTTATGGTTGGAGCAGGAGACAGCTTTGTACTTTCTTTGCCCGACCCGGAATATTTTGGCGGCTATAGAGATGAAGGACCCTATGAGTTAGAGAACCCTCATGGCGGAAATAGTTTAGGGATGTATGCATTGATCGGTAGTCAATTTGTCGTAACGATTAATGAAGAAGGTGCCAGACAGAGTGTGTTAACGGATGGTTGGTTATCAGTCGATGTAAAAGCATTGAAAGCTGGCACAGGGATTGATGGTGGTGGGAATGGTTCTGCGATCATCCCTAAATTGGAGATCGTTGACCCAGGCGGCGGTGAAAATCCAGGTGATGATGACGAAGAATACCCTGAGGAAAATCTGCCGTTTCATAAAAACGGAAAACAAAACCACAACCAAAACAGTATCAATTGGTCTTTTATCGTAAATTATCAAGGGCTTCATGAGTTGATTAATACTTATTCTGCTAATAAAGAAGCCGGAACATCAACAAAGATGGTAGCTCGTGAGAATGGCTTGTTAATCGATAAGTTAGATCCAGGAATGAAATTTCAAGACGGCTCGCTTTATGTAACTGTCCCGGTCCATACGATCAATACGGTAGGCGAAATGGGGACTCGGTGTGTTAAGAATACTAACAACTTACAAATTCAAGATGCGTTTGAACGAATTTATCCTGATAATGCCGAATCTTATACCGACTTTATGAATCGCGTGAGGGATTACCCGGCGAAGAATAATCAACGTGCTTACGGTGTCTATACTGACAATGAAAATCGGGATACCGTCTTAGTAGCCTTTGGTGACTTGCCAGGAGGTCATGCACTATATAACGATGTTCATAACGGAGCCATCGCAAATGCGATAGCAACTGATGATTCCCTTAATGATACTCAAAAAGCAGATTTACAAAAAATTTATTGCGATCCTAATGAAAGTCCAGGCGGTGGAGGAATTGTCGCTTATGGATTAAGCTTTAATGCAGATGTATTAGTAGAGGAAGGCTATGGGAACGGCACCTATGCAAATAAGGCTCAGTTCATCTGGGGTGAGGATGGATTTGAAGAAGACGAATGGGAAACGGATTTTCAAAGAATCGGCGGTGGTGTAGCCAGCGAGTTTATTCAGGCGGAAAAAGAGGTTGAAGGAACTGGCGAAATGAAGGAGCCGCGTCATTTTGAATTTGAGATCGTAGATAAAACCAACTTAATAATACCGATTGCTTATGGTGTGACGGAAAAAGAAATAAGTCAAAAAGGCGAACGGGTCAAAGTAGATTTTTACAAATACAAAGATGCGGCTGGAAACTATACTGGAAAGATCAACGGAAACAATGGAACTGACGGCTGGGGCTCAGTCATGATCGATGGACACAGCTATTTGATCAGAGAAGTTGGCAGTCCTGAATATTCCCCGCTAATTACTGGGGGAACAGGCGAAGGTGATCAATATGATTACAACGCTAAAATCAACAAAGCCACCCAGTTTCTGATTCTAAATCAATCGACAATCAATCTGCAAGCTAAAAAGAAGGTTGTTGGAACTGCTGAACTGGACACTCCGACCACCTTTACTTTCCAATTGAAAAACAAAGGGATTCCTGTAGCTTATGGGAAAACGGACGTTGAAGAAAAGGATAAAGAATATCCAATCAATTTTTATACTTCACCTACTTTTGAAGAAGCAACAATTATTGTTGACTGGAAAAAAATTCTTCTATCCGGCGAGCAATATACATTAGAAGAAACGGACGCGCATGGGTATCAGCAAACATATACCCATCGTAAAGGCGAAAGTGGGAATTATTCCCAAGGCAATACCATCACGGTAGATAATGAAAATCATCATACCTTCCAGTTCTTAGTCGAGAATAAAAAAGAAAAACCGAAGGCGACTGAGGTTTCATTAACGGCTAAGAAAAACTTGGATGGCCGAAAGCTAAAAGATAAGGAATTCAATTTTGAACTGTATGACTCAGAAGGGCGTCTGGTAGAGACTAAAGCGAATGAAGGAAAGAGCATCGATTTTAAACCGCTGACCTTTGACAAAACGGGAACCTATACCTATACGATCAAAGAACAAGCCGGTGATGAAAAAGGTATGAACTACGATAAGAAAATAGTGACAGCGACGATTGAGATTGATGAAAAAGACAACAAGCTGGAAAGCAAAATCAGTTATACAGACGATGACGAAAAAGAAAACACCGCAAATGAATTTACCAATACATTCAGTGAAATCAAGCCAATTACTGTGTCCCTAAAAGCGTACAAGTCATTAATGGGCCGGGAACTAAAAGACAAGGAATTCAATTTTGAATTATACGACTCAGACGACCAATTGGTGGAAACCAAAACCAATGACGGATCAGATATCGACTTTGGACCGTTGACTTTTGATAAGATCGGAACTTATACGTATACGATCAAAGAACAAGCTGGCGATGAAACGGGAATGATCTATGATCAGAAAATTGTTACTGCTGCAATCACAATAAGTGAAAATGATCAGCAGCTAGAAAGCATGATTACGTATGTTGACGATGATAATCAAGAAAACTCTGCCAATATGTTTATCAATGTTTATAAAGAAGAACCGCCAACAGGAGGTTTCTGTATTAGAAAGGTTGATGATGATACCAATGAGCCATTGGCGAATGCTGTCTTCCACGTGTTTGACGCAGAAAATCAGCGAGTCAAAGAAGATGAGGTAATCAAAACAAATGAAGAAGGGGTTGTGAAAGTTGATGGTTTACCGTTCGGCGACTATTATGCAGTAGAAGCGGACGCACCTGAAGGCTATCTGATCGAGGCTGAACCGATGAGGGTTTCGATTCATGAGGAAAGCCATGAAGAAAGAAATATGGTAACTAATCGGGATCCTAAGATTCAAACAGGGATCACATTGACCAAAATTGATTCTGTGACTGGTAAAAAACTTCAAGGAGCTGAGTTTGACTTAAAAAATGCCGCCAATGATTCGATAGACTTGGGAAGAAAACTGATCACGGATGAAAATGGTTTGCTTCATATTGATTCTCTGCCAGCAGGCGAGTACTCACTGATAGAAACAAAAGCCCCGAAAGGTTATCAGTTGGACAGTGAGCCGCTGAAGTTTACCGTCGATAAGGAAAATAAACTAGTAGAATTGACTAAGAAAAATACCATAGAGCTTGTTCCAGACAAAAAAACTACACCTACAGTAATGCCAACAAAACCAAAAAGTTCCAATTCTGCTGTAAATCCGACTGTTCAATCGCCACCATCGACTACAAGCAAAGAGTATCCTAAATTGAACGCGTTGGAGAATTTTGCCTTAGCGGTACTAGGATGGGGAGTTCTAGGCGGATTTTGGGTATATGCCAAGAAAAAATAGCTCATTAATATAGAAGGAAGCAGAGATTGTATAAAAACCTGCTTTCTTTTTTTGAATTGTGAAAAGGAGAACTTTGATAACGTTTTTATGATTTCAAAACACTATAAAAACAATTGTTCTAATATCGCTGATATCATAGCATTTGTTAATAAAAAAATACGGTGTGAAAAAAATCACAAAAACTGTTTACAAACGATTGACGGTGTTGTATGATGTGTATGTGAAAAGTAACACAAAAATTTTTAGGAGGATACACATGGCTAAAGCGATTGAAAAGGAAAAAGACGCGATCAGCGTTGAGCAAGTGATTGACGAATTAGCGGCAAAAGCAAACGTTGCTCTGAAAGAAATGGAAGACTTCGATCAAGAGAAGGTTGACCATATTGTTCATGAAATGGCAATGGCGGCATTAGACAAACACATGATGTTGGCAAAAATGGCAGTTGAAGAAACTGGCCGTGGGATTGTCGAAGATAAAGCGATCAAAAATATGTACGCATCAGAATACATTTGGAACAGCATCAAAAATGACAAAACAGTTGGCGTGATCGGCGAAGACAAACAAAAAGGTTTGATCGAAGTTGCCGGACCTGTCGGCGTTGTTTGTGGAGTAACTCCTACGACGAACCCAACTTCTACTACGATCTTCAAATCAATGATCGCATTGAAAACTGGGAATCCAATCGTATTTGCATTCCACCCAAGTGCTCAAAAATGTTCTGCTGAAGCTGCACGTATCGTTCGTGATGCTGCAATCGCAGCCGGCGCTCCTGAAAACTGTATCCAATGGATCGAAAAGCCATCGATCGATGCAACATCAATGTTAATGAATCACCCGGGCGTAGCGATCGTTCTTGCGACAGGCGGACCTGGCATGGTTAAATCAGCATACTCTACTGGTAAACCAGCTTTAGGTGTAGGTGCTGGTAACGTACCTTCATATATCGAAAAAACTGCGAAAATCAAACGTGCAGTAAACGACTTGATTGTATCAAAATCATTTGATAACGGTATGATCTGTGCTTCTGAACAAGCAGTCATCGTTGACAAAGAAGTTTACGAAGAAGTAAAAGCTGAGTTCCAAGCACATCAAGTTTATGTAGTGAAAAAAGCGGAATTGAAGAGATTAGAAGACGCTGTAATGAACGAAGGCAAATATGCGGTTAACCCTGCGATTGTTGGTCATTCAGCTGAAGATATCGCTCAACGCGCTGGTATCAAAGTTCCTGCGGGCACAAAAATTCTGATCGCAGAATTAGACGGCGTGGGTGCTGATTACCCATTATCACGTGAAAAACTTTCTCCAGTTTTAGCAATGATCAAAGCAAACGATCACCAACATGGATTCGATCTTTGCCAAGGTATGTTGGAATTAGGTGGTTTAGGACATACAGCAGTTATCCATACTGAAGATGAAGATCTACAAGTGAAATTTGGATTGCGTATGAAAGCTTGCCGTATCTTAGTAAATTCACCATCTGCAGAAGGCGGTATCGGTGACATCTACAACGAAATGATTCCATCATTGACACTTGGTTGTGGTTCATACGGTAAGAACTCTGTATCTAAGAACGTATCTGCTATTAACTTAATCAATGTTAAAACTATAGCGAAACGGAGAAATAATATGCAATGGTTTAAATTACCATCAAAAATCTACTTTGAAAAGAACTCTCTATTGTATTTGACACAAATGGAAAACGTTGAACGTGTCATGTTAGTTTGTGACCCTGGTATGGTTCAATTTGGGTATGCTGACATCGTTCGCGAAGTTCTTGGCCGTCGTTCAAATGATGTGAAAATCGAAGTATTCTCTGATGTTGAACCTAACCCTTCAACAAACACTGTTTATAAAGGATTAGAAGTATTCAACGACTTCCAACCTGATACAGTAATCGCTCTTGGTGGTGGTTCTGCAATGGATGCGGCGAAAGGAATGTGGATGTTCTTTGAACACCCAGACACTTCATTCTTCGGCGCGAAACAAAAATTCTTAGATATTCGTAAACGTACTTACAATATCGGCAAACCTGAAAAAACTCAGTTCGTATGTATCCCAACAACATCTGGTACAGGTTCTGAAGTAACACCATTTGCCGTTATCACAGATAGTGAAACACACGTGAAATACCCGTTAGCAGATTACGCGTTGACTCCAGACGTAGCAATCGTTGACCCTCAATTCGTTATGACGGTACCTGCTTCAGTAACTGCTGATACTGGTATGGACGTATTAACACATGCGATCGAGTCTTATGTATCTGTTATGGCATCTGACTACACGCGTGGATTGAGCTTACAAGCAATCAAACTTGTCTTTGAAAACCTTGAAAAATCAGTGAAGACAGCTGATCCAGAAGCTCGTGAAAAAATGCATAACGCATCAGCAATGGCTGGTATGGCCTTTGCCAATGCATTCTTAGGAATTTGTCACTCAATCGCTCACAAGATCGGTGGAGAGTACGGCATTCCTCACGGACGTACGAACGCAATTCTGTTGCCTCATATCATCCGTTACAATGCGAAGGATCCGCAAAAACATGCGATGTTCCCTAAATATGACTACTTCCGTGCAGATGCTGACTACGCTGATATCGCTAAGTTCTTAGGACTTAAAGGCAATACAACAGCAGAATTAGTTGAAGCATTGATTGAAGCTGTCTACAACTTAGGAGCTACTTGTGGCATCGACATGAACTTGAAAGCACAAGGTGTGACTCAAGAAACGTTGAATACAACAGTTGATCGTATGGCAGAGTTAGCGTACGAAGACCAATGTACGACTGCTAACCCTAAAGAACCATTAATCAGCGAACTAAAAGAAATCATCGTAACTGCTTACGATTACAAAGCGTAAAAGTAAATGAAGCAGCCATCTAAAATTGAGACATCAATTTTAGATGGCTCTTTTTTTAATATTTCAAAATCTACTTGTTATGTGGGGGTTACAGGAAGTTTTTAACATAACATAATATTAAAAAGGCTTCTCAAGGATTGAAGAAAACATTCAGCCGCAGAGCAAACAGTTCTTTTAAACAGAGGGGTTCATTTTAGAAGAATTAAAAAAAGTGGTTGAAAAAGCTTGTTGACAGCGTTTTCTCCTCGTGCTACAATTGCTTTGTAAAATAACAATTATTCAGTAGGATTCGTTACGGGTAAAGCTGGCAATGCCTAAAGAAAGCGTATTTTGATACGCTCTCTTTGGGCATTTTTTTATTGAATAAATTAAAGGGAGGGCGATTGAATGAATAATCGAGATTTAGCGAAAGCGATTCTAAATGAAGTAGGTGGGGAGAAAAATATCAAGAGTTACACGAACTGTGTCACAAGGTTGCGCTTTCAGTTAAAAGACAGTGAAAAAGTGAATCAGCAGGCTATCGACCAATTGGAAGGTGTTTTAGGTTCGCAATTTCAAAGTGGACAATTTCAAGTGATTTTGGGAGGGAAAGTTGCAAATGTTACGAATGAGTTTAATGAATTAGTTCATCTATCGGATGAGAGAGATGACGGATCTTCCAATAATAGCAAAGGAATTATTTCCAATATCTTAAATACATTGTCTTCGATTTTGACGCCGGTTTTACCGCCAGTGATTGCGGGAGGACTTCTTAAAGGCTTTATCTTTATGTTTCAAAATTACGAGTGGATTGATGGAAGTAGCGACTCGTTGATCTTCTTTAGTGCTTTAGCGGATGCAATGTTTTATTTCTTCCCATTCTTGCTGGCAGTTAGTTCCGCGAAGAAGTTCAAAACAAACGAGTATCTTGCATTAACCTTAGCTGGACTTCTTATGTACCCTTATGCAATTGCGGAAGGACAAACCTTTATCAAGTTGTTTGGTGTGATCCCATTAGCTGTTGTGGATTATAGTGCTTCCGTATTGCCAATTATCTTTTCTGTTTGGCTGTTAGCGAACGTGAAACGTTTCTTTGATAAAAGAATACCTGAAATGGTGAGTATGGTCTTTTCTCCACTGCTTTCAGTACTTATTGTAGGTCCGATTTCGCTGGCAATGCTAGCGCCTTTGGGATTCTATATTGGAGAATATCTAGCTACGGGTGTGAAATGGTTAATTGACTTTTCTCCATGGTTGGCAGGATTGATCGTTGGAGGTACTAGACCAATTGTAGTTTTAGGAGGAATGCATCATGCGATGAATCCGATTATGCAACAAGAAATTTCAAGTTTTGGTTCTTCTCAATTGATGGCGATGGTACTTATGAGTACGTTAGCCCAAGCAACCGCTCCTTTGGCTGTTTACTTTAAAGAAAAAGGCTCCAAAGAGAAACAAGTTGCTTTATCAGCAGCTATTTCAGGATATATCGGTATTACTGAACCTGCGATCTACGGAGTACTTGCGAGAAATAAAGGATCTATGATTGCTGCTTGTATTGGTGGCGGTATTGGTTCTGCAATTAGTACGATGCTTGGTGGACAATGCTTTGGCTTTGTCATGCCAGGAGTACTATCTTTTCCTGCTTTCATGGGGGAAGGGTTTATAGGAATCATTATCGGAGGGATAGTTTCGGTAGTAGTAACTGCACTGCTAACATTTGCTTTAATGAATCGCTTTAAAAAAGAAGCAGCAGAGCAATCGAAAGTAGAAACTGCAGATGCAGGTGGATTAAACGCTGCAATGGAGGTCCCTTCACCAATTATTGGTGAACAGATTTCTCTGGAAAAGATTGACGATGCTACGTTTTCGAAAGAAATATTAGGTAAGACACTAGCTATTGCTTCTTCTGATGGACGAGTATACGCTCCTATGTCAGCAACAGTAAAAGCAATCTTTCCTACAAAGCATGCGATTGGTTTGGAACTGGACAATGGGGTTGAGTTACTGATTCACATTGGTTTAGATACCGTAACGATGAAGGGAGAAGGATTTGATTTGAAAGTTGAGCAAGGCGAGCATGTTGAAAAGGGCGATGTCTTGATAACGTTCGACAAAAAATTGATTCAAGAAAAACAATTAAATGATGTGATTATTGTTGTTGTAACAAATACAGAGACTTACGGTGTTGTAAAAAAACACGAAGCAGAGGCTGAGATAGGTTTAAATCAAAATCTATTTAGTATAGCAAAATAGAAACTTAAGGAGAGGGAAAATGAGATTAATTGTAACCAACACACTTAAAGAAATGAATGAGGTAGGCGCTCAACATCTTTTAGGAGCGATGCACACGCAACATCGTACAAATATTGCGATTACGGCAGGATCAACACCGAAGGGCGTGTACGATCTGATGATTCCATTAGTAAAGGATAAAAATTATTTTGATAATGTTCATTATTATAATTTTGATGAGATTCCATTTAAAGGTGAAGACGGCTACGGGGTTACTATGAAAAATTTAAATAAGTTGTATTTTGAACCTGCGAATGTTTGTCGCGAAAAGATCCATGTATTGGATTGGACCAATTATGAGACTCAAGATGAACGCATAGCAGAAGATGGCGGACTGGACTTTGTCTTATTAGGAGTAGGAGCAGATGGTCATTTCTGTGGCAATTTACCTGGTACCACAAAATTTGGTGATCTGACTAGTCGCGTAGATGAGGATGCTACGCCTGACATGGTAGAGGTATTGCTAAATGAGGTTGGCGGTGTGGAAGAAAAACGGCCAGATTTCTATGTTACAATGGGACCAAAGAGTATTATGCAAATCAAAAAGCTAGTGATGATTGCGAATGGTGAAGCGAAAGCTGGCATAGTCAAAAAGTTAGTTGAAGGAGTAGTTTCAGAAGCTGTTCCGGCTACGCTACTAACCACTCATCCTGATTTTACTTTGATCGTAGACAAAGAGGCCGCAGCACTGCTTTAGAATTTTCTAGGAGGAACAGCCGTGCGTGTAAAGCAAAGATTAAACAATAACGTTGTACTTGTAGAAAATGATGTGCAACAGCAAATGGTCATTATGGGGAAAGGGGTAGGCTATAAAGCCTACCCTGATGATCCTGTGAAGATAGAACTTATTGAACGGACCTTTGTACTGAAAGAGGAAGATGAAAACGAACTAGAAAAAGTATCTGTGCTTGTTCGAGAGGTCCCTATTGAATTTATTGTATTAACAGATACATTGTTACGAATAGCTGAAAAAGAGCTACACACAGAGTTCAAATTACCAATGTTGATTTCTTTGGCAGATCATATTTTTTCAGCTGTGGAAAGACAAAAGAAAAATATTCAAATGGTTAATCCTCTTTACTGGGATATCAAACAGCTTTATCCTATTGAGGCAAAATTGGGAGATAAAGCGGTTGCTATGATTAATGAGAAGCTGAAATCAGCACTTGATGAATCTGAAGCAACGGCCATCGCTATGCATTTTATCAGCAAGAGAGAAAACTATGATTCCATTCAGCAAGTAATGAATTTCACAAAAATCATTTCAGATATTATTTCGATTATTCAATATCATTTTCAATTTCAAATTAATCAAGAGTCTATTGGATTTTCACGTTTGATCACTCATCTTCAGTACTTTTTGATTCGTCAAGTAAAGGGAATAAGCATGATGAATATCAGTGATGAAATGATGCGTTTAGTCATTCAGCAATACCCGAATTCTTTCCAATGTGCTGAAAAAATAATCAAATATCTTAATGAGAATCAGCAAATTCAAACTTCTTTAGAAGAAGAGATTTACTTGACCATGCATATAGAACGTGTATGTACGATGAAAGAAGACTAGGGGATTTTATACGTAAATGAAAGAGACTGACAAAGCCCAGTCTTTTTTTGTTTGTTCAGAAAGCCTGATTGTATTCAACGGGTATAATAAGAAAAATCACGCAACTATTAATTTTTATATCTTTAATCGAATAAATATGTCTTTTTTATATAATTTAAATACCGAATAAACTTATGTTCCCTTTTGGTATCGGACTGTTTTATGTAAAATATATATAATAATAATTATTATTTGGAGGATGAAATGGAAATTAGAAAATATCTCGGAGAAATGCCGCAGATAGGGAATTATCTTAACACTCAATCAGAAGCCAACTTCTTTTCGCTAGAATTAGATGGGGAATGGAAGGCCTTGTTACCTAGTTTTATAAAGAAAGAAGCTGTCGTTGTTTTAAAATCAACCGAGAAACTAAATAATGGAAATGAAGGATTTATCATTCAACTAAATGATCTGGACGAGGATGATGTGAATATTCCCGTTTATATTTCTGAAAAGAAAATCACTCTGAAACAATTTAGTTGGGGAATTGATTGTGTTGTAACAGATTTCTTGAGAAAAGAATTGATTATTTGGTTAATTCAGGAGTCTTTTTCAAGCTATGGAGGAATCGTTCATGGGAATTATAAATAAGGTTCTAGCAAAATTTAGTCGTGCTTACGTAAAACAGATTCCGTTAGCTAAAGGATGGTCTTTGTATGTCCCAACAAATCATTATGATAACTTCAATGCGTATACAAGCTTATCAGAAACTGAACTTTTGGTGATTTACGTGGAATATTTTGATGGAGAAGATACCTCTTCGATAACGATCAAAATAGTTGATGAACAGATTTCAGTAGACGCACTATTTGAAGAGTTTGAAGAGTTACAGTTCGATTTTGAAGAAAAAACTTTAACAATTCTTGAATAATGGAAGATAGAAGGGATGAAATAAAATATTAACTATTTAAGAAATACCTTTCAATTCTTTTGGCTAAAATAACAATAGTTGTTTTTGTTTAAAAAATTCATTTCTTTTAGTAAAAATGAATCTCTTTGATTGTTATAGTCTGTGAAAAACGATAGACTATAATTAGGATAAGAGGAAAGGTTCGAGGGTATGGAGAAACTGAGACGAGAGATAAAAGAACTGGCTGAATCAAACGCACGCTTAGGTGTTTTGATTGATTATTTAGTGGACGAAAAGAATTTAATGGCTAGCAAGTCAAATCATATTTTTATGTTAGACATGCAGGACTATGTCGCCGCGCTAAAAAGATTGGCTCCCTCGGATTCGGAAATTTCTGTGGAACCTCCCGAAATCAAACAGATCAATCGTCTGCTTACTCAGCAATATGAGTTAATGAAGCTCATTCAAAAAGATTATGCTCGGCTCGAACTCCAAGATAAATTACCTGAAGAGATGAAATTTGATAGCCATAAGAAGAAGCACTTTAGACGTTTACAGGTGATCAATCAATTATTATTACAGGATAATATTTTTTTTCAATCTATGTTGAACGCAAACAAGATCAGCGGAAATATACGGATCGGTGAAAGAAAAAATTGGCTGCAGCGTCTCTTAAGAAGATAAAGCAACAGATACTCAGATAAGATAGACAGGTGTTAAGCTCAATACTGGGCTTGATGCCTTCTTCAAATAGCTACCAGTAATCAGTTCATTTTGGATTATGATGTCTATCATAATCCAACGAATACGAAAACATTCCCAACATTTATAGAAAAAATGAACAAAGCGGGTCGCCTTCCTAGATATATTGTGACAGATGCCGAATATGGTTCAGAACAAAATTATCGGTATCTTGAGGATGAACTACCGCATTCATTCCTTACTCTACAATGCTAAAAGAACAGACTAAGAAATGGCAATCGGATGAACGTAAAGTCATGAATTGGACGTATGACGAAACAGAGGATTATTACCTTGATCCAAAAGGAGTTCGGTTCAATTTCAATGCATACAGAACAGCTACGGATAAAGTCGATGGGTTTGTTCGAGACTTCAAAGAATACAAAGCAGAAAAATATACAGAAAACAAAGAAGTGATTCCAGAAGCGTTGACCAAAGGGGGCAATACACGCATCATAAAAGTCAATCCTTCGTTAGAATACTTTAAAGCAAAACAACGCACCTTGCTTTCAGAACCTGAAAATGAAAACATCTACGCACAAAGAAAAATTGACGTAGAGCCAGTTTTTGGGTGGATGAAGGCTTGTTTGCATTTCACTCGATACCATATTCGAGGGATGGAGAAGGTGAAAAAGAGACAGGTATTCTTATCATGGCATTAAACATGAGAAAGTTAGCGGCAGTGAAACGTCTCGGGACGCTAAAAACATAAAGAAAGTTGGCTCCATGAAATCATCCACTGATTTCATGGAGCCAACTTCTTATAGCTAATGGCAATGACTTATGTCACAGCCTCCTTGTTATTAGAAGTTAGTTGCGCAATGCTAATTTTTTATAATTGATGCCGCGAGCTTGGCACCATTCTTTTGGTGTACCGCTGATAATGATCGGATTGTGGACTAAATCCGCTGTTTTTGCCTTATCGGTCATTAGATACAACCGACGCAACTGTGTTTTCCAGTCTTCAATCATTTCAATCGTGGCATCAATTCCATTGCTGATCAAATGATCTAAGATTGTAGCGGAGATGCCAACAGCTTTAGCACCTAAACAAAGCGCTTTGAAAATATCGTAGGCATCACGAATGCCACCGGAGGCTAAGAGCGTGAGATCATTGACAGTTTGGGCTTCTAATAAGGAGATCACCGTTGATTGTCCCCAGTCATCTAAATAGCTTAGTTCCCGTTTTTTACGTCGGGCATTCTCGATTTGCGAGAAGCTTGTACCGCCACTCCCTGAAACATCAACCGCTTTTACGCCGAGCGTTTGTAATTGCTGAAGGGTTTCTCTGCTCATACCGAAACCAACTTCCTTAACAATTACGGGCACACTCAATTGTTGGACCGTCTCTTGAATGTTCTTTGGCCAATCGTGAAAATCACGATCTCCTTCAGGCATGACCAGTTCCTGCGGGACATTCAAATGAATCTGCATCCCGTCGGCTTGAAGCAAGTCGACGATTTTTTTTGCATCTTCACTGGTGCGGCCAGCGCCCATATTGCCTAAAATCAAGCCGTCAGGATTTACTTCACGAACAACACTGTAAGAATCTGCTACGTTCGGATCTTTTAATGCAGCGCTGACCGACCCTGTTGCCATCATTAGGTTCGTTTCGCGAGCGATAATCGCCAAATCATGATTGATCTGCTTGGTTTTCTCACTGCCGCCGGTCATTGCATTAATGTAGAAGGGGGCACTGAGTTGTAATCCAAGGATTTCTGTACTTAGATCGATTTCTTCTGATCGCGTGCTGACGAAGGAATTGTGGATCAAGCGAACCGCATCAAAATCATTCTCTTTTGGTTTTTGATGAAAAGCGCGAGCTAAGGAAACATGTTCATCTTTACGATTCATGAGGATCCTCCGTAAAATGATAGACATGTAAAGGCAGCGGCGTGATGCCGGCCTTTTCCCAGGAACTCATCAAGGGCAGAATCCCAGCGCGTTTGTCAACGATCACGATACCGCAGTCGCCGCCGCCAGCGCCTGATGATTTTGCCGCGCCGCCATATTTTTCTGCCAGATCATTCAAACGTTTTAATTCTTCGGTCTCGATGGAAACATTGCTGAGACTGGTTAATTGATTCAATAGGCTGCGGTTTTTGCGGATCATTTTTTGGATCAGAGCCACATCGTTTTGTTTGAAGCCTTGGATCATTTGATCCACACATTCTGTGCTTTCCCGTAAAAAGTTCTCATAAGAAGTCCTTTTCTCCTCGCGGGACTGGTGGACTTGATCGACTAAATCAGAGGTCGAGGCAGGGCTGCCGGTCCAACCGATCAGCAAACGCAGATCTTCTGGTACTTCTAAGGGTTCAATCTTCAGACTAGGCCATTCGCTTTCCACCAAGGTAGTCATTTTTTCAGATTCAAGCTTGCTTAATACCCAGTCGTGATCAAAAGTAGAAAAGGCCAGCCAGCCGCCGTAACAGCTTGCTGCGATATCTCCGCAGGAGCCGTTTCCTTGAACATTCAGATGAGCCAATGTCGCCAATTTAAACAGTTCCAGCTGCGAAAGCTGTAGATCATAAAAAGCATTCAAGGCTTTGACTGTAGCGACAGTAACAGCACCGCTAGAGCCTAAACCGTATTTGCGCCCGTTGGAATTATCCAGCTCGCTAGTCACCTTCAAATCAAAGAAGGCGAGTTTTTTGCCTTTTTCTTGAGCGAATTTCTCCGTAAAGTGGATCGCCGCTAAAATGTAGTGAAAGGGATTGTCGCGAATATCTAAGACCAGCTCATTTTTCCGTCGTGTCCAACGAACAGGCATGTCGCTGTATTGAGCGGATTGGATACTGCCGCTTTTTTTTGCGGGACCAATCGAAACAGAGATGAATTGATCGATCGCCACGATAATTGCCGGATGTCCTGGTTCGACTACCGCATATTCGCCGGCAATGTATAATTTCCCTGGTGCAGTCACTTCGATCATTTGGCTTCCTCCTCGCTCAAGATTTCAATCGCCGGCCCTGCATGGGCAACGACGAGCTGTTGGTCATCAAATTGATTTTTTAAAGCGTTCAATAAAGCTTCCTCATTTTTACGTTCCACTAGGATTTTGACATTTGGGCCAGCATCCATCGTGAAATAGCAAGGCAAGCCAGCATTTCTGATTTGACGGACAAGATTCATGACTTTCATACTTTCCGCAGACCAGTAAGTGAAGGGCGGATTTGCAGCTAAAGTTGTTCCGTGCATTTTCAAAGCACTGGCCTCAGTCACTTCTCCCAGAGCGGTGAAGTTTTTTTCTGCGATCGCCTGTTTCGCTCTTGCTATGTCTGCAGGTACGGTTTGCAGCCAGCCATCATAAAAGGCCGAAGTTTCCACCGTGCGCTGCATTCCGTCACGGCTGGATATGTCTTTTTGAGCGTCATTCACAACGACAAAAAGCATACTTAATTCATCTTCAAAACCGGCGCTAGGAATTTTGACGGCATAAGAAGATTCGTCAGTATCGCCTTTTTGCCATTCCGCAAAACCGCCGTAAATACTGCGGCAAGCCGAGCCTGAACCGCGGCGCGCTATACGAGATAATTCTTCAGGAGATAGCGTTAAATTCAAAGCGGCACTTGCGGCTCCGGCTAGAGCCGCTAGACCGCTGGCTGAAGAGGCTAAACCTGCTGCGGTTGGCACAAAGTTTTGACTTTTTACGACCGCGCGCAAAGAACAACCCGCTTTTGTGCGGATGACATCAAGAAAGCGACTCACTTTTAAGGTCGCTTTCGAATCTTGCAATTGATTGTCTAGATAAAATTGGTCATGCTTGATCTCTTCTGAGAAGGTGACGCGTGTTTCGGTATAAAAAGCATCCAATGTCAGTGATAGGCTGTTGTTCATTGGAATGATCAGTTCTTGATTTTCTTTGCCCCAATATTTTATCAAGGCAATATTGGTATAAGCCCGCGCTTTACCGCTAAACATGTGCGTACACTCCTAACCCTTCGATCCATGTATTTCGCGCGCCGGCATCTAATAAAATCTGCTGCAGCTGACGTCCGCTGGTTTCATTTTCCGCCAGTGCAATCATACAGCCGCCGCGACCGCCGCCGGTCAATTTCGCGCCCAGAGCTTGATTTTCCAAAGCTGTTTCGATCAAGTGATCTAGGTGACGATTGCTGGTGCCTAATAATCGTAATAATCCTTGTGCTTGATTCATACAGTCGCCTAAAATCTGCGGACGATTTTGCAGGATGGCTTGTTGGGCTTTGCTGGTCAAGTTACCCAGCATACGCATTTGTTTATTGGTTTCGTAGGGGCGCATCTCCATCAATTTGGCGATGTCCTTCACTGCTTTACGCGTTTGACCTTTGACGCCAGTATCGGCGACCACTAAAAAAGCATCCATGTTTAATTGGAAAGGCTGGAAGCCGATGCCTTTTTGGTATAAGATCGGTTCCGTGCCGCTGATCGTAGTAGCATCGATACCACTAGGATTTCCGTGAGCGACTGCTTCAGCTTGGTTAACGAAGTGCAGCACGCTGTCTTGCGTCGCTGGTTCTTCCATCCAATCAAAGACAGCCCGTGTAATTGCGACTGCTACAGCCGCGCTAGAGCCCATTCCCCGTTCAGCTGGGATCGAGCTTTCGATTTTTAGATAAAATGGCTCTGGAATTTTAAAATGCTTCACTAAATACCATAGTAAAACAGTCACGTTGCGCATCGTATTTGGAGCTTCTGAAAGCGGTCCGTGGAAGAAGCTGGATTCGATCCACGATTCTAATTTATTCGCGCGGATCGTCGCTTGAATACCTGTTCCTGAAAAAGGAAAGGCAATCGCCGGTTCGCCATAGACAACCGAATGTTCCCCCATTAAGATGATCTTTCCGCTGGCATAACCCGTGCCAATCGATTTCATTTAAAAAACCCCTATTTCGTTTTAGAATGATTCTTTCTCAACAGAAAAAATAAATTATTCTCACTAATATTCATTTTAATTGAATCGTTCTTAATGTAAAAACAATTCGTTTTCCTTTATCTTTTAACTGGAATTGCGTATAAATCTTTAATTAATAGTAATTATCAATATTTAGTCTCTTCCTATTTTACTCAGACAGAGCCGACAAGTAAACGAAACCATTGAAAAGTTTTTGAAAATCAGCGAATTTTTAAACATTCCTTAGAAGAAAATTTTTTTCTTCGATTCAGCTATTTTGTTTGACGACACAAGATATTGGGGGTATATTTGATAAGTTGAAAAATACGCACTATATTTTGTATGAAGCGAGTTGGAGGTCTATGAGCGTGATCGTATTAGCAGGAACCATTGGAGCGGGGAAATCAAGTTTGACCGCAATGTTGTCAGAGCATTTAGGGAGTCAAGCTTTTTATGAATCAATCGATGATAATGAGGTATTGCCGCTGTTTTATGCCGATCCAGAGCAGTATGCTTTTTTATTGCAGATTTATTTTTTAAATAAACGTTTTGATAGTATCAAAAAGGCGATGCAGGATGATAATAATGTCTTGGATCGTTCAATCTATGAGGATTCATTATTATTCCACCTGAATGCCGATCTTGGTCGAGCAACAGAGACAGAAGTAAAGGTATACGATGAATTATTGGCGAACATGATGCAGGAATTGCCTTATGCAGCCCACAAAAAGCATCCCGATTTACTTGTGCATATTCGTGTTTCTTTCGAGACGATGATGGAGCGGATTCAAAAACGTGGCCGGGAATATGAGCAGCTAGAATTTGATCCAACATTATATGACTATTATAAAGAATTAAACAGCCGTTATGATCAATGGTACGAAGAATACAACGAGAGTCCAAAGATTCAAATCGACGGTGATCGTTTGAACTTTGTCGATGATGCTGACGCACGTGATGAAGTGATTCGTCTGATTGATGAAAAAATTTTAGATGTTCAAGGGGCTGCGGTAGAATAATGAAAAGATGCTTAATCGTAATTGATTAAGCATCTTTTTTTACTACGATTGCTTCAAAGGAACGCAGTGTAATTGTTTTTGCCCATTGCGGCTCTTGGTAATTCGATAACAGTACTGTGACTGGTGTGTTTATCCAGCGATTGGGCAGTGTGACAGTCTGTGGCTGATCGTTTAAATTTGCAAGAACATAGGCTTCCTCTGAGTCTAGTTTACGTGTATAGGCCCAGACCTTGGGATGCTTGGCTAGTTCAATATGATAGCTGCCATTCAGGAAGACGGGCAAGGATTTTCTCAGGGCAATCAACTTTTTGTAATAGTTGAAAGGCGAGAAGGGATCTGCTTCTTGAAGGGCAACGTTGATCTTATCCGTGTTAGGATTGAGCTTCATCCAAGGCAGGTTCGTTGAAAAGCCACCGAAGTCAGTCCAATGCATGGGTGTCCGGGAATGGTCGCGGGTCCAATTAGTGGTTAGGCGCAGAGCTTCTTCAGGTGATAATCCTTTTCCTAACCAATCATGATAAGCAGCTAAGGAATCAGTCGCATTGACTTCCTCAATGGATTCGAAGGGGAAGTTCGTCATTCCTAATTCTTGTCCTTGATAAATGAAAGGAGTTCCTCTTAACAGCATATAGGCCGTTGCTAGTGCTGTTGCTGATTCTCGAGTTTCATTTCCAAAGGTCGAATTGCTGCGGGGATTATCATGATTATCGGTGTACAGTGCGTTCCATCCCATCGGCTGCATGTCCTTTTGCCAGCGCGATAATACTTTCTTGAACCCTAGTAAATCCCCTGTTTCGGAGCCGGGACTGCCTGTGCGTACCTGGTGCTCCAGTTCAAAGATCATATCGATATAGCCGTCTTCTTCGCTAGTCCAAAAGGGTGCTGTTTTACTATTAACTCCGCTGGCTTCACCGACAGTCATGATGTCGTAGCTGCGGAAGATCTCTCGTAATTCAGACATATAGGTTTCGATTCCCGCGACATTCATAAAAGGTGCCCAAGGGTTATCCGTGATTTTGAAATTCCAAGGCTCTTTTTGAATGTGGCTGATGGCGTCTAGGCGAAACCCATCAATCCCCAAGTCCAACCACCAACGAATCATTTGATAGATTTCTTTTCGCATCGCTGGATTTTTCCAATTTAAATCGGGCTGTTCTTTCGCGAAGACGTGAAAATAAGCCTGTTTTGTAGTAGGGTCATAAGTCCAGGTTGATCCGCCAAAAAAGCTTTTCCAGTCATTCGGCATTTTATCCGGTGTAGCATCAGCCCACAGGTAGTAATCGCGATAGGGATTTTCTCGACTTTTTTTGGATTCTAAAAACCAGGGATGCTGATCACTCGTGTGATTGACTACTAAATCCATAATGAGGCGAATGCCTATTTCATGAGCTGCTGTGAGTAAGTTCTTCAAGTCTTCGAGCGTGCCAAATTCTGGATTAATGGCCTGGTAATCGGAGATATCATAACCATTGTCTACGTTGGGGCTTTGGTAAACGGGGTTGAGCCAAATAAAGTCAATCCCCAACTCTTTTAGGTAGGGAAGCTTTGCCTGAATACCTTTTAGATCACCGATACCGTCATCGTTGCTGTCCATAAAGCTGCGGGGATAAATTTGATATCCTACGGCATTTTTCCACCATTTGCTCATACTTCTTCTCCTAGTTCTACGACAAAGGCATCCCACGGTTCCAGCTGAATCGTCCTTTCACGAGGGATATCAGTTGTGAAGTTTGAGATAATCACTTTTCCTAGTGTTCCCTTAGGGTAAGTAAATGACTGGGATTCATTTGAAAAATTCGTGACAATTAGCCAACGCTTGTCTTCGTGAGTTCGAAGATAGCTGAATACCTCGTCGGCTGTTTCCGTCAATAATTTGTACTCGCCCCATACCATGATCGGCTGCTCTTTTCGCAACTGGATCAATTTTTGGTAGGTATAGAAAATGGATTGGGGATCACGTAAAGCCTGCACCACATTAATCTTAGGATAATTTGGTACTACTGCGAGCCAGGGAGTGCCTGTTGTAAAATCGGCATTAGGAGAAGCGTCCCATTGCATCGGCGTTCGTCCGTTATCTCGTCCTTTTTGATTGATTGCAGCCAACAGTGTTTCTTTGGATTGTCCGGCAGCGATTTGTTCAGCGTACATGTTTCGACTTTCGATATCTTCGACTTCCGTGATATCCGTGACCACATGATTGGTCATACCGATTTCTTCTCCTTGATAAACGTAAGGCGTTCCCTTCATGCAATGGAGTAAGATCGCTAATAGCTTCGCTGATTTTTCATGATACTCTGTATCATTTCCCCAGCGTGAAACAATACGCGGGAGGTCATGGTTGTTCCAAAAGAGCGAATTCCAGCCATGATCGCCTAATTTGGTTTGCCATTTCGAAAAAACTTCCTTCAGCTCTTTGATTTGCAAGGGGCGACTGACCCACTTGGATTGTCCTGCTACTTCATCTAAGCCGATATGCTCGAATTGGAAGACCATTGACAGTTCTTCGCGATCCGGGTCGGAGTAGAGCTTGGCGATTTCGGGCGTTGCGCCCCAGGTTTCTCCGACAGTCAATAGATCTTTTCCACCAAAGGTTGCTTGATTCATTTCCTGTAAATAGTCATGGAGCTTGGGACCGTTGCCGGTAATTTCTTTATCGGGCACTTTTCCGATCAAGTCTATCACGTCCATTCGGAAGCCGCTGATTCCTTTATCAATCCAAAAATTCATCATGTCGTACACGGCTTGTCGAACCGCCGAATTTTCCCAATTTAAATCCGGTTGTTTCTTGCTGAAAAGATGTAAATAATATTGTTGTGTTGTTTCATCGTATTGCCAAGCGGGACCGCTGAAAATACTTTTCAAATTATTTGGGTAGGTATCCTGAACTGGATCCCGCCAGATATAAAAGTCACGATAGGGATTGTCTTTCGATTTTCGCGCCTCAATAAACCATCTGTGCTCATCGCTGGTATGGTTGACGACTAAATCGAGGATGATTCGAATACCGCGTTGCTTTGCGGCTTGGATCAGCTGCTCCATTTCAGCCATCGTTCCGAATTCCTGCATAATTGCTTGATAATCTGAGATATCATAGCCGTTATCATCATTCGGGCTTTGGTAGACTGGACTTAACCAAATCGCTCCGATCCCCAGCTTCTGTAAATAATCAAGTCGTGAAATAATTCCCGCCAAGTCCCCAATGCCATCCCCGTTCGTATCTTGAAAACTTCGTGGGTAAATTTGGTAGACAACAGTTTCCTGCCACCAATGACGCATATGCTTCAACCTCCTATAAAACAATGATTTGCTAATTTTTTAAAATGACAAAGCCGTTTGGCTCAAGTGTGATTCCCTCATCTGTGATGTTTGCTAGATGCAGCATCAAGGCTTCGCCGGTTGAATACTCGAAGATAGAATGATCTCCGGTGTTGAAAATCCCGATAATGCGTTCATCAGGGATATCTCGTGAAAAAATCAGCATCCCTGTGGTTGGATCAATCTTCTGCCACTCAAGTGTTCCTTCACAAAGCGTGAATTGATTTTCTCGACGAAAGGCGATAAGCTGCTTTACAAATGATAAAAGTTGTAAATCTTGTTTCTCAGGTTCCCAAATCATACATTTTCGACAATCTGGATCCATCCCGCCATCCAAACCAATTTCATCTCCATAATAAAGACAAGGAATTCCTTGCTGAAGATAGAGAAAGGCTAGGACTTGTTTCATCAGGTCTTTGTTGCCGCTCGCTAATGTCAATAAGCGCGGTGTGTCGTGGCTATCAATCGTATTCAGCATCATCTGATTTGTCTGTTTGCGGTAAAGTGTCAATTGCTCATTCAGGTTGCTAACCAATTTATCTAGTGGAATCTTTCTTTCCAAGAAATAATTCGTAATTGATTCAGTAAAAGCATAATTCATTACACCTGTAAATTCATCCCCTTGCAGCCAAGGTTGAGAGCTGTGCCAAAATTCGCCTAATAGGTAAAAATCATCTTTCAATTCGTGACAGGCTGCTGCAAATTTTTTCCATAGTTGGTGATCCACTTCGTTGGCAACATCCAAACGCCATGCGTCAATATCGAACTCTTGAATCCAATACTTTGCGATGGTCAAAATGTATTCCTGCACTTCTTTGTTGGCGGTGTTTAACTTCGGCATGTGGGGCGTAAAGGCGAAGGTATCGTAATTCATATTTTCAGCCACTTCAAAATCATCCGTTTTTGTATAATGAACAGGAAATGAATGGATATGGAACCAATCTTTGAAACGAGAGTCTTCACCTTTTTCAAGAACATCGCGCCATTGCGGGGAAGTGTCGCCCATATGATTAAAAACCGCGTCCAACATGATTCGGATGCCACGACGATGGCATTCCTCGACGAGCTTGCGGAAGAGTTCTTTGTTTCCAAATGCGGGATCAATTTCTAAGTAGTCGGTAGTATCGTATTTGTGATTGGTAGGAGCAGTGAAGATCGGGCAGAAATAGATCCCATTGATTCCAAGTTCACTTAAATAATCTAAATGATCGATGACTCCTTGCAAATCCCCGCCATAAAAATCCTGTCTTCCAGGGTATTCTTTGCTGCCCCAAGGGAGAACACCTTCTGGGTCATTTGAAGGATCGCCATTGGCAAAACGTTCTGGGAATATTTGATACCAAACGGTTTCCTTTACCCATTGAGGTGCCTTGAAGCGGTCAACTTCATGAAAAAAAGGCATTCGGAAATAATTATTTGCCATTAACAAGTAGTCTTCCTCCACCGGGAAAACCCCGTGTTCAGTAAAGAAAACAGTTGTCTCATCGTAGCCCGTGACAATAAATCCGTAGCCTAAACGGCGATGAGGGGCGGTGATATCCACCTCCCAATAATCGTATAGGTCGGTAGAGAGTGTTTTCCTCATCGCCGTGGGTTTGCGATACCAGCGCTTTTTGTCTAACTCATAGGGATCTCCATGAACTAAGGAGACCTGTTTGCAGTCTGCGCGAGCGGTTCGTAAGCGCAGATGCATTAACTCGTTGGTATATAAATAGGCGTATTCGCTTTCGGTGCGATGGTAAATTGCTGCTGTGTTCATAAAAACCTCCGTTGCTAATCAATCGCTTCTTCTGTTTCAGAATCGAAAAAGCGGGCTTTGTTTAAATTAAAGGCAAGCTCAATGCGTTCGCCGGGATTGTGAAAATCGCGGGCATCTACTTTCGAGATAAATTCCGTATCGCCAATTGTTGAGTAAAGCATGGATTCGTATCCAAGCAGCTCACTGACGACAACAGTGGCTGAGACGACTGAATCTTCGTAAGCTTCTAAAGCGACTTCTTCAGCTGTAATATCCTCTGGTCGAATACCAAAAGTCAGTGTCTTTCCTTCATATCCCTTTTCAGAGAGCGTCTTCGCTTGTCCCTCTGGTAGAGGCAAATTCAATCCCTTATGGTTTGAGATCCGTCCAGTTTTGAACGTAACCTCGAAGAAGTTCATAGCAGGACTGCCCATAAAGCCGGCAACAAATTTGTTTGCCGGTTTATTGTATAACTCCTGCGGGGAGCCGACTTGCTGAATAACCCCCGCATTCATGATTACAATACGATCAGCTAGCGTCATTGCTTCAGTCTGATCGTGGGTTACATAAATGGTGGTAGCACCTAGATTTTGATGGATTTTTGCGATCTCCGCTCGCATTTGAACCCGTAGCTTTGCATCTAAATTTGACAAGGGTTCATCCATCAAAAAGACCTTCGCATCACGAACGATTGCTCTTCCCATAGCGACTCGTTGACGTTGCCCGCCTGACATATCCGCTGGTTTTCGGTCTAAAAGCTCTGTTAATCCTAAGATTTTTGCCGCTTCTTCAACCCGTTGTTTGATTTCATTTTTTGGATATTTTCGTAATTTCAAACCAAAAGCCATATTTTCAAATACTGTCATATGAGGATATAAGGCATAGTTTTGAAAAACCATCGCAATATCACGATCTTTAGGGGGCGTATCGTTCATTCTGACACCGTCAATGTCAAACTCTCCCTCAGTAATATCTTCTAGCCCAGCGATCATTCGAAGCGTGGTAGACTTCCCGCACCCAGAGGGTCCGACAAAAACGATAAATTCGCGATTTTTGATTTCAAGATTAAAGTCTTTTACAGAGTAAGCATCATTGTTTGGATATTTTTTGTGGATGTGCTTTAGATTCATTTCAACCATTCTAATACTCCTTTTTGGTAAATTATTGTGGTGCAAGTATGACATATTGTGCAATCGGTTGCAATATATAAAACTTTTTTTAAATGAATTAAATAATTATCTGTAACGATAAAATTAGGATTGGTATATCGATATTATCGGCTTATTTATTAGTGTTCTGTTGTTTCTTTGGCGATTTTATAATTACAAAAAGATGCTGCTATTTTTATTTTCGAATAAATTAATTTAAGAAAAATTCAAAAAAATAAGCGCTTTCTATTGCAATTAAACGCAATCGGTTGCATAATGTAGACTGTAGCAAAAAATCAAACTACGCAGGAGGAAGCGAAATGAAAAGCAAGTTGAAAAAATATGTACTGTCTGGAGTTGTGTTAGGAGCAGCTGCCTTAACGTTGGCCGCGTGTGGATCAGGATCAGATGAAAAGAAAGCCTCTGGTTCATCCGATAAAACAGATATCACATTATGGGTCACTACTGATTCAAAAAAATTCTACACCAATGTGTTAAAGGATTTTGAAAAAGAAAATCCAGATATTAGTGTAAAGGTTGTCGAAACAGAAGATGCTAAGGCGCAGGAAAACGTGAAAAAGGATCCTTCCTCTGCTGCAGATGTTTTTGCTCTGCCACATGATCAATTAGGCCAATTAGTGGACTCAGGAGTGATCCAAGAAATTCCTGAAAAATACGCAGATGAGATCAAAGCAGAACAATCTGAGACAGCGTTAGTTGGAGCTACTTACAAAGATAAAGTGTATGCGTTCCCATACGGTGTTGAATCACAAGTTCTTTACTACAATAAAAAAATGTTGAATGAGGACCAAGTAAAATCCTATGAGAACATCACAAAAGATGCGACATTTGGTGCGAATTTGAAGGCTGTGGATGCTTATAAAATTGGACCATTATTCATGTCGGTGGGCGATAAGCTATTTGGTGATAACGGAGAAGATGTGAAGGGTACGGATTGGAACAATCCTGCAGGTGTTTCCGTTCTTCAATGGATCGCGAATCAGAAAGACAATCCTGGATTTGTAAATGTAGGGGATGATTATATTTCGCAATTCGAGAACGAAAAGATTGCTGCGTTCGAATCCGGTCCATGGGATAAAGAGAAAGCCACAGAGGCCATTGGAAAAGACAATTTAGGAATTGCTGTCTATCCAAAAATCACGATTGGCGATAATGAAGTTCAACAAAAAGCCTTCTTAGGTGTGAAGCTTTATGCAGTAAACCAAGCCCCGGCTGATGGTGATTCGAAAAAAATCGCTGCTGATTATAAGCTGGCTTCTTATTTATCTAGTGAAGCAGTTCAAGAAGCGCAGTTTAAAGATGAAACAAGAAATATTGTTCCAACCAACACAAAAATTCAACAAGCAGATTATGTGGCAAATGATGAGTTGGCCAAAGCTGTAGTGACGATGAGCGGATCGGATTACTCTGTGGTTATGCCGAAGATTCCTGAAATGACTAATTTCTGGACATCATCTGCGGCTGTATTGAGTGATACCTATAATGGGAAAATCAAACCCGATCAATACCAAGCGAAACTGGACCAGCTAGTGAAGGATATCTCTGGCGAAAAATAGACATGAATGATTATCGGGGCAAGAAGTATCCTTTTTGCTCCGAAATCGTTTTTACTTACTAAAAAATCATTTCTGAAAAAGGAGGTTTTGTCGATGGAAATAGCCGAGAGCTACGGCGAAGAAATTTCGATGAAACGAGTGTTCAAAGAAGGTGACCTCAAAACAAAGCTATCCTTTGTGGTTATGGGATTGAGCAATTTGTTAAACAAGCAAATTTTTAAAGGGCTTTTATTCTTATTGGCTGAAATAGCATTTATTGTTGCATGTATTTATCAGATTGTTCCAGGGATTATTGGCTTAATCACATTAGGAACGAATACTCAAGGGATGCAATGGCAGACGATCGATGGAATCCGAATGAAGGTTTCTGTAGAAGGCGATAATTCCATGCTGCTGATGATCTATGGGTTAGCAGCGATCATTTTCTGCGGCATCTTTTTCTATGTATATTGGTGCAGCTTGAAGAGTACGCGTAAGCTATTTGTGTTGAATAAGGCGCATAAAAAGATCCCGAGTTTTAAAGAAGATCTGAAAACACTGACTAATGGACGTTTCCATATGACATTGATGATTATTCCGTTGATCGGTGTTCTGCTGTTCACGATTTTACCACTGGTTTATATGATCGCTTTGGCATTTACGAATTATGATCATAATCATTTGCCTCCGGGGCATTTGTTTGACTGGGTCGGAATTGCGAATTTTAGAAATATTTTGACTGGACGAATGGCCGAGACGTTTATGCCGTTACTGTCTTGGACGATGATTTGGGCGGTTGTAGCGACAGCGACCAACTTCTTCTTTGGGATTTTGCTGGCATTATTGATCAATACAAAAGGACTGCGAGGTAAAAAGATTTTCCGGACGATTTTTGTGATTACAATGGCAGTGCCGCAATTTGTTTCCTTATTAATTATGCGCAATTTATTAGCTGATTGGGGACCAGTAAATGCCTTATTAGAAAGATGGGGATTGATCTCTAATGCGTTGCCGTTTTTAAGTGACGGTACATGGGCGAAATTCTCGATTATATTTGTCAACATGTGGGTAGGGATTCCAGTAACGATGTTGATTGCAACAGGAATTATTATGAACCTGCCAACTGAGCAGATCGAAGCGGCGGAGATCGATGGCGCAAATAAGTTCCAGATTTTTCGTTCGATTACGTTTCCGCAAATCCTGCTGATCATGACCCCGAATCTGATCCAGCAATTTATTGGCAACATCAATAATTTCAATGTGATTTACTTGCTAACTGAAGGAAAACCGAATAATTCCGCCCTCTATCAAGCTGGGGATACTGATTTGCTGGTTACCTGGCTCTACAAGTTAACGGTGATAGCCAGTGATTACAACTTGGCGAGTGTGATTGGGATCATAATTTTTGTATTGAGTGCCGTCTTTAGTTTGCTTGCCTATACTCGCTCGAAATCTTATGAAGGAGGCCTGCAATAATGAAAATGAAAAAACGTCGAACATTATCGTTTGTCTACGTCTTATTGATCATTCTTTCGGTGATCTGGCTATTTCCGATTTTATGGGTTGTCCTGACCAGCTTTCGTGGAGAAGGGGCTATGTCAGTCAATTACATTATTCCGAAAACCTTCACTTTAGAAAATTACAAAATGTTGTTCACCAATAGTTCGTATCCGTTTGCCCGCTGGTTTATGAATACGCTGATCGTAGCAATTGCTACATGTCTCATCTCAACCTTTATTACGGTAGCAATCGCCTATTCGGTTTCGCGAATCAAGTTTAAGTTTCGAAACCGTTTCTTAAAATTAGCGTTGATTTTGAACATGTTTCCAGCTTTCATGAGTATGATCGCTGTGTATTATATTTTAAAAGCGATGGAGCTGGATGGCACGTTGGTTGCATTGGTGATTGTCTATTCTTCGGGTGCGGCACTCACATTTTATATTGCGAAAGGTTTCTTTGATACGATTCCATATTCGTTGGATGAATCAGCAATGATCGACGGGGCGACTAAAAAGGATATTTTCTTCAAAATTACGCTGCCCTTATCCAAACCGATCATCGTGTACACGGCATTAATGACATTCATGATACCTTGGATGGATTTCATTTTTGCTCAAGTGATTTTAGGGCAGCAAAAACAGAAATACACTGTTGCGATCGGGTTATTTACGATGCTGCAGCCGGATAAGATCAATCAGTGGTTTATGCCTTTTACAGCGGGGTGTGTGATTATCGCGATTCCGATCACGCTATTGTTCATGGTGATGCAGAAATACTATGTTGAAGGAATCACCGCTGGTGGTGTGAAGGGATAGATAGAGACGAGGGGAGCAGGAACGAAGTGATTCGTTGCTGTTTTTCTCTTATATTTGGGCAGCATTGAATTACCAAAGGGCTGTTTTTTGATATACTGGATTAGAATGATCTAGACCAGGAGGATTCTAATGGACAGCAGACAAACATTTAATCAAGAGATGTGTTCATGGATCAATGTGGATAGTACGCAATCCCATGAAGTAAAGAAATTACGAGAAGATTTTTCTATTAGCGATGAGATGCTGACCTATGCGCTGGATGATAATGAACGGGCACGAGTGGAATATGATCCGATGGAAAAAGCGTTGCTGCTGATTTTCAATGTACCTAACTTGTTGAAAAAGGACAATCATTATGAAACGAGTCCAATGGCGTTCATTTTGAAGGATCATTATTTCTTCTCTTTTGTGAACGAGCGGACGGCTTACGTCGAGAATATTATTGAGAATTTATTGGCGAACGAATCGAATCAAAGTACAGCGAGTTTGCTGTTTCATACATTGTTTCTGATCTCGGATTATTACTTTCCATTAGTCGAAGAAGTAGATAGTCAACGGATTCAGTTGAATAAGAAATTGCGAGAAAAAACGACGAATAAAAATTTATTGGCATTATCTGATTTGGAAATAGGGCTCGTTTACTTAGTGACTGCTACGAAACAAAATGCAGTTCTTTTAGAACAGGTGAAGGTTCAAGCGATTTTTTCAAGCTTTACAGATAAGGAAAAAGAAGAGTTGGATGATGCGTTGATCGAGGCCAAGCAGGCGGTAGAGATGACGAAATTATCCAGTGAGATTTTGGATCAGCTATCCGGCACGTACAATAATTTGTTGAACAACAACTTGAATGATACGATGAAAATTTTGACGATTTGGTCGTTGTTGTTGACGATCCCGACAATTGTGACTGGCTTTTTCGGGATGAATATGCCGCTGCCCTTTACTCATTCTGAAATCGGCTGGGTGATTACCTTAGTTATCAGTCTTGGATTATCCGTGTGGTTGATCTTGATTTTGTGGCGCAGAATACGCTAAAAGCGAAACGATCTTTTGCTGATCGTTTCGCTTTTTTTGCCATTATTTATAGTATAAAAGTTTCAATGACTTCAGCTACAGCACTTTGCTCATGATCGGCAATCGTTGTATGCTGTGCTGCTTCTTTTACAGCGGGTACGGCATTCGCCACAGCGATGCCTAATTCGGCTGCGTGGATCATTGCGAGGTCGTTCGTATTATCTCCAATGGCGATAGTTTCTTCTATGGGAATATTTAAATGATCAGCCAACGTTCGCAAAGCGGCTCCTTTATCGACACCTTTGGGATTAAATTCGATGTAGCGATTAGAGGAGTAGCTGATTTCCAATGCAGCATGAAGATCAGCAGGCAGCTCTTGTTCTAATTTTTCCAAATAGCTACGATCCAAATTTTGGAACAACGCTTTGTAGCAAGTCTGGTTCTTCAAAAAACTGATGTCATCATCCAGTCGTTTTTCATGGGGGATCGTAGTCAAATATGCATCCTCGTCAGGGTTGCTGTGATAGACGTAGGTTTGCTCAAAGGTATAAAGGTGAATTGCTACCTCATAGTTTGAAGCGAATTCAAACAAACGAGCTAAAATCTCGTAATCCATCGGAAAGTCTTTGATGATTGTGTGACCTTGATTTTCTACTACCACACCACCATTAAAGCCGATCATATAATGCTTCGCTTTGTCTGCTGCGTCCAATTCCTCTAGGGTTTGCTTAATCGAATAAAATCCGCGACCAGTCGCCGGAGCGAATACTAGGCCTTGCGCTTCGGCCATTTTTATTGTTTCTTGCGTTCTTTTTGAAACATGCCGACCTTTGTCCAACAGTGTCTCATCCAAATCGCAAGCAATCAATCGGTACATAGAAGAGCCTCCTTCATTTTTCATGACCTCATTATAGCAAAAACCGAGTGAGGTCACTCGGTTTTCTGATCGCGGTATTTAATTCGCATGGAATTTCCGATTATAAAATTCTAAGCTGGTACTCATCATCCAAGCTGCAAGCAATCCTAACAAGCTTCCGATCACAATGCCGAGAAAGCGAAATTGGATCAACGTATAAAGATATTGCTGTTTTACCAGCATTGAAAGCATTAATGACATGGGGGTAGTAAAGAACTGCGCAATCGCGTAATTGCGTTTAACAAAATACTCCACAGTGACGAACAAGGCGGTAATAACCAGCAACATTTCAAAAACCGAGAGTGGAAGATTGAGCAAAAATGCCGCAATAGCGAGTCCTATCGTAGTGCCAAAGATTCGTTGAATATTGCGATGAGCCATCGCTCGAAGATTGTCCCCCTGCAGAATGGCTGCACATGATACAACCAGCCAATAAGGATTCTTTAACTGCAATCCTAAACTCAAATAAACAGCAAAAAAGAGAATACCACTGTATAGCAGGCTGTCCATAACCACTGCGGGATCTTCGTCAATGCGCGTTCTCAGTGTTTTTAACGTTTCACGCTCAGGCAAGGGTTCATTTTCTACAAAATGTAAAATAAGGGCAAAAAGCAAAGCGAAAAGCACACCAATAAAGAAGTACCCGCTCATCACTGGTATCTTAGTTAGTGGAATCTTCGTACTTACGCCCATCGCCGTAACCATGACAATAAAAAAAGGTCCCGGTTTGGCAATACCGTAGAGACGAAAGAAGAATCTTCCTAAAAAACCAACAACAGCGACGACGATTGGCGCAGTCCAAGCCACATGAGTCGAAAGCATGCCAAGAAAATTCGCTGCAGTCAAAAAGCTGCCAATAATAGACAAGCGCAGTATCAATTGTTTTAACGGAAGTCTTTGATAATAAAGAAAGGTGAAAATACCTAAAGAGCCGAAACTAGAAATAGCTAGCTGGTGGGATAAATAGCCGGTGAATAAAACGCTGATCATACAAAGGCCAGCACCGATAAGGCGAAACGGTGATTCCTTTGGTTTATGATAATGAATCAATTCTTTAAAAAAGGATTGTTCCATTCCATCACTTCCTTTTTTATAGTATTAAGCTGAAATATCTATTTATTTATTTATTATTTCGCTAGACTTCTTAATGAAGCCAGCTTATTAATTCAATGAATCGCACTGTACGGTCAAAATAGATTATGCTGACGACCTACCTATATAGGTTAGCACACAAACCAAAGAAAACTCAACCGAAAGTTTCTGAAAACGAATAGAAATAGAGAGAAAGAGGTTGACAATCAGGAGAACAGCTTGTATACTAATAAAGTTGAGAAATGAAAGCAGAAGCACCCGCTTCTCGCCTTACGCGAACATCTCGCTGGGCTAGATAGTTAATGACGAATCATTTTGATGAGTCGAACTACGTGCGGGTTCGTAAAGAACTCGTTTTTTTTATTTGCTTTTTTCTCTCAAAAAATTTGGAGGTGAATGACCATAGCAAAGGATATGATGGTTAACGACGGCATTCGTGCACGTGAAGTACGTTTGATCGGACAAGACGGCGAACAATTAGGTGTTAAATCGAAAGTAGAAGCCTTAAAGATTGCTGAACAAGCAAATCTTGATGTAGTCCTAGTAGCTCCCGGTGCGAAACCACCTGTAGCGCGTATTATGGATTATGGTAAATATCGTTTCGAACAACAGAAAAAAGAACGTGAAGCTCGCAAGAAACAAAAAGTGATCAACGTTAAAGAAGTTCGCTTAAGTCCAACGATCGACGTGAACGACTTTAATACAAAACTTCGTAATGCGCGTAAATTCCTAGAAAAAGGTGACAAAGTGAAAGCTTCGATCCGCTTCAAGGGCCGTGCCATTACCCACAAAGATATTGGTCAAAAAGTTCTTGATCGCTTAGCTGAAGAAACTGCCGATATCGCGACAGTGGAACAAAAAGCGAAGATGGACGGACGTAGCATGTTCTTAGTGCTTGCACCGAAAGAGAAGAAAGACTAGCAATAATTTTGAGAATGCTTCTTTGACTCTGGTTAAAGAGTATGCGAAATGAAAAGTAGGAGGAATTTTAGTCATGCCAAAACAAAAAACACATCGCGGTTTAGCAAAACGTGTAAAACGCACAGGTAACGGCGGTTTAAAACGTTTCCGCGCATTTACAAGTCACCGTTTCCACGGAAAAACGAAAAAACAACGTCGTCAATTACGTAAAGCGTCTATGGTAGCTAAAGGCGATTACAAACGTATCCGCCAACAATTGGCACGCATGAAATAATTGCGCAACCCGCTTTACAACTAAAAAAATTCAATGATTTATTTATTAGGAGGAATTAAACATGGCACGTGTTAAAGGTGGAACTGTAACTCGTAAACGTCGTAAAAAGACACTAAAACTAGCTAAAGGTTACTACGGTTCTAAACACACTCTATTTAAAACAGCTAAAGAACAAGTAATGAATTCATACAACTACGCATACCGCGATCGTCGTCAAAAGAAACGCGACTTCCGCAAATTGTGGATTGCACGTATCAACGCTGCAGCTCGTATGAACGGCTTGAGCTACTCAAAATTAATGCACGGTCTTAAAGTTGCCGGTATCGAAATCAACCGCAAAATGTTAGCTGACTTAGCAGTTAACGACGCAGCTGCTTTCACTGCACTAGCTGACCAAGCAAAAGATTCATTAGCTAAATAATGAATATCCGACCTCGCTGATCGCAGCGGGGTTTTTTGTTTGGAAAAGCTCCTAAGCATATTAGAAGATACATTGAATTATAGTAAGTGCCTAATCATTCGGTACCTACAACTTA